>NZ_CP066171.1:0-301829 GCF_028867705.1 Thermoleophilum album | reverse complement strand
GCCTGTCCGCTTGCGACCGACGACAGGCGGAGCGCAACGCGCGCGTCGAGATCGCGCTCGAGCTCCGACGGCTCGACATAGAGGTGGCTGGCGTCGCGGCCGCCGAAGATCGCCTCGACCTCGTCCCACAGCTCGGAGAGCGAGGTCCGCACCTCGTCGCGGTCGACGACCGCCACGATCGCTTCGCTCGGAACCAAGTCGAGCAGGCGGCGGAAGCGATCGACCGGCAAAAGCTCGGCGATCTCGGGTCGCTCGTCGTCGGCGTGTGCGGCGAGCTCGGCGCGCTCGCGGTGCTCGCGCGCCAGCTCGGACACCGGCGCGATCTCCACCCGCTCGGCCTCGGCGAGCGTGCGCTGGGTGAATGTGGAGAACCAGGCGAGCCGCTCGATCTCGATGTCAAAGAGCTCGCAGCGCACCGCGCGCTCCTCGGTGGCGGGATAGATGTCGAGAATGTCGCCGCGGACCGCAAACTGGCCGCGCTCCTCGACCTGCTCGACGCGCTCGTAGCCGAGTTCGACGAGCTGCGCGACGCACTCGTCGAGGTCGAGCAGCTCGCCGCGCTCGATCACGAAGCCGCGCGGCCGCAGCTCGGGATCGGGAAGCTTTTCGGCGAGCGCCTGGACAGACGCCACGACCACCGGCTGCTCGCCGGCCGGACTGTCGATCAGGGCGTCCACCGCCGCGACGCGCAGACCGACAAGGTGGGGCGGTGGTGCGAGGTGCGACTCGTAGCGCACGCCGCGCGCCGGGAGGAGGCGGACGAGCCGCGGGGCGAGCAGCGCGCGCAGGTCGGCAGCGAGGTTTGCGGCGGCGCGGTCGTCGGCGACCACCACCAGCGCCGGACGTTTGTGCTCGGCTTCGAACAGCGAGCCGAGCACGAACGCGCGCATGCTCTGCGACACGAAGGCGTCGGTGCTTCCGCGCCTCAGGTCATCGACGAGCGCGCGCACCGCCGGCTGCTCGGCACCGTCACGCACTACGGCTCGCAGCTCGCCCATCGCTCGCGACTCTACGCGCCGTCGGCGCCCAGCCCGCCGTCGGCGACCAGCCGCTCGAGAGCGTCAGCGGCCGCCGCGATCAGTTCGCGCACCGCCGCTTCCGGCTCGTCGAAGCGCCCGAGAACCCAGCGCGAGACGATTTCGGGATCGGTGCTGTCGGGCCGCCCGACCCCGACGCGGACGCGCCAGAAATCGCTGCTGGCGAGCCCCTCGCGCACCGATTTGAGCCCGCGGTGGCCGGCCGTGCCGCCACCCTGTTTGACGCGCACGACGCCGAAGGGGAGGTCGATCTCGTCGTGAACCACCACCACCTGTTCGGGCGCCACGCGCAGCGCACCGCGGGCGGCGGAGACGCTGCGCCCCGACTCGTTCATGAAGGTGTGCGGCAGCAAAAGCGCGACGCGGGGACCGCCAGCGCCGGCGCGTCCCGTCGCGAACTCGCCGGCGTAGCGCCGTTCGAAACGGTCGACACCCCAGCGGCGCGCCACCTCGCGAACGACGTCGAAACCGACGTTGTGCCGCGTGCGCTCGTAGCGCGGACCGGGGTTGCCGAGCCCGACGACAAGGAAAGCGACCCGGCTGGACGGCGCCGCCCCGGCGCCGGCAGGCCGGCTCAGGAGCTCTCGCCCTCCCCTTCGCCCTGGGAGTCGCCGCGGCCGGCGACCTCCGGCTCCTCTTCGGCGCCGGCCTCGCCCTCATCCTCGCGCGTCGGCGGGACGATCGTCGCGACCACGTCGTCGGGATCGCCGAGGATCGTCACGCCCGCGGGCGGCTCGACCTCGCCCAGTGTGAGCGTCGAACCGAGCTCGAGCCGCGACACGTCGGCGAGGATCTTCTCGGGCAGGTCGCTGGCGAGCGCCTCGATCTCGACCTCCCAGAGCACGTGGTCGAGCACGCCGCCCTGGCGGACGCCCGGCGCGTCGTCGCCGCCGGCGAGCTCGAGCGGCACGACCGCGGTGACCCGCTCGTCGAGCCGCACCTGCTGCAGATCGACGTGGATGACCACGTCGCGCACGGGATCGAGCTGCTGCTCCTTGACGACCGCCGGCGCCGGCTTGCCGCTCCCGACCTTGACGTCGATGACGGTGGCACCCTCGGCGAGCACCTGCCGCAGACGGCCCGCCGGAACCTTGAAGGGCAGCGGCTCGTGCCCGGCGCCGTAGATGACGCCGGGAATCAGGCCGGCGCGGCGCAGGCGACGGGCGGCGCGCGAGCCGAGCTCGGCGCGCTCCTCGACTTCCAGCAGCGGTCGTTGGGCTCCTGCCACGAGCGCGCGAGTGTAGCGCCAAAACGGCGTCGCCGCGCCCCGGCCGGCGGCTCAAGCGGTTGCGGTACGGGCGGCGGTAGCTGTGTTCGCCCGGTGGCGGTCGGTGGCTGTGCCCGCCCGCCGCCCGTCGGTGACTGTGCCCGCACTGGGCGTGGGGGCGGCTGCGCCCGCCGTGTCTTGCGCCCGCTTCCGGCGCTCGACGACACGCGCAAGGAAAGCAGCGAGCTCGGCGGGCGCGACTGCGGGCAGCCCGGCGAGCGCCGCCGCCGACGGCCGTGGCCCGTAGAAGCCGTGCGCCGACGCCGCCAGCGTCTCCCAGCCATCGTCCGGCAGTGGCAGCGCCAGAAGGTCGGGGCTGCCGGGCCCGTCGGCCCCGGCCGCCGACACAGCACGTTCGAGCGCCGCCACCACCGCGCCGTCGTCGGGCGGCAGCGCGATCACGAGCGTGACTGGATCGTCGTCGCCGACGACACGGGCGTAGGCAGCGATCAGCTCGGGCGCGGCCGCGAGCTCGCGCCCGTCGGCGAGCAGGACGACTGCGCGCACGTCATCGCCGAGCGGCGCGGGCCGCTGGGCCGCGGCGCCGCTGGCGGCGGAGGCGGGCACGCTCGCCTGTGTTACCAGGCCGAGCGCTTGCGCGCACCGCTCGAGCAGCGCGACGGCGCTTGGGTCGTGCGGGTCGGCAGCGAGCGCGCGCGTCGTGTCGGCAAGCGCGTCGAGCCACGCGCCGGCGGCAAGCGCCGCGCGGGCGCGCTCGAGACGCTCGCCGGCGCGCTCGCGGTCAGCTTCGGTAACGGGCGCGAGCTCGGTCGCTGGTGTCGACGTGCGCTCGCTTGCCACCGCCAGCGAACGCACGAGCGCTACCGCGCCGGCGTAAACGTCCTCGGCAGCCAACCGTTCGAGCTCGACCTCTGCGAGGAGCCGGCGCCGGAAGGGCAACTCGCGCACCAAGAGCTCGGCGAAGCGGCGGCCGCGCGCACCGAGATTCATGTTGTTGCCGTGCCAGCGGTAGCGGTAGACGCACTGCGGCGTGTAGTCGACTGCGGCGACCGCGGCGACGCGCGTCGCGATCCACCAGTCTTCCCAAGCGCAGTCGGCGGGCAGCGGCGCGAAGCGGTCGGCGAGGCTCATCCGCACCGACATCGCGCCGCCGGAGATGAAGTTGCCGCGCAACAGCCGGCCGAGCACATCACCCCGCTGCGGCACGTGCCCGGTCGCCCGCCAGAACGACGGCTCGATCGTCGCCCCGTCGGCATCGATCACCTCCATGTCGCCGTAGACGAGGCCGACCTCGGGATGGCGGGAGAGGAACTCGGCGTGCAGCCGGGCACGCGACGGCGGCCACTCGTCGTCGCCCGACAGGAGCATCAAAACGTCGCCGTCGATCTCGCGCAGGCCGCGATTGAAGGCGGCTACCAAGCCGCGGTTCGGCTGGCGCACGTAACGCACGCGGTCGCTGTAGGGACGCACGAGCTCGGGGGTGCGATCGGGCGACCCGTCGTCGACGACGACGATCTGAAGCAGCTCGCGCGGATAGTCCTGAGCGAGCGCGCTCTCGATCGCGCGCACGATGAAGCGCTCGAAGGAGTAGGTGACGATCAAACAGCTGATCTTGGGTAGCGCGCCCACACCTGCACCTGCACCTGCACCTGCACCTGCACCCGAACCTGTTCCCCCGCCCGGCCCCGGGCGTTCGCTGCGGCCGTCTATCCCCGCTCGGTGGAAAGCCGCGCTCATCGCTCACGCGCGCAACAGGTCGCCGCACGTCCAAGCACAGCCGATCTCGTCGACCCAGCGGAAGCGAGCGCCAGCGGCGAACGCGCACTCGGCATCGACCTCGGAGTCGCCGATCAGCAGCACACGCTCCGGCCGCGAGCCGACGCTGTCGACGATCGCAAACAGCCCCGTCGGGTCGGGTTTCGGCGGCGCGTCGCCGCGGCCCACGACCGCCACCACGCGATCCTCGAGTCCGGCGCGCGCGAGCGCGGTCCGCGCCGCTGCAGCGTCGTTGAGCGTCAGAACGGCCAGCGGCAATCCCGCCGCTTCGCGCTCGAGCCAAGCACAAAGAGCCGCGTTCAACTCGCAGCGCGCGGCGGCGGCGCGCTCGCGCTCGGCGACGACCGCTTCCAGCTCGCGCGCCACTGCGCGGTGACCGCGGGCTGCGAGCGCGCGAAGTGTCGCGAGGACGCCGACCGGTGCTGCCGCTCCCAACAGCGCGCGGCCACGCTCGTTGGCGAGCTTTCGCAGCTGGGCCCAGTCGATGTCGAGCCGCGCGAGCGTTCCGTCGAGGTCGAGCACCACCAGCTCGGTGCCGTCCGGCAAGGCCTCGCCTCCGGCGCGCGTCACGCCTCGGCACCTCCTGCCACCGGTGCAGCCGCTCGGGCAGGTGGATCCGTGTCGCCGTCGACGGCGGGCGACACACCTTCGGCACTGCGACGGCTTGCGGGCCCGTCCACCCGCGCGCCGAGGTACCCCGTGCTCGCGAGCTCGTGCTCGTCGGCGAGCACCGCCGGGCAGTCGATGTGGCGGATCCACAAAAGCCCTTCCCGCAACCGCCCGATCTCGCCCGGGCGCGGGTCCTCACCGAACCCCAACCGTACGTAGAGGTCGGGGATGTTGAGGCCGGCGGCGGTGAAGAAGTAGCTCGTCGTGAAAAAGCGGCCGCAGTTGATCTCGGTCGGTCGCGCTACACCATCCGCGTCCTCTTTGAGGTCGACGCAGAAGACACCGTTGGCGTGCCGGTCGACCGCGCGCACCGCGCGCAGCGCGATCTCTTCGACATCGGGACGGTCGCGCGTCACCGCGACCGCCGGCGTTCCCGTCACACCGGACGGCGTGAGGTGCGGGTAGATGTACTCGAGCCGCTCCCGCAGCTGTGCGCAGACCAGCTCGCCGTCGCGCCAAAGCGAGGTGAAGGCGAAGTTCGCGCCCGGGAGCAGCTCTTGCGCCACGAACTCGAGCCCGGGGCGCGTGAGCTGCCAGTAGCGCAACCAGTGCCAGCCCGCCTCGACAGCGGCGACCGGCGTGGCCGCGAGCCCGCCGGCCCCGCCGCTTGCGCGCAGCCAGAACGGCAGCCCGAGCGTTTCGGCAGCTCGCTCGAGATCGGCACGGTCGCGCACTGCGAGCGAGGGCGCGGTGTGGACACCGGCGCGCTGCCACAGCTCGCCCGAGCGGCGCTTGTCCTGACAGATGCGAACGGTCTCGCGGTCGGGCAGAAAGACGCGGGCGGGGATGCGGTCGCGCAGCTCCGACACCGCTCGCACCTCGGGATCGGGCTGGGGATGGACGAACTCGATCCCCTCGCGCGCGACCAGCTCGCACAAGAACTCGGGGTAGGCGGGATCGTCGCAGCGGGGTGCCACGTAGGCGGCGTCGACCTCCGGCCACTCGAGATGGTGACGGTTGGTGTCGGTGCCGACGATGTAGTAGTCGTCCGCCGCGGCACGCAGCGAGCGCACGAAGTTGACGCCGGCGGGACCGCCCACACCGGTCACGAGCACCCGTCTCACACGGCCACCCCCGCCAGCACGCTCGCCGTGGCAGCGACAGGTCGTTCCCCGCGCTCGCCGGGCACCAGCCCGGCGCTGCGGCGAAGAGCCTCGACCACTTCGAGACAGCGCACGGCGTCGTCGACATCGACCTCGGGCGGGCGACGCTCGCGCACGCATTCGAGAAAGGCGCGCAGCTGGGCGACGAGTGGCTCTTCGGGCGGCACGAACACCCGCTCGACGACGCTTTCTTGCCGGTAGCTGCGCTGGTCGCGCGCGTCAGCGTGGAGGCTCGTCGAGCGACAGATTTCGATCGTCCGCCGCACGTAGTCGAGCGTGATGTAGGCGTGCTCGCTCGTGACCGCCAGACGGCGCACCTTCTCCTCGGTGACCCGGCTCGCCGACAGCGCCGCGATCAAGCCGTCGGCGAAGGCCACGGTCGCGACGGCGTGGTCGGCGCTGCGATCGGCGCTGCGCACGTGTCTGGCGAACGCGGCCAGGCCGGCGATCGGCGCCCGGGCGAGGGTGAGGAGCACGTGCACATCGTGCAGCATCAGGTCCTGGATCACGTCGGCGTCGGCGATCCGACCGTGCCACGGGCTGAGGCGCTGCATCTCGACTGCGACGAGCTGTTCGCCAGCGGCGAGCTTACGCAGCTCGCGCACGGCTGGGTTGAAGTGCTCGATGTGGCCGACCTGAACGATGCGGTCGCTGCCGCGCACGACGTCGTCGCGGAGCGAGCGCGCCGCGGCTGCCTCGAGCGCCAACGGCTTCTCGACGAAGACGTCGCGACCGGCGGCGAGCGCGAGCGCCACCTGCTGCGGGTGACAGCTGCTCGGCGAGGCGATACAGACGGCGTCGACGCGCTCGATCAGCTCCTCGAGCGAAGAGCAGACGCGGGCGGTGGTTCGCGCCGCCACCGCCTGGGCACGCGCGTGGTCGGGGTCGTAGACCGCAACGAGCTCGCAGAGATGCGGCAGGGAGTTGAGCGCGCGGGCGTGGTTGGCGCCCATCGCACCGGCGCCGGCGACGCCGACACGCACCCGCCGGCCCCTTTTGCCGCACCGCCCGCTCACGCTTCAGCCGCTCCTGGCTCCGGCGTGCCCGTCTCGGTCGCTTGGGGCACGCGGGCGACGACGACGATCTCGGCGGCGATTTCGGGGTAACGGCGGCCGAGCTCGAAGTAGGCGCGGATCAGCTCGTCGCTCCAGTAACGCTCGATCGCGCTGTTCGGAAGGGGCTTCAAGAACACGCCGCCGACATGTTCGACAGCGAGACCGCTAGCGGCGACGTCGGCGAGCAGCGCGGTGCGCGTGTACACGCGGCGATGGCCGATCCGACGATCCTGTTCGTCGAGGTCGGTCACGGCCCCGATCAGACCCATCGCGACCCCCGCCTGGCGGTGCAACGAGTCGGCGTTCGGCACGGTGATGAGGAGCAGACCTCCGGGCTCGGCGAAGGAGGCGGCCCGGCGCAGCAGCGCGACCGGGTCGCGCACGTGTTCAAGCACGTGGGCGAGCACGACACGGTCGAAGCGCTGCGACGGGACGTACTCCTCGAACAGCGCGTGCACCACCTCGACCGCGGGCAGACGCGCGCGCAGCCGCCGGACCTGTTCGCTCGAACCGTCGACCGCGGTTAGGTGGCGCACGCACCGCGCCAACCGTTCCGTCATGCGACCGTCGGCGCACCCCAGCTCGAGCACCCGCTCGGCACCCGCGAGCCACGGCTCGAGTGTCTCGAAGCGGAAGTCGACGAGCCGGGCGTTGAAACCGTCGTGGCTCGAGAAGCGGGCGGCGATCGCGTCGAGATGCGCGCGCTCGTCGTGGCGCTCGGGGCCAGCGTCCGGCACCGCTAACGGCTCGAAGTGCGTAGGGGTGGTGGTGGCAGCTCGCGCTTGCATGGCTCGTCCGTCGGCGGAGGCAGGCGCCCCGTTAGTCGGAGCGACAGTTCGCAACTTGAAGGGCGCGGGCGCCTACGCTTGCAGCGGTGGCGAAAGACGAACTTCCCCGTGGACGCCTGCGCCGCACGGTGGCGGTGGGGTCGGTGCTCGGTCGCGAGGGCGCACGCTACGCCTCGACGCGGGCGCGCAACCTGACCCGTAGCCGCAGCGAGGCCGAGCGCGCGCTCGAGGAGCTCCACGAGGAGGCGGCCGAGCGGATGGTCGAGACCCTCGGGCGGATGAAGGGTGCCGCGCTCAAGCTCGGCCAGCTGGCGTCGTTCATCGACACCGAGTTCCTGCCGCCCCAGTACGCCGACCTCTACCAGCGCAAGCTCGCGCAGCTGCGCGCCCACGCACCTGCGCTCCCGTGGCGCAAGGTGCGGAAGGTGATCGAGCGCGAGCTCGAGATGCCGCTCGCCGAGGCGTTCGCTGAGATCGAGGAGGAGGCAGCGGCCGCCGCCTCGATCGGCCAGGTCCACCGTGCGCTGCTTCACGACGGTCGGCGCGTCGCTGTCAAGGTCCAGTACCCGGGGATCGCCGAGGCGCTTCGCGCCGACCTGCAGAACGCCGGTGTCGTGCTGCGTTTCGCGAAGGCGATAGCGCCCGGCCTCGACGCCCGTGCGGTGGCGCGCGAGCTGCGCGAGCGCGTCGAAGAGGAGCTTGACTACGAGCTCGAGGCGCAACGCCAGCGCACCTTCGCGCGCGCCTACCGCGGCCACCCGTTCATCTACGTGCCCGACGTCGTCACGCGGCTGTCACGACGCCTGGTGCTGGTGACCGAGTGGGTCGACGGGCACGACTTCGAGCACGTCCGCACCCTCCCCCAGCCCGAACGCGACCGTTTCGGCGAGATCGTCTACCGCTACCACTACGGCTCGATCTACCACCTGCAGCAGTTCAACGCCGACGCCCATCCCGGCAACTACCTGCTGATGGACGACGGTCGCGTCGCCTTCCTCGACTTCGGTATGACCAAACAGCTCGACCGCGAGCAGATCCAGCTCGAGGTCGCGGCGCTCGACGCTGTCGTCGCCGGCGACCCCGAACGTGCCCGGCGCGCCCTCCACGAGCTCGGTTTTCTGCGCAACCCGCGCAAGGTCGATGCCGAACGGCTGATGGAGCATGTGCGCGCGGTTGCCGGCTGGTACCTCGAAGACCGCGAAGTGACGATCGATCCGCCGCTCGTGATGAGTGTGATCGCGGCGATGTCGGACCCGCGCTCGGGCTTCTACGACCTTTTGCGCCGCGAAAGCCTCCCAGCCAACGAGCTGCTCGGCCGGCGCATGGAGACGGGCGTGCTCGCCGTGCTCGGCAAGCTCCGCGCTACCCGCAACTGGCACCGGATCGGGCGCGAGTGGTGGTTCGGCGACCCGCCCGCGACCGAGCTCGGCGAAGCGGAGTGGGAGTACTTCGAAGCACGCGGAACGCGCCGCGAGCCGCTCGTGCGCCGCTGAGGCGCAGCGGCGCCGTCGCGAGCGTCAGAAGAGCTGGTTCTCGCCGGCGAAGATCTCCGACACCGAATCGTCGGTGAAGATCCGCCGGATCGTGTCGGTGAGGATGTCGGCGCAGGTGAGCTGGCGGATCAGCGGTGGCGCTCCCGCCTTGAGCGGCACGGTGTCGGTGACGACGATGCCCGACAGCGGCGAGTTGCCGAGGATCTCGTAGGCACGTCCAGAGAAGATGCCGTGGGTGGCGACCGCGTAGACCTCGCGCGCGCCCTCGTCGAGCACGGTTTCGGCGGCAACCGCGAGCGTCCCCCCGGTGTCGATGATGTCGTCGACGATCACCGCCACCTTGCCCTTGACGTCGCCGATCACGTGGCCAATCTCGGCGACCTGCTGCGCCGGCCGCTCTTTTTCGAGCAGCGCGTACGGAGCACCGACCTTCTGGGCGAACTTGCGCACGAGCTTAACTCGGCCGGCGTCGGGAGCGACGATCACGAGGTCGCCGTGCTGCGGCAAAAGCTGGTCCTGCACGTACTGGACGAGGATCGGCATCGCCGTCATGTGGTCGACCGGTTTCGAGAAGAAGCCTTGCATCTGCCCGGCATGCAGGTCCATCGTCACCATCCGGTCGATGCCCGCCACCTCTAGCGTCTCGGCCACCAGCCGCGCCGAGATCGGCTCGCGCGGGGCGGACTTTTTGTCCTGGCGCGAGTAGCCGTACCAGGGGCAGACCGCGACGATGCGGTGCGCCGACGCGTGCTTGGCAGCATGGACCATCAGCAGCAGCTCGACGAGCGCATCGTTGACCGTCAAGCCCTCGCGCTCGGAGCCGCAGATCGACTGGACGATGAAGAGGTCGGCGCCGCGGATCGACTCCTTGTAGCGGCAGTAGACCTCGCCGTCGGAGAACGTCTTGAGACCGGCGTCGGTAAGCCGCACGCCGAGGCGGTCGGCGATCTTCGCGCCGAGGTCGAGGCTGGCACGGCCAGCGGTGACCATGAGACGCTTCTCGTAGCCCGCCGAGATGATTGTCTCTGGAAGTACCGCAGGCGCGGCATCGATCGGGCGGCTCATGCCTTCTTGTCGTCCCTCCCGTGGAAGCGCTCGACCCAACCTTCGACGTTCCGCTGGCGAGCACGGGCAATCGCGAGCGCGCCGGGCGGCACGTCCTTGGTGATCACGGAACCAGCCCCAGTGTACGCCCCCTCGCCGATAGTTACCGGCGCCACGAACGCCGTGTCGACACCCGTACGAACGCGCGGGCCGATGACGGTGCGGTGCTTGGCGCGACCGTCGTAGTTGGCGGTGATGTTGCCGGCAGCGACGTTGGCGTCGGCGCCGACCTCTGCATCGCCGAGGTACGACAGGTGCGGCACCTTGGCGCGTTCGCCGATGTCGGCGTTCTTGACCTCCACGAAGGTGCCGATCTTGGCGCCGGCGCGCACGACCGTGCCCGGTCGCAGATAGGCGAACGGCCCGACCGTCGCCCCGTCGTGCACCTCGCAGTCGACGAGGCGGGCGTGCTCGATGGTGACGCCGTCGCCGACCCGCGCGCGCTCGAGTGTCGCGCACGGCCCGATCCGACAGTCGCTGCCGACACGCGTGCCTGCGCGCAACGTGCAGCCAGCGCCGATCACGGTGTCGGGACCGATCTCGACGTCGACTTCGATGACCGTGGCTTGCGGCGCTTCGAACGTCACGCCGGCCAGCGCCAAGCGTTCGATCAGCCGTTCACGCGCGACCGCCTCGGCGCGCATCAAGTCGACGCGCGTGTTGACGCCGAAGGCAGCGGCGACGTCGGTGGTGGGAACGGCCGCGACGCGCTCGCCAGCCGAGGCGAGCAGCGGGAACACGGCCGTCAAGTAGCGCTCGCCGCGCTCCTCGCGCACGCGCTCGAGCGCGGCAAAAAGCGGCTCCGGACGGAAGGCGTAGATGCCGATGTTCACCTCGCGGATGGCGAGGATCTCGTCGGGAACTCCCTCGCTGTGCTTGGTTTCGACGATCCGCTCGACGCTGCCGTCGGCGCCGCGCACGACGCGGCCGTAGCCGCTCGGGTCGAGCTCGTCGCTCGTGAGCAGCGTCGCCGCCGCGCCGCTTTCGGCGTGCTCGGCAACCAGCGCACGCACCACCTCGGCGCTGACGAGGGGGTGGTCGCCCGACAGCAACACCAGCGGGCGTTCGCGATCGGCCCACTCGCGCGCCGCCAACACTGCCGCGCCGGTGCCCTCGCCGACCCGCTGCTCGATCTCCTCTACGCCGGCCGGGAGGCGCTCACCGACGCCGCTGCCTGGCCGCACGACGCAGGCGATGCGCGCCGCCCCGGCGGCGCGGGCGGCCTCCACAACCCACCACAGCATCGGTCTCCCGCAGAGCGGGTGGAGAACCTTCGCGAGCCGCGAGCGCATGCGCGTGCCCTGCCCCGCGGCCAGGATCAAGCAGTCGAAGGGGATCGGTGCCACGCGCAGGCAGCGTAGCGCCGAGCCTGCTCCCACCGCACCGCGCGCGGAGCGATCAGAGTGCCGAGTGGGCGGGGCGATAGCTCATCAGCGCGAGCGCGTGGCGGCGAAGCCAGCGGTGACCGTCGCGCCACTCGGGCAGCGCCGCCGCGAGCGCCCGCCAGAAGGCGGGCGAGTGGTTGGGGTGCTCGAGATGGCAGAGCTCGTGGACGATCACGTAGCGCGCCACCGGTGGCGGCACCATCACCAACCGCCAGTTCAGCGACACCGTCCCGCGCGTCGAGCAGGAGCCCCAGCGGGTGCGCTGGTCGCGGATCGCGAGCCGCTGCGGGCGCAGACCTAGGCGCTCAGCGTCGGCGGCGAGCGCGCTGCCGAGCAGTTCGCGCGCCGTACGGCGGTACCAGCGGGCGAGCGCCTTGCCGCGCTCGGCACGGTCGGGACCGCTGACCTCGACGAAGGGCCCGCGGGCGCGCGCTAGCGCGCGCTCCCCCCGCCGCGCACGCAGTTCGTACGGAGCGCCCGCCACGTAAACCCACCCTGGCACGCCGAGCTCGAGCACGACATCGCTCGCCGGGTCGACGGGCAGTGGCGCGGGTGCAGCGGCGGGCATCGCAGAGGGGTGGCGGCTGGCCTGGGCAGATGGGGAGCCCGGATTCGAACCGGGATCTCAGGGCTCCAAAGGCCCGCGTCTTGCCGTTAGACCACTCCCCAGCAAGGATCGCGCCGCGCACGCCCGTCTCACCCCATGCTCGCTTCGCGAACGGGTAGCGAGCGGGGAGAGCGGCGCGCGCCGCGCTGCGCGTCCCCGAGTCTAGGGAGCGGGCACGGGGAACGCGTCCGTCGGTGGGCGAATCGCCGGCACGCGCCGCGGCAGGGTGAAGACCTGGGTCATGAAGTGGGCGGGAGCGATCATCCGCACGCGGCGCACGCGCGCGCTGCGCCGATCGATCTCGAGCCGGTACCACACCGGCGTCGCCGGATCGAAGAGGGCGATCCTTATCGTGGTGGCGGTCGCGCCGAGCCAAGCGACGTAGCGGGCGTAGGCGCTCCACCGGAACCACGAGGCACTGCGGAAACGCCCGTAGTAGGGGCCGCTCGTGACGCGGCCGTCGGGCAGCAGGCGCCACTGGCGCGGGCCGATCACGACGCCGCCACCACCGGTTGAGAAGCGGAACGCAAGACGGTCGGGAGCGACTAAGAGGTAGCGGGTGGCGACGGGGCGCCCGATCCCGCTCGTCAGCGTTTCGTATTCGGCGACCGCCGGCAAGCGGCGCATCGTGCGCTCGGCGCGAGCGAGCGCCCGCCGGGCGCGTCGCGCCCCACCGGGATCGAAGCTGGCGGGCAGCACCGCGCGTGCCGGCGCGCGTGCCGTGCCCGCGGATCGATCGGCGAGGGTCACGGCGAGCTCCCCACCTGTCACGCGCGCTGTCCCGGTCCAGCAGCCCGGGCCGCACTGGGCGAGCGCGCGCGCGCCCGACACTCGCGGCTCGCTATCCCAGGCGCGACCGCGAAGGTCGCGCAGGCGCAACTCGAATGCGACGCGCTGCCTGCTCGCATGCCGCAGCCACGCCGCGACGAGCACGGGGCCGGCGTGGTCGGCGACAGCGATCTCGCCTGGGTCCGGCGCCCGGGGCGGACAGCCGACACAACCGAAGGGATCGGCGCTGGCCGCTGTCGCCTGCACCTGTCGCGGCGGCAACGCGAAGCCTGCCAGCGCCGCGCTCGCCGCCAACACCGGGAGCGCGATCCACGACTCGCCGCGCACCAAGCGCCAGTGCCGTCGCTCGGTCGTCGTGCTCGCACCGCTGCGTCCGAGGCGTGGCCGCAGCACCAGGGCGTGCGCCCCGCTGACCGCAGCGACTAGCGCCACCAGTTCGATCTTCAACAGCAACACGCGCCCCCAGTCGCTCTCCCAGAGCTCCCGTGGCGACCCGATGCTGAGCGCCGCGTTCGCGCCGCCTGCGACGACGACCAGCAGAAACGCCGGTAGCGCCACAAGCCCGAACGGTTCGAGCACGGCCGGCACGAGAGCACGACGGAGTGGGCCTTCGCTCCCGAGCTCGCGCCACCAGGCGGCGGCGAGCGCAAGGATGCCGCCGAGCCACGCCGATCCCGCGACGACGTGCACGAAAACGGCAGCTACCGCTATCGCCTGCGGATCGGCCGATGCAGCGTGACCGGACAGCGCGAGCGCAGCGATCGCGACGAGGCAAAAGAGCTGGCGCGCGGGGCCGCGGCGGGGCGCGAACAGCGCTAGCGCCAGCGCCGCTATCACCGCCGTGCGCCCCACGCCCGCCCTGCTCTGCAACAGGAAGTCACTGAGAGCGGCGGGATCGAACGCTCCGGCAGCGCGAGTTGCGTCGGCGAGTGCCACGCAGACCGCGCCGACGAGCGCGGCCAGCCCGGCGCGAGCGTGCAGACGCTCGACCGCCCGCCGTCGGCGGGCGAGAGCGCTCGCGTCGCAACCGGCGCGTGGGGCGAGCGTGTCGGGAACCAGCCAACGGCCGGGCGTGCCCGTGCCGAGCGCAGCAGCGGCGAACAGCGGGCCGGCGTACGCGACGAGGCCGACATAGAGCAGCGCGCGACCGAGAAAACCGAGCACACCGCCGACGTCGAACGGTCCGGTGGCGGCCGCCGCCCCGGTCGAGCCGGGCGCGGGGGCGCGCACGCCGAAACCGACGCTGCCGGCGAGGGTGTGGCCGTCGACCGTCGATACGGTGCTCCATTCGAGGCGATAGCCGCCGCGCGCTAGCGGCCGCGCCGGGAAGACCACGATGCGCTTGCCGGCGACGACGGTACGTGCCGCGAGCGCGCGACCGCGCTCGTCGACAAGCACGGCGCGCGACAGCCGTGGCGCGAGCGGCTCGGCGAAGCTCAGCTCGATCCGATCGGGCGCCCGCTCGAGGCGCGAGCCGGGCGCCGGATCGCTCGCCACGAGCGACGCGTGGGCGAGCGCGCTCGCGGGCAGCGCGAACGCTCCGAGCAGCGCGAGTACGGCGAGCGCCAGCGCGCGGCGCGCCAGGCGAGCACGCTTGTGCGTGGCGATCGCGCTCCCCACGGCGCTAGCGCGTCGTGCGGCGATCGCCGCCGCTGCGCCTGCCGAGAGCGATGCCGCGTCTCGCCGCCGCAACACCGCTCGTCAGTTGCTCGCCCGTCACCTCGCCGATCACGTGCCCGACCACGCGGCCGCGCGCGTCGATGAAGAACGTCTCGGGCAGGCCGGTGACGCCGTAGCGGCGAGCGGTTTCGTTGTCGGGCTCGCGCACGCTGGGGTAGGTGAGGCCAAAGTCGCGCACGAAAGCGCGCGCGTCGTCGCGCACGTCCTGCATGTTCAGGCCCAGAAAGAGCACGCCGCTGCGCCGCTCCCTCCGCCACACGCGCTCGAGGGTCGGCGCTTCGCTGCGACACGGCGGGCACCACGACGCCCAGAAGTTGAGGACTACCGGCGTTCCGCGCAGCTCGTCGAGGCCGAGCCGCCCGTCGGCGAGCGCGCGCTGCAGCCGCGGCGCCAGGGCTTGGCGGTCGCCGGTGACGAGCAGCGGCAGCGCGAAACGCGGCGCGGTCGGTGTCTCGCCGCGCGCCAGCCGGCTGTCGATAGTGCCGCCGCCCGGGCGCGACAGGAGCCCGTAGACGAGCAAGGCGATGAAGGCACCCGCTACGAGCGCTGCGGCGACGCGCACTCCCAGCCGCGGCGAAGGCGAAGCCGGCTCGGCGTCAGGCTCCGCCCGCGCAGCGACCACCGCAGTCGCCTCGCTCGGTCCGGTCTCGCGGGACGGGTCTGGCATCGCCCGACAGTGTGACGGGTGCCGAGTAGCGGGAACGGCAGCAGCCGTCCGACGCCGATGCGGAGACTGCTTATCGGTCCGCCACCTGCCGGGCGACGCGAGCGGCCGCTAGCGGGTCGGTGCCGGCGCGGCCGCACAGCCAGCAGGCGACCGGGGCCGCTGCGCGCTCGGATGCGTGCGCCGCCTCCGCGGCGAGCTCGAGGAGTGCCGTGAACTGCGCGTCGTCGGGCGGTTCGAGCCCGAGCGCGGCGGCGAAACGTGCAAGCCACTCGCGCGCAGTTGGACGTGCGGCGCCTGCCGCCGTCCGGGGTTCGCGAGCGCTCGCGTCGCCCGTGCTCACGCCGCCACCTCGCGGAGGATGCGCTCGACGTCCGCGGCACACGATCCGCAGCCGGTCGACGCGCGTGTCGCACGCTGAATCTCGGCCAACGTCCGCGCCCCCTTGCGCACCGCTTCACGGATCGTGCCGGCGTTCACGTGGTTGCACGAACAGACCGTTGTTTCGGGATCGAGCTCGACGCCGGTGGCGGAACCGCGCAGCGCCTCGGGCAGGCAGACACCGGGATCGACCGCCTCGCCTTGGCGCACAGCTTCCGCCACCGTGGGAGCGCCGGCGAGGTCGCCGACGAACACCGCGCCCGCGAGCGCGCCGTCACGAGCGAAGACGAGCTTGCGGTACACGCGACCGCGACCGTCGCGCCACGCCACCTCGAGCTCGGGGTCACCGCGGGAAACACCGACCGCGAAGACGTCGAGCCCAGCGACTTTCAGCCGCGCCGCCGGGACCGTGCCGTGATAGCCGCAAGGGTCGCCGCAAGCGACCGCCGCCGCTACACGCGCCTGGCTCGTCGCCGGCGCCACGAGCCCGGCGACTACACCCTCGTGCTCCGCGCACTCGCCACAGGCAAGAACGCGCGGCGCGTCGGTGCGCATCTGTTCGTCGACGACGATGCCGCGCCGGCAGCCGATCCCGGTAGCGCGCGCAAGCTCGCTGGCGGGCCGCACGCCGCAAGCGACGACGACGAGATCGGCGGCGAGCTCGCGTCCGTCGCCGAGCGTGACCGTGCGGCGGTCGATGCGTTCGACCGTGGTGCCGCACTCGCTGGCGATTCCGCGCGCCGCGAGCTCGCCAGCGACGATCGCCGCGGCTCCAGCGTCGAGCTGCTGCGGCAGGATGTGGGCAGCGCCCTCTACGACCGTGACCGCCACGCCGTGCGCTGCCAGCCCGGCGGCGGCCTCGATGCCGAGCAAGCCGCCACCCACGACCACCGCCCGCTGGGCCGAGCGGGCGGCAGCAAGGATCCGCTCGCAGTCCTGGATAGTGCGAAAGGCGACTACGTGCTCGCTATCGATGCCCGCGATCGGCGGCAGGAAAGGATGCGACCCGGTGGCGAGGACGAGCGTGTCGTAGCGGTAGCGCGAGCCGTCGGCGGCCACCGCCTCGCTGCGGTCGACGTCGATCGCCGTGCACGCCGTCGCTAGCCGAAGATCGATCGCTTGCGCGCGCCACCACTCCCGGGGACGCAGCGCCAGCGCACTCGCGCTCTGTCCGCCGGCGAGCACCGTCGACAGCCGCACGCGGTCGTACGGCAGGTGCGGCTCGGCTGCGAGCACGGTGAGATCGACACTCTCCGGCCCTTTGCGCCGCCGTACCTCCTCGCAGCAGGCGACCGCTGCCGGTCCGCCACCGACGACGACGATCCGGCGACGGCGACGGCGCGCACGGCGGTGCGAACCCGTCGCTCGCGGCGCACTGACCGCACCGCTTTTCGCAGAGCCGCGAACACGCACGGGCTCGAGCCGGACAGCGGCGAACTTGAGCTCGGGTTGTTTCGACTCGGGATCGACCGCCGGGTTCGTCAAATCGTTTACCGTTCCCGCGCCCGGCGGCGCGTGCAGCGCGCCCCAGTGGAAGGGCGCGAACGCGACACCTTCGGCGAGCGCAGGCGATATCCGCACGGGTAGGCGGACGCTGCCCCGTCGCGAAACGACCCGTACTTCGTCGCCGTCACGCACCCCGGCGCGGCGCGCGTCGCCGGGAGCGAGCTCGAGCACCGGGGCGGGGCTCAACGCGCGCAGCTTCGGCGACTTGCCGGTGCGCGACAGCGTGTGCCAGTGCTCGGCCACACGGCCGGTCACGAGCACTAGCGGGAACGACTCGTCGAGCGGATCGTCAGGCGGCAACGGCGGAGTCGCACAAAAGCGGGCGCGGCCGTCGGGGGTGTTGAAACGGCCGTCCTCGTAGAGGCGGGGCGCACCCTCCTCGTCTCCCTGTGAGCGTGCGCTGCGCGAGAGAGGCCACTGGACGCTACCGCGGCGCACGAGCAGCTCACGGTCGACGCCGCTTATGTCGCACGGGCGCCCCGCGGTCAGGGCGGCGAACTCGGCGAACACCTCGTCGGCGCTCTCCCAGGCGAAGGCTGCGCCGAACCCGAGCGCGTGCGCGAGTTTCTGCCAGATGCGCCAATCGGGCAGCGCCTCGCCTGGCGGGTCGAGCGCCCGCCGCAGCGGCGAAAGTCGCCGCTCCGAGCAGGTCATCGTCCCGTCCTTTTCCGGCCAGGCTGCGGCCGGTAGGACAGCGTGCGCGAGCGCCGACGTCTCGGTCGGGTGGTGGGCGTCCTGCACGACCACGAGCTCGGCCCGCGCCAATGCTTCGCGCGCGCGGTAGGAGCGCGGCAGCGAAACGACCGGGTTGGTCGCGGCAATCCAGATCGCTCGCACACGTCCAGCCCGCACCGCGTCGAACAACTCGACGGCCGCGAGGCCGGGGCGCGGAGAGATCGACCCGGGTCGCAACCCCCACGAGCGCTCAAGCGCGGCGCGGTCCTCGGCGCGGTCCACTCGGCGGTAGCCGGGCAGCAAGTGGGCGAGGCCGCCGACCTCGCGACCGCCCATCGCGTTCGGCTGGCCGGTCAGCGAGAGGGGACCGCGCCCTGGCCGCCCGACGTTGCCGGTCGCCAGACAGAGGTTGATGATCGCGCGGTTCTTGAGCGTGCCGACGCGCGACTGGTTAGCGCCCATCGACCACAGGGCGAGGCTCCGCCCCCGTGCGAAGACGCGCGCTGCCCGCTCGATGTCGGCGGCCGCGACACCGCACGCTGCAGCGGCACGCTCGGGCGGCCAGGCGGCAGCCAACGCGGCCGCCTCCTCGAACCCATGCGTGCAACGGGCGACGAAGTGGCGGTCGACGAGCTGCTCGCGGACGACGACGTGGAGCATCGCCAAAAGCAGCTCGATGTCGGTCCCGGGGCGGAGCGCGAGATGGATGTCGGCGGCGACGGCGGTCTCGGTCGGGCGCGGATCGACACAAATAACGGTCGCGCCCTCGGCTTGGCGGTCCCGGATGCGTGACCAGACGATCGGGTGACAGGCGGCGGTGTTCGTGCCGACGAGGAGGAAGCAGTCGGCGAGCGCGATGTCGCTGTAGCTGGCGGGCGGGCCGTCGCTCCCGAACGCGCCGGCGTACCCCGCGACAGCGGAGGACATGCAAAGGCGCGAGTTCGAGTCGACGTTGTTGGTGCCGAGGAAGCCCTTGGCGAGCTTGTTGACGACGTAGTAGTCCTCGGTCGTGAGCTGACCCGAGATGTAGAAGGCGACGGAGTCGGGGCCGTGGCGATCGATCGTCGTCGCTATCCGCTCGGCGAGTCGCGCGATCGCCTGCTCCCAGTCGACCTTCTCGAAGCGGCGTTCGCGATCGTCGCGCCACAGCGGCACGGTCGCACGATCGCGGGCGTGGACAGCGGCCGGCAGCTCGAGCGGTTTGCGGCATGTGCGGCCACGGTTGACCGGGTGAAGCGGGTCGCCCCGCACTGCGCGCAGGCGGCCACCCTCGCTCCGCACAAGCAAACCGCAGCCCGTCCCGCAGTACGGGCAAGTGGTCCTGGTCTCCCGCGCGGAGGGTGCGGCCGCCACCGGCCCGACCCTACGAGCGGCGCGAGCGCTCGCCGTTCGACGATCGGTAGAAGCTGCCTCCGACGCCGTGTACGCGTCGGCCGCGGTCCGGCGCGCCAGCGCTCAGTCGCGTCCGTCGCCGCCGCGTGGCACGCGTCCGGCGGCCGCGCCCGGCTCATGGGCAGGTCCGCCAGGCGGAACGATGCCCAGCACGCGCATCGCTTTCAGACCTAGCGACAGCCGCTCGCGTCCCTCGCTCGACGCCACATCGAGCCCGGTCAGTTCGCGCACCCGCTCGAGCCTGTAGCGGATCGTGTGGCGGTGGGTGTAGAGGCGCTCGGCGGTGCGCGCGAAGCTGCCGTCGAGCTCGAGAAAGGTCTCGAGCGTGCGCACGAGTTCGGTTTCGTACTGCTCGTCGTAGGCGGCTATCGGGGCGATCGTTTCGCGGTAGAAGCGCTCGAGCTCGGTGGCGTCGTTGGCGAGCGCCGGCAATAGCAGTCGGTAGGAACCGGTGTCGTCGAAGGCGAGCTCGCGCTCGCCGTGCGCCTCGGCGACGTTGGCGGCGAGCTCCGCTTCGCGCAGCGCGCGCGCAAGCCCGCCCGGGCTGTCTGCCGGCCGACTTATTCCGAGCGCGTGGCTGTAGCCGGGGAACGAAGCTTCGAGCTCGGCGTAGAGCGCTCGCCGCACCCGCTCCCCGTTGTCGCGAGAGGGTGCGCCCGGAACCAACAGCACGATCTGCTCGCTCGTGCGCTCGCGCCCGCGCTCGGCCGGCAGCGGCGCCGCCACGCTGCCGCGGACCGTGGCCCGCACGGTGCGCGCGACAGCTCTCCGCAAACGCTCGCGCCAGTCGCCAGTCTCGGCCGACGGGGGACGGGCGCGCAACAGCAGGACCGTTGCCCCGCCAGCGAGGTCGACTTGGAGCGCCGCAAGCGCGCGCTCGACACCGTGCTCGTCGCCGGAGGCGAGCGCCGCGACGAGTTGGCGCGCCGATCGCTCGCTGGCGGCGTCGGGCGCCGCGCCACGCTCGACCTCGAGCGCGATCAGTGCCGCGATCGCGCGCACGATCTCAGGGGCCGCCGGTTGGCGGCGGTAGCGCAGCCGCAGCTCGCCCACCGTGCGGTCGGCGACGCGCAGCGCGACGCGCTCCACCTCCTCGCTCGCCGCGCGCAGCGCGCGCTCTTCCGCGCTCGATGCCGATGCGACGACGAGCGGTGCGCCGCGCTCGTCAGCGACCAGCAGGCTCGCGCCGAGGGCGCGCGACGCAGCGCGGGCGACCGCCGATAGACCGGCCCCCGCCTCGATCATCTCTGATACCGCCGCGAGGCCCGCCAGACCGTCGCGGGCGGCCGGCCCACTCATCTCCATCTCACGCCCAGCGGTCGTAGAACCAGACGACGAGCAAGCCCGCGAGGCCCCCGATCGCGAGCAAGGTCACGAGGATGTAGAGGGTGAGGAAGGCTGCCGCGGCCCGCTGCCACGTTCGTTCGTAGCTCGTGACCGCCGGTTGGAGGACGTAGATCACGTAGGCCACTACGACGACGGCGGCCGCCAGCAGCAACGCGATCTCGATCCGCCCGAGCCCCACCGGTACGACCTCACCGCGGCGCCCGCGCGCTCGCAGGGGGCGAACTCTCGGCGGCCGGTGTTGGCGGCGGGCCGCTGTCGACGACCGGTTGCTTTCCTGTGCTGGACCCGGTTTCCGACGCGCGCGCACCGCCAGCCACGCCCAACGCGCCGCGCCGCGTGCGCAGATGCGACGCGAGCACGAAGACGGCGGCCACACCGCCGAATGCGGTGGCACCGAGCGCCCAGCCAGCTACCACGTCGGAGAGATAGTGAACGCCGAGATAGATGCGTGTCAGACCGACGACCACGCAGATCGCGACACCGCTAGCGACGAGCGCTGCTCCGTGCGCGAGCCCGGGCACCGCCCGTGCCGCCACCACGGCGACGGCCACCCAGGCCGT
The DNA here is from genome assembly GCF_028867705.1 of Thermoleophilum album. Lineage (GTDB taxonomy): Bacteria > Actinomycetota > Thermoleophilia > Solirubrobacterales > Thermoleophilaceae > Thermoleophilum. Next base: position 280,590 of record NZ_CP066171.1, on the reverse strand, counting down.
TGCGTAAGCGGCGTGCCCGCTCGGGAACGCCGAACCTTCGACGGCGTCGTGGCCGCCGAGAGGCCGCGGCCGGGCGATCGCGTCCTTGAGGAGATCCACCGCGACGACCAGCACCACCGCCCCGAGCGCCAGCGCCGCCGCGTCAGCCCAGCGGCGACGAGCGACAAGCAGCACGACGGCGAACGCCAATACCCCGAGCACGATCGTGGGGCCGCCGAGGTCGGTGACGACCTTGGCGACGTCGACGAGCAGGGCCGAATGCAGGTCGGCGGCAGCCTCGGCGGCGAGTTCGTCGAGCCTGCTCGCGCCGGGTGTGGCAGCGACGCGCGTCGCTTCCAGGGTCAGCACGTAGGCGCCAGCTCCGGCGATCGCGACCGGCGTCGTGAACTCGAGACCGAGATCGCCCGGCGTGAGGCGGTCGACCAGGAAACGCACGCGCGGTGCGAGCACGCGGCCGCTGGGCAGCAACACGCGCACCCACAGGCGTGCCGCGACGCGCAGCGGCGCGCCGGCGTACGGCCGCGCGCTCGCTCGCGCCAGCGCCAACAGCAGCCGCTGCCGCCGCTCTTCTTGCCGCAGTAGGCGGTAAGCGACGATCGTCGCGACGACGAGCGCCACCAGCATCCCGAAGGCGGCGGTCGCACGGCTCGCCAGGCTCGCGATGGTGTCGAAGGAGTGCCAGAAAACGAAACCGAGCACGCAGAACGTCGTCGACCAGATGCCGGTGCCGATCACGCTGTAGGGGATGAAACGGCTGTAGGGAAGCTGTGAAGACCCGGCGATGAAGGGAGCGAGTGCGCGCACCACGCCGATCCAGCGCCCGATCAGGATCGTCTTGCCGCCGTGGCGATCGAAGTAGCGCTCGACCTGCTCTAGGCGCTCCTCGGTGATTCGGAAGCGTCCCCCGTGCTTGAGCGCGAACGGCCGCCCGAGCTTGCGGCCGAGCAGGAAGGAAACGCTGTCGCCGGCGATCGCTGCGAACCACGTCACCCCGATCAGCAGCAGCAGGTCGATCTCACCCTGGCCGGCGATGACACCGCCGACGATCACCACTGTTTCGCCAGGAACGACGAGGCCGACGAAAGCTCCCGTCTCGAGGAAGGCGAGCGTTCCGACGAGCAGGTACGACCAGGGCCCGAGCGCCTGCGCGGTGTCGCGGATCAGCTTTTTGGGATCTGGCGGGTGCGGGAGCAAACCGCTCGCCACCACGACCACTGCCGCTGCCGCGACGAGCGCGGCGAGCGCAGCGGGCCAGCCGAGGCGCCGCCGGAGCGGCACCACAGCTGCTACGAGCAGCGCGGCGAGCGCGTAGCCAGCTACGCGCACCCCGCTGTCCCTCCCTGCACCGACAGGGCGGGCGCCGGCGTCGATCGATCGGCGATGGCGGTCACTATCGGCTCCTCGAAACCGCTCGGCAGCTCGGCCCGCAGCGCAGCGGCCGCAGTGCGGGCCTCAGCACGGGAACGGTAGAGACCGAAGACGGTCGGTCCCGATCCTGACACAGAGGCAGCGAGCGCACCGCTTCTGCGCACGGCATCGAGGGCCACCGCGATCTCGGGCACCAGGGCGGCAGCGACGGGCGCAAGGTCGTTGGCGACGGCGGCGGCGATCTGCTCGGGGCTAGCTGTGGCGAAGAGCGCCCGCACCGTGTCCAGGTCGGGCAGCGGGGGCGGTTGCGGATGGCGACGGTCGAACTCCCGGTAGACGTGCGCGGTGGCGAGACCGTGCGTGTGCGGCACGAGCACGACCGCGAGCGGCGGCAGCGTGAGCGGCTCGAAATGCTCGCCCACCCCCCACACCAACAAGTGTCGTGGTTCGAGCTGGGAGGGCACGTCCGCGCCGAGCGCGAGAGCGAGCCTCGCGAGTTCTTCGCTTTCCACAAAGGCCGCGCGCTGCCCGGTGGTGGCGAGGGGGCTTGGCGTTTCGGCGCTTGCCCCCGCCGCGCTGCGCCCCAGCGCATCGCGCGCTAACGCCAGCGCGGCGCGCAGGGCGGCCGCTGCGTCGGCCGAACCGCCGCCGAGCCCGGCTGCCACGGGTATGCGCTTGTCGATCGTGGCACGCAGCGGCGGCAGCGTCGGAAGCAGGCCGCGCAGTGCTTGCAGTGCGCGCGCGACGAGGTTCTCGCCTGCCACCCCCGGACAGACAACGACGTCCTCGGCTAGCGCAGGGTCGAGCTCGATCTCGACGGTGTCGGCGAGCTCGAGCCGGGCGAACACCGAGACGAGCGGGTGCATCCCGTCGGCGCGCGCGCGACCGACCCGCAACAGCAAGTTCAGTTTCGCCGGCGCTTGTTCGCGCAGCCTGCGGGGTGCGGCAAACCCCGTGTAGTGACCACCGAGCCCCGCGCGCCGCGCCGCCCCTGTCACTTGCGCTCCCCCGCCATCCGCACTCACGACATATACCCGCTTTCCCTCACGCACCCGGGTGGTCGCTCCCGTCGAGCCCTTGTCGGGTCCCACCCCGCCCAGCGCCCTCGCCGGTCGCGGACGCTGCGCCAGAGCTCGCGGCTCGTGGGCCGCCGCGCTGGCGCTCTGGGCCGGCGCCAGCGAGCTTGTCGGCGAGGCGTCGCCACGCATCGGCGGCGAGCGCCTCGGCGCGGGCGTCGGGCGGGTAGCCGAGGGCGGCGAGCGCGTCGCGCACGCGCGCGCGGTCGGCGGCGCCGACGACGCCTGCGCGCGAAAGCGCGTTGGCTAGCGGCTTGCGGCGGTGCGCGAACCCGGCTCGCACGAGCCGGACCGCGCGCTCGTCGAGCGGCGGACGCACGCGCTCTAGCCGCAAAAGCGCCGACCAGACGCGCGGGCGGGGAAGGAACACGTCAGGTGGCAGCTTGCGCTCGATGCGCACGTCGCAGGCCGCCTGCACAAGCGCCGACGCTGTTCCCCGAAGGCGTGTCCCTGGGGGCGCCGCGAGCCGCTCGGCCACTTCCAGCTGCACCATCACGAACCAGTGTCGCACTTCGGGAAACGCGGTCAGAGAGGCGACCAGGAACGTCTGGGCGACGGCGTAGGGCAGGTTGGCGACTATTCGCGTCGGCCGCGGCTCGAGCAGCGCCGCGTCGAGCTCGAGCGCGTCGCGGCGCCAGACGCGCGCCTTGCCGGCCGGGAGGACGCCAGCGAGGTAGTCGGCGAGACGTGGTTCGATCTCGACCACGTGCAAGAAGCGCGCTCGCCGGGCGAGCTCGCCGCTCAGCACGCCCAGCCCGCCGCCCACTTCGAGCACGACATCGTCACCGCCGACAGCGGCGTCGTCGAGGATCGCGTCACGCAGGTTGCGGTCGACGAGGAAGTTCTGGCCGCGCCGTCGCTTGGGTGCGATACCGAGCTCCGCCAGCGTCGCCCGCGTCCAGTCGGCGAGCGTCGCCCCACGAGCCGCGGGCGCTCGGGTGGAAACGCCGGCGCCTGGGTCGCGTTTTAGGGCGGACCCGTCCGCGTCGGGGCCGTGCTTTCGGGCGGGAGCGGCCGCGCCGGGGTCGCGCTTTCGGGCGGGAGCGCCGGCACCGACGACGCGATCTCGACGAGCGGTCACCAGCCGAACACTCGCCGCGCGTTGTCGGCGATCTGTCGCGCGAGCCGTGCGGGATCGTCGCCGCGCAGCGCGGCGAGCGTCGCCACGGTGTGGGCGACGTTGGCCGGCTCGTTGGGCCGCCCTCTGAGCGGTTGCGGGCTCAGGAAGGGAGCGTCGGTCTCAGCGAGCAAGAGCTCGTCGGGCACCTGCCGAGCAGCTGCTTGCAGATCGCGGGCGTTCCGGTAGGTGACGTTGCCGGCGAACGAGCAGTAGTAGCCACGTTCGATGCACTCGCCGACCCGCTCCGGCATCCCGAAACAGTGGAGCACGACCGGGGTCGCGCTGTCGTGGTCGGCGAGTACGCGCAGCGTGTCGTCGCTTGCGGCACGGGCGTGCACGACGACCGGAAGCTGAAGCTCGCGCGCCAGCTCGAGCTGGGCGCGGAAAGCGGCGACCTGCGTGGCGCGCGGAGCGCGCTCACGGTAGTAGTCGAGCCCGGTCTCGCCGATCGCAACGACGCGCGCGTGGCGTGCACTGTCGGCGAGCTGCGCGAGAGCAGCGTCGTCGAGCGCCGACGCGCTGTTGGGGTGGCAGCCGACGATCGCGTGCACTTCCGGGTGGGCCGTGGCGAGCTCGAGCGCTGCGCCAGCGCCGGCTGGTTCGATCGCGACCGTCGCGATACGTTCGACACCCGCCTCTCGCGCCCGTTGCACCACCGAGGCGGCATCGCCCTCGCAGAGATCGAGGTGGCAGTGGGTGTCGACGAGCGCGAGCGGCGTGCTCAGCGCGCCGTCGGTCGACTCGCCGGTCGCAGATCGGCTCGCTTGCCGCGAACGGGGGTCGCTCATCCAGCAGGCGCCCCCGCGACGCGCGGGAACAACTGGCCGACGCTCGCGACCGAACGACCCGCAGCGCCCGCGCCGAGCTTCGCTTCGGCGAGACCGTCGTTCTCGGAAGCCAGGGCGCGCAAGAGGCGCGCGCTGGCGTCGGGCAGGTACGGCGCGGCGAGAATCGCGACCACCCGCAACCCGTCGACGAGCCCGTAAAGCACGTCGTCGAGCGCACCGTCGTTGCCCTGTTTGGCGAGCTCCCAGGGGCGCCGGTCCTGCACGTATCGGTTGAGGAGCTTGACCCGCCGCCAGATCTCGTCGAGCGCGCCGCTCACGTCGATGTCGTCGAGCCGCCGAGCCACGGTCTCGGGCAGGTTCGCGAAGGACTCCGTCAAGCCACGTTCGACGCTGCCGGCGGGAACACGCCCAGCGCGGTAGCGCTCGACCATCGCGATCGTGCGGCTGGCGAGGTTGCCGAGCTCGTTGGCGAGCTCGGTCGTGTAGCGCGTCTCGAACCCTTCGGGCGAGATCGATCCGTCCTGCCCGAACGTCACTTCGCGCAGGAGGTAGAAGCGGAGCGCGTCGGAACCGAAGGTGTCGATCACCTGGAACGGATCGATCACGTTGCCGAGCGACTTCGACATCTTGTGCTCGTCCATCAACAGGTACCCGTGCGTGAAGATTCGCCGGGGCAGTTCGAGCCCCGCGGCGAGCAGCAGCGCAGGCCAGATGACGGCGTGGAACTTGAGGATGTCCTTCGCGATCAGGTGGACAGTCGGCGGCCAGAAGGTTCGTGCGAGATCCTCGCCAGGGCGGGCATAGGTGAGGGCGGTGTAGTAGTTGAAGAGAGCGTCGACCCAGACGTAGATCACCTGCGTCGGGTCCCATGGCACCGGCACGCCCCACGTGAGGCGGGCGCGCGACAGCGACAGGTCCTGCAAGCCCTGTTCGATGAAGGCGCGCGCCTCGTTGTACTTGGCCTCCGGCTTGACGAAGTCGGGACGCTCGCGGAAAAGCTTCTCGAGCGGCTCCTGGAACGCAGAGAGCCGGAAGAACCAGTTCTCTTCCCGCTCGCGCTCGAGCTCGACGAGGTGGATCGGACAGCGGTTGCCTTCGGCGAGTTCGCTCGCGGTCTTGAAGTCGGCGCAGCGTGGGCAGTACCAACCCTCGTACGAGCCACGGTAGACGTAGCCGTTGTCGTAGATGCGCTGCACAAGCTCCTGGACCTTGTGCTCGTGGGGGGCGTCGGTGGTGCGGATGAAAAAGTCGTTGGTGGCACCGACAGCCCGTGCCAGCTCGCGAAACCGTTCCGAGTTGCGGTCGGCGAGCTCGCGCGGCGAGACGCCCTGTCGCTCGGCTGCCTGCGCGACGGGCTCACCGTGCTCGTCCGTGCCCGTGAGAAAGAACACTTCCTCGCCGCGCTGGCGCATGTGGCGGGCCAGAACGTCGGCAGCGATCGTGGTGTAGGCGTGGCCCAGATGGGGTTCGGCGTTGACGTAGTAGATCGGCGTCGTGACGTAGTAGGCCATCCGCGTCGATGCTATCCGCCGACCGCGGTCGGGCAGGACGAGTGCGCACGAGGGCCAGCGCCACGAGCAGCGCGCCAGCCAGCGCTACGAGCGCTTTGGGCACTGCCGTGCCGTGCGCGCGCGTGCCGGCCTCTCGGCGACCGCGCACTGTCCCCGCTACCGCTCCGGGACGGACCGTCCGCGATCGCAGCTCGCTACCGCCGCCGTGCACGCCCCGGGCTGGGCTGCCGCTACCCCGTTCGCGTACCGGTGGCACGGTGGCGCGCAGCCTGGGTCGTGTTCCGGACGCGAGCCCCGGCGTACCCCGCTCGCGCGGGCGCGACAGGCGCGCGGCAGGCGACACCGACCGACCGCCGCGCAGAGCCGCACGAAGCGGACGCGGGCGGGCGGCGCGCACCTGCTGCCGGGGTGGGGCTGCGGACCGTTCGACAGCGCGGTGGGCAGCTCTCGAGCGACGTGCCGAGCGGTTCCGCTGTGCACCGCCCCCGTCGACGGTGGGCACCGCGGCAGGTACGTCCCGCGTAGGCGCTTCGCGAGCCTGCCCGGGTGCGCCGGTCGCCCGGTCTGGAACCCCCGCCGGGACCGGCGAGCGGGTGTCGCCGACGGGCGTCTGCGGTGCCGCGGGAGCGTCGTGGCGCGCGGGGAGAAAGGCGAGAGGATCGAGGTAGCGGTGCCGCTCGCCGGCTTTGCGGACCCCGAAGTGCAAGTGCACGTACGTGCTCCCCGGCGGCGGCTCGCTTGCAAGCCGGCCGATCGTCTCACCGGCATCGACACGGTCCCCCTTCGCGACGGTCAAAGAACCGAGATGGAGATATGTCGTCTCGAGCTCACCCGCGGGCAGCGCCACCGTGACCACCAGCCCTTGCCTTGCTACACGCCCCGCGTACGTGACCACGCCGGCCGCTGCCGCGCGCACCGCCTCGCCGGGCGCCCCGGCGATGTCGATGCCGCGGTGCTGGCCGCTGCTGTAGGGAGAGCTCGCGACAAGGAACGAACGGACGACGGGGCCATCGAGCGGCCACACCCGCTCGGCCGCAGCGACCGGCGCACCCGACACAAGCCAGAGCACAAGCGCAAACGGAAACTGCAACAGGAGCGCTTTGGCGAGCGACCGAACGGCGTCGAACGGATCACGGGTGGTGTAGGCAGCGCCGCGGGGGCGAAGAACGCGTCGGGGCATGGCGCGACGCTACGAGCGCAAAGCGTGCGCGGGAAGGCCGCGTAGCTCCGTTGTCTCGCGCCCGTTACGCGCCGTTTGCGCTCGTTGCCGCGCGGTAGAGATCGTTGGCGCTCGCCCCGGTCAGCTCCGCTACGACCGACGCCGCGGTACGCGGTTTGGCGCCGGCGGCGACGAGACGCTTCACGGCGCGCACGGAGCGCTCGTCGACCGTCGTCTTCGACGTACCCGAGGCCGGCCCGATGACAAGCGCTATCTCGCCCTTCGGCACCTGGTCGCGGTAGCGCTCGGCGAGCTCGGCAGCAGTCCCGCGCACGACCTCCTCATGCAACTTCGTCAGTTCCCGGCAAACAGCGACCGGCCGCTCCGGGTCGCTTTCGGCGATCGTCGCCAGCGTCGCTGCCAGGCGCTTCGGCGACTCGAACGCCACAACCGTCTCGCGGTGCTGTTCGAGCAGCCGTTGGAGATCTCCGCTCTTGCGCGGCAGGAAGCCAGCGAAATGCCACTCGGCGCTGCTGAACCCGGAAGCGACGAGGGCGGTCGTCGCCGCCGAGGGGCCGGGCAGGACCTCGACCGGCAGGCCGGCGGCGACACAGGCGCGCACAAGCAGGTAACCGGGATCGGAGATCAGCGGCATGCCGGCATCCGACACGAGCGCGACCACCGCCCCCCGCTGCATCCGCGCGACGAGCTCGCTAGCACGCTCGCGCTCGTTGTGCTCGTGGTAGGAGACGAGCTCAGCGCGCACGCCGTAACGGTCGAGGAGCTGGCGCGTGCGGCGGGTGTCTTCGCAAGCGACGATGTCGGCCGACCGCAGAGCCGAGAGCACCCGCAGCGTGACGTCCTCGAGGTTGCCGATCGGCGTCGGACAGACGATCAAGCGGCCCTCAGCCATCGCTGCCCCCGCTGGGCGCGGCACCCTCCGTAACCGATCTCTCGCTGCCGCCGGTCGCCATCTCTAACGCCATGATCGCAGCACCGACGGCGCCGGCACGCTCCCCGAGCTGGGCGCGCTCGACGCGCACCGAGTCGCCTATGCCGGGCAGCGCCCGCTGTCGCAAAACTCGCTTCGCCGGCGCGAGCAGGAGTTCGCCGGCGCGAGCCAGTCCACCACCGATCACGATCACCTCGGGATCGAAAGCGTTGGCAACGGCGACGAGACCGGCGCCCAGCTGCTCGCCGAGCGTCGCGAGCAGCGCCCGGCAGTCGGCGTCGCCTGCAAGCGCGAGCTCGGTAACGAGCGCGCCGTCGACAGCTTCCCCGCGGCGGGCACGCGCGGCGAGGGCGGCGATCGTCCCGCGTTCGGCCGCCTCGCGCGCCGCACGGTCGAGCGCCCCGCCCGAGGCGACGGCCTCTAGACAACCCTCGCCCGGACACTTCCCTTGACAGCGCTCGGTTCGCCCGGCGACCGGGATGTGGCCGAGCTCGCCCGCGAAGCCGCGCGCGCCGCGAAAGAGCTGCCCGTCGCAGAGGATCGCTCCGCCGATACCCGTGCCGAGCGTGAGCATGACGGCGTCGCGCGTGCCCCGGGCGGCCCCGAGTGCGGCCTCGCCGCGCAGCGCACAGTTGACGTCGTTATCGACGGCGACGGGACGTCCAAGCGCCGCTTCGGCGAGCGCCCGAAAATCGACGTCCTCGAGCGGCAGGTGCGTCGAGTATGGAATCGCGCCGCGCTCTTTCGGTACCAGCGCCGGCAGACCGAAACCGAAGGCGAGCGGATCCTCCCCATCCACGAGCTCGCGACAGACCGTCAACAGGAGATCTATAACCGCCTCGCGGCTGCGCTCCTGCCACTGCCGCAGAAGCTCGCGCTCGACGGCAAGATCGGGGCCGAGCCGCACCGCCAGGACCTTCGTCCCGCCGGCATCGACCCCGACGACCGGGCCTCGACGCGCACCGCACCCGCGGACCTCCCCGACCGGCCGCTGCGAGCCGCCGGCCGCGGACCCAGCGGGGTGCTCGTTGTCGCGGGCAGGTTCGGCCAAGCGGACTCTGTATACAGCAGGCACAGATGGCCGCCGCGCCACAGCCACCCGGACCGCCGCAGTATCGCGTCTACCGCGCGCGCCGTTTCGCGCGCACGCGCACGGCCGGCCTCGAGGCACTACGACAGCGCCGCAAGAGCGGCACGCCGCTGCGGCCGCGCGGGCCGCTCACGGTCGGTCGCGTCTTGCGTTGGCTCGTGGTCGCTGCGATCGGCTGGGTGCTGCTGTCGCTCGTGCTCTTTTTGCTGAGCGCCCAGCTCGAGGCCGGTCCAGGACCGGAGACCGAGCAGGCGCTCGGCGGTGGCGGCAACCTCTTGACCGGGGCGACGGTGCTCGTACTCGGCACCGACGAGCGCACGGGCGCGTCGATCGACCGCTCCCAGACCGGGCCGCCGCGCGCCGATTCGATCATGCTCATGCGCGCCAGTCTCGGCGGCGTGCGCAAGCTGTCGATACCGCGCGACACGTACGCCGAGATCCCCGGCCATCCCGCGCAGAAGATCAACGCCGCCTTTGCGCTCGGGGGCGCGCCGCTCATGATCGAGACGGTCGAGAACTTCTTCGGGGGCGCGGTGCGCATCGACCACGTCGTGCAGCTCGACTTCGCCGACTTCCCGAAGCTGATCGACGCTCTCGGCGGAATCACGGTCGAGAACAAGTCGCGGATCTGCTCGCCGCCGTTCGACAACTTCTGGCGCGGGATCAACTTCCCGAAGGGCAAAGTCCACCTCGATGGCCAGCGGGCGCTCGGTTTCGCCCGTGTGCGCAAGAACCGCTGCGCCCCGAACGAGACCGACCTCAACCGCGCCGAACGGCAACAGGAGGTCGTAAACGCTATCCGCCGCCGCCTGCTGGCACCGACGACGTTTTTCCGCCTGCCGCTCGTTGCCTGGCGGGCACCGAAAGCGCTGGTCACGGACATGAAAGGGCCGGCGCTCCTGGCACTTTTCGCCGACATGGCAGTGGGCGGCTCCGGGGGCAACGCACACGTCCTCGAGCCCTCCTGCCTGTCCTGCGGCCCGGGCAGCAGCATCATCGTCTCCGAGGGCGCGAAGCGCGACGCCCTCGACTATCTGCTCGGTCGCTAGCGCGAGGTAGGAGTCAGCGCAGCGGACGCGCTCAGTCGTCGCTCGCGGAACCCGAGCTGTCGCTGCTCGACCCCGAGCTCTTCGACTCGCCTTCGGGAGCGTCACCCCCGATGCGCTTGGTGCGGTTGCGCCCGTAGTCGGTGGTGTAGAAGCCGCTGCCCTTGAAGTGCACGGCGACCGGGTGGAGCACGCGCCGTGCCGGCGCCTCGCAGGTCGAGCAGCTCGTGAGCGGCTCGTCGCTCATGCGCTGCATCACTTCGAAGGTATGTCCGCGCTCGCAGCGGTACTCGTAGATCGGCATGGCACTCTCAGTATAGGAGTGCCAAGGCAAACTGCCACGCCCGGGGCGCTCGGCCCGGCGCCGCTTGCGTGCTCCGCCCGTGTACCGCTGTACCCTGCGAAGCGCATGGCCGAGGCTAAACCGCGAACGGTCACGATGGAGCAGGTCGTCGCGCTCTGCAAGCGCCGCGGTTTCGTCTTCCAGTCGTCGGAGATTTACGGCGGGCTCGCGTCGACCTACGACTACGCCCACTACGGCGTGCTGCTCAAGCAGAACGTCAAGCAGGAGTGGTGGCGCGCGGTGCTGCAGGAGCGCGACGACATGGTCGCGTTGGATGCAGCGATCCTCATGCACCCGCGCGTGTGGGAGGCGTCCGGCCACCTCGAAGGGTTCACTGACCCGCTCGTGCAGTGTCTTGGCAAGTGCAAGAAGCGCTGGCGCGAAGACGAGCTGCGCGCCGCCCAGCTCGGCTCCGACCGCGCCGAAGGCGAGATCCGCTGTCCCGAGTGCGGCGGCGAGCTGACCGAGCCACGCCAGTTCAACCTCATGTTCAAGACGCACATGGGGCCGGTCGAGGAGGAGGCGGCGGTCGTCTACCTGCGCCCGGAAACGGCGCAGGGGATCTTCGTCAACTTCCGCAACGTCTTGCAGTTCGCGCGCCGCAAGCCGCCGTTCGGCATCGCCCAGGTCGGCAAGGCCTTCCGCAACGAGATCACCCCGGGGAACTTCATCTTCCGCACGCGCGAGTTCGAGCAGATGGAGATCGAGTTCTTCGTGCCGCCGGCGGAAGCCGAGCAGTGGCACCGCTACTGGATGGAGGAGCGGCTGCGCTGGTACCGCGAGCTCGGGATCCGCGCCGAGCACCTGCGGCTGCGCGCCCACGGACCGGACGAGCTCTCCCACTACTCGAGCGCGACGTCGGACATCGAGTACCTGTTCCCGATGGGCTGGGCCGAGCTCGAGGGCATCGCCAACCGCGGCGACTACGACCTGCGCCGCCACGCCGAGTTCTCGGGCGAGAAGCTCGAGTACGTAGACACGGCCACCGGCGAGCGTTACGTGCCGCACGTGATCGAGCCGTCGGCAGGCGCCGACCGCGCGTTGCTCGCTTTCCTCGTCGACGCCTACGACGAGGAGGAGGTCGAGGGACGCAAGCGCACGGTGCTGCGCCTGCATCCGCGCCTTGCGCCCGTGAAGCTCGCCGTACTGCCGCTGGTGTCGCGCGACGGCATGCCCGAACGCGCGCGCCGCATCTACGAAGAGCTGCGCGCGCACTTCTTCTGCGAGTACGACGAAGGCGGTTCGATCGGCCGCCGCTACCGCCGCCAGGACGAGATCGGCACGCCGTGGTGCGCCACTGTCGACGGCCAGACGCTCGAGGACGACACGGTGACTTTGCGCGACCGCGACACGCTCCAGCAGGTGCGCGTTCCTGCCGCCGCGCTGCGCGACGAGCTTGCCCGGCGCCTGCAGGCGCCGTGGACGCGGCCAGTGTGACGGCTGCAATTTTTTGTGCAGCTGTCAGGTTTTTGTAGGCACTGCACAGGATCCGCTCTCGGAAGCGCTACCGGCCCTTAAAACCGCGCTCTGCAGCGGCTTTCGGCCTGTACGCTGACCGCTGTGTCACCTCGACGGATGCGAGCAACGACGGTCCGCTTCAGCGCCGACCTGTGGGAGCTGCTCGAGCGCGAGGCGGCACGCAGCGGCGTGAGCGTCGCCCAGTATGTGCGCGAAGCCGCGCTCGCGCGCATCGCTTACACCGCTGGTCTGCGCGGCGAGGGGCTGTTCCAGCCGCCGCGCTCGCCCGAGGGTTCGGGCGGCTCGCCGGAAGGCGGTGAACCGCAGCGAAAGCCGCGCTCCGGCAGCGCGCCGGGGGGCAGTGGCGCACACCGCGCGCTTGCCGCGTCGCTGCGCTCGACGCCGTCCGGCTACCGCATCGAACCGGTCTAGACGTCGCACCCGCACCTAGCGTCGCCTGCGCGCGTCGGTCCCCACCGCACCGTACGCGCCCACAGCCCGGGGGCGCTAGGGGCTAGCTCTCGTGCGCGGCGAGCGCCGGTGCGCGCACTTCCGGGTGGGCGTCGACGCGCGGCAAGAGCCGCTCGAGCCACGCCGGTAGCCACCAGTTCCAGCGGCCGAACAGCACCATCATCGCTGGCACCAGCACGAGGCGCACGACCGTCGCGTCGAGAGCGATCGCCACCGCCAAACCGAGGCCCATCTCGCGGATCGTCGGCACCCCGACGAAGGCGAAGACGGCGAACACCGCGACCATGATCAACGCCGCGCTCGAGATCGTGCGCGCGCTGGCCTGAAGCCCCTCGGCGACCGCCCGCACCGTGTCGCCGTGGACTGCGTAGCGCTCCTTGACACGCGTGAGTAGAAAGACCTCGTAGTCCATCGACAAGCCAAAGGTGATCGCCAGAAGCAGCGTCGGCGTCACCGAATGAACGTGACCGTGGGCGGCGACGCCGAGCGGCTCGAGCCAGCCGTGCTGGAACACGGCCGTGAGCACGCCGTACGCCGCGCCGACCGACAGCAAGTTCATCACCGCCGCCTTGAGCGGCAAAACCAGAGAGCGCAGCAAAACGACAAGCACCAGCGAGCTGAGAACAGCCACGAACACCAGCACCTTCCACAGCGAACCGGCAACCAGCGCCCGAAAGTCCTCCATCGCCGCCGTCGCACCGCCCACCGAGAGGCGAGCGGTCGTGGCGATGCGCTCCGCACCCTGCGAGCGCAACGTCCCGAGCAGGGCGCGCGCCCCCGCGCTTTCGGCGCCGCCACGGCTGTAGACGGCGATCAAGGCGGTGCGTTGAGCGCGGTCGAAAAGCGGCCGCTCGACCACGGCGACGTGCGGCTGGCGCGCAAGCCAACGTCGCCAGCGCTCGAGCTCAGCGCGCGCCGGCGGCCGCGAGAAAGTGTTTGCGCCCCGTGCCTCGAAGGCGACGAGCAAGGGACCCGAGGCGCGCGGACCGAGCACCCGCTCGGCGAGCTCCTGCCCGCGGACGTCGAAACTGTTGGCCGGCAGCTGGTTCTTGATGCCGTCGCCGAGACGCATTGACAGTGCCGGAGCAGCGAGGGCCAACATCAACGCAGCGCTGGCGAGAGCTGCGAGCAGCGGTCGGCGGACGACAGCCTCGGTCCAGCGCTGCCAGGGGCCGGTGTTGGCCCCCTCGTACCGCTCCTCGTCCCGCCCACGGCCGCCGCGGCGGCGAGCGACGCGCGACCGCGCGCGCTGCAGCAGTCCGGGGCGCGGTCGCAAACGGCGGCCAGCGACGAGCGCCAGCGCTGGCAGCAGTGTCAGCGCACCGGCTATCGAGAGCACAACGACGATCACCGCCCCCACCGCCATCGAGCGGATCAGTCGCGAGTCGACCAAAAACAGCGAGGCGAGCGCGAGCACCACGGTGAGACCGGCAAACGCCACGGCGATGCCTGACGTGCCGAGCGCGACGCGCAGCGCTTCGCGGCGCGCAGCGCCCCGCGCCAGCTCTTCGCGATAGCGGGCGAGCACGAACAGGGAGTAATCGACCGCCACGCCGAGCCCGATCATCGACGCCATGTTGGTGACGAACACCGACATCGTGAAAAGCTGCGAGAGCGCCCAGATCACCGCTCCGGCGAGCGACACCGCAGCGAACCCGAGCGCCAACGGCAGCCCCATCGCCGCGAAGGAACCGAAGACGCGCAAAAGCACGAAGGCGATGAGCGGGAAACCGACCAGCTCGGCGTCGTGGAGATCGCGGCGCGACTGCTCTTGGAGAGCGGCAGACAGCCCACCCTCTCCTGCGAAGTAGAGGGCAACCTGGCCGCGTCGGCCGACGTCGAGCTGGCGGCGCAACTCGGCGGCGTCGGCGCTCGCGTCGCTGTCGCCGATACCAAGCTGTACGGGTAGAACCAGCACCAAACCGCGTGGCAAGCGAGCGCCGTCGCTCGCGCGCGCAAGTCGCCCCTTGGCCGCGGCGTAGGCCCCGGCCGCGAGGCGCGCACGGCGGAACCGCTCGACGATCCGGGCCGCGCGCTCGAGCTCACGGTCGACGGCTCGGGTCGAGGAGCCGCGCGCCGCCTCGATCACGATCGCCGCCGCTCCGCCCGGCACGCGCTCGAAACGGCCGAGGAGCTCGTCGACACGTTGCGACTGGGAGCCGGGCACGGAGAAGCCGCCGCTCGTCAGGTGCTCGGTCTGGCGGGCGGCGAAGGGCAGCGATACGGCGATCACCGCGAGCCACACGAGCAGCACCACCGGCCAGCGGCGAACGACTAGGCCGTGGATGCGTTCGATCAGCGCTTGCACCGCGGCGCTTGGGGATCGCGCTTACGCCGGGGCGGCGAGCAGGTCGCGGAGCATCCGCATCCCGAACTCGAACACCTTGCTCGAGTCCCAGTCGGGGTCCGCCAGCAGTTGGATGCCCATGCCGTCGGCGAGCGCGTACAGCACCGAAGCGACCGCTTCGGGGTCGCCCGCGAGCCGCAGCACGCCCTGCTCCTCTTTCTCACGCAGCGCTTGCGCCAGGTGATCGCGCCAGCGCCTGTAGAGCTGGGCGAGCTCGGCGCGGATCTCGGGACTGCGGCGGGAAGCGCTCAGTAGCTCGTAGATGACCGCCTGGTTCTCGGGGTCCTCACCGAGAAACGCCTCGAGCTGCTCGACGAGCGCCTTGACGACATCCTCGACCGTCGTCGCGCCAGCCAGGCGCTTGTCGAGCTGCTCGAGCCGCACCTCGCAGTCGTGGCGCACCACCTCGGCGAGGAGTCGCTCTTTCGAGCCGAAGTAGTAGTGGAGCAAGCCGCGCGAGACGCCTGCTTCGCGAGCGACGCGATCGAACGTCGAGGCAGCCGCGCCGCGCTGCCCGACGCTCTTGCGCATCGCCTGGATGATCCGTCGGGCCTTGTCGCCATCAAGCCGACGCTCGCCGCTGCGAACCGCTGAAGCTTCCACCTCGCCCACCACTTTAGCTGGCTAGCCAACCAGATGCCCGCCGGGGGCCCCGCACGGTTACGCCCCGAACAATCCGCCGCACAAAACCCCCGAAACACGGCAGAAGATACCGCCGCGTCCCACCTTGCGCCGACCCGGTCGACGCCGACTGAGCTCGCCACAGCGCCCCGGTCGCCGCCTCCGCAGCACACGTTGCGCAACGTGTTCACGCCCCCGAAAAAGAGCGAGGGGGCGTCGCGCGCCCCCTCGCCTTGGAACGACCTGTCGGCGCGGCTACTCCCCGCTCGACACCGTCGACTCGGCGCCAGCTTGCGCACCCGGGTCAGCTGCTGCGCTGGCACCGTTGCTGGACGCGCTCGGCGTCGTCGTGCCGGTGTACTCGAACTCCTCTTCGGCTCCGAAAACGAGATCGAGCACCTTCTTGCGTGCGCTCTCGCTCAACGCCAGAGCGAGACCCGCGCCCACCACGACGAGCGCGAGCGCGCGCATGCCGCGACGACGCCGGCGCTTGCCGCGCAGCCCCTCGCCGGCGAGCTGCAACGCTGTCGCGGCCTCGCGCAGCTGGCGCTGCAGCTTGCGGTCCTCGAGTAGCGCACGCGCCGGCGCGCGGCCGTTCTGCAGACGCTTGTACGCCTTGCGGGCCGCGGTCAGCGCGGCCGCCAGGTTGGAACGCAGCTCGGGGTCCTCGAGTACGCGCTGCACGTACTGGTTGGAGCGGGCGCTCTTGCCCACTGCCACCAAACCCCCGAGCCGACCGGCGCTTTTTCGTGCCATTGGCTCTCCTCGTCGTCCAGGTTGACCTCGGTTACGCGAACCTTAGCCGTGCCGCTCGCCAGCGCCAGCAGCCGCCCAGCTGTCCGGCCGCAACCGACGTCCCACGCCTAATCCGCTGCTGACTAGACAGTGGCGCAAGCGCTGGCGCTGCCGGTGCGGTGCCCGGCATTACGCGCCGGGGCAGCGGCCACGGCCTGCGGTCTCGTCGTGGCGGCACCGCGCCGTCGGCGGGGGCGGCGCTTCGTCGACTTGCTGTCGTCGAAGGCCACGGCGAGCACCTCCTCGACGTTCTCGACGAACGTGAAGTCGAGCTCTCGGCGGAGATGCTCTGGGATCTCCTCGAGATCCGCCTCGTTGCGTTTCGGCATGATCACGTGGCGGATTCCGGCACGTTGGGCCGCGAGCACCTTCTCTTTGATGCCGCCGACCGGCAGAACCTGCCCGGTCAACGTGATCTCGCCGGTCATCGCCGTGTCAGCGCGCACCGGTCGCTCCGATACCAGCGACGCGAGCGCCACCGCCATCGTGATGCCCGCGCTCGGGCCGTCCTTCGGTATCGCCCCAGCCGGCACATGCAGGTGGATGTCGTGGCTGCGAAACCAATCGCGCGGCGCCGACGGGGCGATCTCGTCGATGTGACGGCGCACGTACGAGAGAGCGGCCTGTGCCGACTCGCGCATCACGTCGCCTAGCTGGCCGGTGAGCTGCAAGCGGCCGTCGCCGGGGAACGCTGTTGCCTCGACGAACAACACGTCGCCGCCGGTCGGCGTCCAGGCGAGGCCCGTGGCGACACCCGGCTGGCTTGTGCGACGCGCCGTCTCGGGTTGGTAGCGGCGCGGGCCGAGCAGCTCGCGTACCTGGCGTGGCTTGATCACGCGCTTCGCCTTGCGCTTGCCTTCGGCGAACTCGCGCGCCACCTTGCGGCAGATCGCGCCGATCTGTCTCTCCAGCTCGCGCACACCGGCCTCGCGCGTGTAGCCCTCGATGATCACGTCGAGCGCCTCGTCGGTGAACTCGATCTGCGACCGCCGCAGGCCGTGCTGCTCGATCTGCCGCGGCACCAGGTAGCGGCGAGCGATCTCGCGCTTCTCTTCGTGCGTGTAGCCCGAGAGCTCGATCACCTCCATGCGATCGCGCAGCGCGGGCGGGATCGTCTCGAGCGTGTTCGCGGTGCAAATGAAGAGCACGTTCGAGAGGTCGAACGGCAAGTCCAGGTAGTGGTCGCGGAAGGAGGAGTTCTGCTCGGGATCGAGAACCTCGAGCATCGCGCTCGCCGGGTCGCCACGGAAGTCGGCGCCCATCTTGTCGATCTCGTCGATCATCAACACCGGGTTGTTCGCCCCGGCGTCGCGCAGCGCGCGAATGATCACACCCGGCATCGCGCCGATGTAGGTGCGGCGGTGGCCGCGGATCTCGGCTTCGTCGCGCACGCCGCCGACCGAGATGCGCTCGAACTTGCGTCCCATCGCCCGCGCGATCGAGCGTCCGAGCGACGTCTTGCCGACGCCAGGCGGACCGACGAAGCAGAGAATCGAGGCGCGCGCGTCGGGCTTCAACTTGCGCACGGCGAGGAACTCGAGGATCCGCTCCTTGATGCGTTCGATGTCGTAGTGGTCCTCGTCCAGCACCGCGCGCGCGTGCTCGAGATCGATGCGGTCTTCGGTCGCACGCGACCACGGCAGCGACGCGATCCACTCGAGGTAGGTGCGGATCACACCGTGCTCGGCCGACTGTGGGGGCAAGCGCTCGAAGCGGCGCAGCTCGCGCTCGGCTTGGCGGCGGGCGTGCTCCGGCAGCCCCGCCTCTTCGATCATGCGCCTGAGCTCCTCGACCTCCGCGTGCTCGTCGTCGGTCTCGCCGAGCTCTTCGCGGATCGCTTTCAGCTGCTGGCGCAGGAAGTACTCGCGCTGGCCGCGCTCGAGTTCGGACTGAACCTGCGACTGGATACGCGAACCGATCGAGATCAGTTCGAGCTCGCGGGCGAGGATCTCGGCCAGCCGACGCAGCCGCGCGCCGAGGTCGCGCATCTCGAGCAGCTCTTGCTTCTCCTCGGTTTTGATGCGCAGCGCACCGGCGATCAGGTGGGCGAGCTCGGCCGGATCGTCGATGTTCTGAACGGCGATCCGCAGCTCGTCGGGGAGCTGCGGCGACTGTTCGACGACGCGCACGAAGTTGTCGCGCACGGCACGCTCGAGCGCCTCGAGCTCCGGCGACGGCTCGACTACGTCGGGTAACTCCTCGACGGTCGCGACGAGGTAAGGCTCGGTCGCGACGAACCGTCCGAAGCGCACACGCTCGCCACACTGCACGAGAACGCGCAGCGTGCCATCGGGCATCCGTAGCATCCGCGCGACCGTTGCGGCGACCCCGACCTTGTAGATGTCGTCCGGACCGGGGCGCTCCTCTTCGGGCGTACGCGACGCCACCAAGGCAAGCATGCGCGTGCCACCGAGGACGTCGTTGACGAGCTTGACCGACCGCTCCTGGCCGACGACGAGCGGCATCACCATGTGCGGGAAAGGCACGGTGTCACGCAGCGGCAGGATCGGCAGCGCGTCCGGCAGCTTGCCGCGAACGATCAGCGCCCCGCCGTGGGGGTCGGGGATCGTGATCTTGCTCGCGTCCGTCTCGCTCACGCCCGCTCGCCCCCGTCACGCCCAGCGGGCTTGATCGCAACCCGCTTGCGATCCTTCGCCGCCGACCGATCGCGCAGCGGCAGCTCGATCCTGAGCATCCCGTCGACGTAAGCCGCGCGCGCACCGCGCGCCTCGACGTCGGCCCCGAGTTCGATCAGCCGCCGGAAGCGTCCCCGCTCGATCTCGACCTGCTGGTAGGACAGGTGCGCGCCGGGCGTTTCCACCAACGGTCGCTCGCCGCTGATCACGAGGCGACGACCGTGGACTACGACCGACACCGCGCGCGGGTCGACGCCGGCGAGTTCTGCGACAACGACCACACGTTGCTGCTGTTCATCGTGGAAGACGTCGACGGGAGGAGCGAAACCGCCGCGCCCCCCGCCCAGCCAGTCGAGAACGTCGCCGAAACCTTCGTCGACATCGAACCGCAGGCGCAGAAAACGGCTGTGCACACGGCGGTTAGCGGCCACGGCGCGAGCATAGCCGCGCCCGGGAGGGGTGCCCCCGGGCAGAGTGCAGCACCGTTTAGACGAGATCGATCACGAGCCCTTCGTGGGCGACCACCACCTCGCCCGCGAAGGCAGCTTCGGCCTCGGCTCGCGCCCACGCCGGATCGACCTCATCGCTTATGTGCGTCAAGACAAGGCGCTCGACGCCGGCAGCGTGGGCGTGCTCGCCCGCCTCGCGGGGGGTCAGGTGGCCGCGTCGGCGACCCGGGTCCGGCGCCTCCGGTTCGATCAGCGTCGCCTCGAGCATCAGCACACTGGCGCCGCGGGCGAACTCGACGAGCTCCCGCGACGGCCCGCAGTCGGCGCCGAACACGAAGCGCGTGTCGCTGCCGGTTTCAGCCTGGTCCTGGCTGCTGACCGCGAGAGCGAACGTGTCCGTGAAGTGCGGCACCGATCGCGTGCGGAACAGGAAGGGGCCAAGGCGGAACTCGCCGTCGGGCGCATATTCGACGATGTCGAAAGCCCGTTCGACGAGCTCGGGGTCTTCGAAGGTGCTCGCGATTGTGCGCAAGCGCTCGCGTGTCCGCGGCGGTGCCAAGAGCCGCGGCCGCTGTTCATCGGGTCTCCGCCGTGGGCTGTAGGTGAGGGCGTAGGAGAAGGGGACGAGGTCGAGCACGTGGTCGCCGTGAAAGTGCGAGACCACGACCGCGCTGACCGTTCGGTAGTCGCGGTAGAGGCGGAGCTTCGCGAACACCCCGTTTCCGCACTCGAGCAGCACCGCGTGCCCCTGCTGCTCGAGCAGGTAGCCAGAGCAGGCCCCGCCGGCATCTTCCCAGGAGGGTGACTTCCCGAGCACCGTCAGGCGCATGACCGCGCGACGATAGCGCCGCCGCCGCCGCCACGACGCGCTCGCTGCGCCAGCGTGCTCTTACGTCGGACACGCCGCTGCCACCCGATGCACACATCTCTCTAGACGCTGCGTTCGGGCGGCCGGTCTGCGCCGATCGGCGCTCAACCCCAAGCCGGCACCGGACGGGCGGCGTCGGCGACGCTCTCGTCGTCCTGTTCCGACCCCCAGTCGAAGCGGAAAACGAAAGTCAGCTGGGGGTCGGGACGCAAACCGCGGTCTGCGGGCCGAAACGTCGGGCACGGCTGCTTGCGCCGGAGCGCGCACAACCCACGCTGTTCGAAGAAGCAGTCTTCGCAACGGGGCTTGCGTCCCTGACGTCGCATCGTGCCGAACAGACCTCCTGCAGCTCGCGTTCCGGTGTGCGCGGATCGTCGCGCACTCGCGAGCGCTTGGACGGGTCGATTCCCGCTACGTACGGGAAAACGAAAAAGGCCCGAATTTGCAGGAACGTCGCCTTTGTTCCCGGAATTTGCGCGCCTGCTGCGAGCGCCGGCCGGGCGACGCAGACCGTACGCAAGGATGTGAGCGTGGAGCTGATCGTCGGGGCAACCGGGTACGTGGGGGGCCGCTTGCTCCGCCAGCTCATAGCCGAGGGGCGCCCGGTGCGGGTGCTGGTTCGCGACCGTTCGCGACTCGCGGTCGAGACCGGGGTCGAGATTGTCGAGGGCGACCTGGCGAGCGGTCGCGGTTTGAGGGAAGCGTTAGCTGGCGCGACCTTCGCCTACTACCTCGCGCACTCGATGGAGTCGGGGCGGGAACGCGATTTCCAGCGGATCGAGCAACTCTGCGCCAAGAACTTCGTCGCCGCCGCCCAGCGCAGCGGCCTCGAGCGCTGCGTGTATCTCGGCGGCATCGCCCCGCGCGGGCGCCGTTCCCGCCACCTCGCGTCTCGGCTAGCTGTAGAGCGCATCCTTTTGCGCGGCTTGCCCGGCGCGACAGCCCTGCGCGCGTCGATCGTGATCGGCGCTCGCAGTGCGTCGTTCCAGGTGATCGTGCGGCTGGTCGAGCGCTTGCGGGTGCTGCCGCTGCCGTCTTGGCGGGATCGACGGACCGCCCCGGTGGACGAGCGCGACGTCGTCACTTGCCTCGCCCGCACGCCGTTTACGCCGGCCGCCGCCGGTCGCTCGATCGACATCGCCGCACCCGAAACCGTCACCTTCGGCGAACTGGTTCTGCTCGTCGCCGAGCATCTCGGCGTCGGCCGCCTGCCACTGTCCCTACCAGGGGAACACACGCCGCTCGCAGCTCCGGTGGTCAGTCGCATCACCGGCGTGCCGCTGGCGCTGGTGCGTCCCTTGATGGAGAGCCTCGAAGCTGACATCGTGCCGCGCGACCGCAAAGCGGTCGAGGAGATCTACGGCATCCGGCCGCGGCCGCTCGAGCGCGCGATCGAGCGAGCATTGGCGGAACTCGAAGCGGAACGGCCGCTAGCCGCTCGGTGAGCAACGGCGTGCAACACAGACCTGCACACTTGCGAGACTGCTCGCAAACAAGAATCCCTGCACCGTGCGCGTAGAAACATCGATCGACCTGCCCGCAGAACCCGAACGCTGTTTCGCTCTCGTCACCGATCCGGAACGTTTGGGCGAGTGGGTGACTATCCACGAGCGCATCATCGAAGCGCCGCAGCTGCCGCTCGCGAAGGGCGCCGAGATGGTCCAGGTCGTGCGTTTGGCGGGACGCGGCGTCGAGGTGCGTTGGCGCGTCGAGAAACTCGACCCGCCACGGTTAATCGAGTGGCTAGGCAGGGGACCTCTTGGCTCGAGGGCGCGGGCCTTGTACCGTCTCGAGCCGCTCGGTAACGGGCGTACGCGCTTCGAGTACTTGAACGAGTTCGACCTCCCCGGCGGGCCGCTCGGGAAGGTAGCTGCGCGCTCCGTGGCGCCGCTAGCACGCCGCGAAGCCGACGCCTCGCTCGAGCGTTTGCGAGCGCTGATCGAGCGCGAAAGCTGATCGCCGACCGGATACGTCAGCACAGGTGTCGTTGTGCAGACAGCCCAGCTGTCGTGCGCTTGATGTCGCCGACGGAGCGCGTTCTAGACAGCTGTTCTTGTAGTTACTACCAGTTAACTTACGAGATCAGTAGACGCTTCCGTTACAGTTCAGTTGACCGCTGAACGGTGGGGCACGCGCTGCCCAGGGAGGTAAACAGATGGCTGATTTCCTCGACGAGAAGATCAAAGAGATGGAAGCTCGCCTGCGCGAGCTCCGTCCGCTAGTCGACGAGTACAAGCGCCTTGAAAAGGCTTTGGCCGCTCTCCGCGGTACGGCAGCCAGACCTCAGGTCGAGAGCACTCGGCGGACCCGTCGACGCACTACTGGTGGACGCCGGGGGCCGCGTCGCCCACGCGGGTCACGCACCCAAGAGGCGCTCGAGTTGATCTCGCAGAATCCGGGCATCAAGGTGCGGGAACTCGCCGACCGCATGCAAATCACGCCCAACTACGTCTACCAACTGCTCCCCAAACTCGAGAGCGAGGGCAAGGTCGAGCGCCGCGACGGCGGGATCTACATCAAGGAGCAGCCCGTGTCAGCGTTCGGCAGCGTCGGGGAGAGCACTGTCGGACACCCCACCGCCTGAGCAAGCGACACAAACAGGGGAGCGGTCGGAAAGCGATCGCATCCCTTCTCGCCCAGCGCGAGGAAGAACGGCGGCCGGCGTACGCCGGCCGCCGCGTTTTTCACGATCGTCTTTGTCGCTCGCGGGGACTAAGCGGGAACCAAGCCGAGCGACCGCACAGCGTCGCGCTCCTCGCGCAACTCCGCGACACTGGCGTCGATCCGTGCCCGCGAGAAGTCGTCGAGCTCGAGGCCCTGAACGATCTCCCACTCGCCCCCGCGGGTACGGCACGGGAACGACGAGACGAGGCCCTCGTCGACGCCGTAGGAGCCGTCCGACGGCACGGCCATAGAGACCCAGTCACCGTCGGCAGTGCCCAGCGCCCAGTCGCGCACGTGGTCGATCGCGGCGTTGGCGGCGGACGCAGCGGAGGACGCTCCACGCGCCTCGATCACCGCGGCCCCGCGCTTCTGCACGGTCGGAATGAACTCGTTCTCGATCCACGCCCGATCCTGCCCGATCGCATCGAAGGCGGGTCGGCCCGCCACCTCGGCATGGAAGAGGTCGGGGTACTGAGTGGTCGAGTGATTACCCCAGATCGTCATCCGACGAATGTCGGTGACGGCGACGCCAGCCTTGCGCGCAAGCTGCGCCAACGCACGGTTGTGGTCGAGGCGCGTCATAGCGGTGAAACGCTCACGTGGAATATCGGGAGCGTTCTCCATCGCCACAAGGCAGTTGGTGTTGGCCGGGTTACCGACGACAAGAATGCGAACATCTTCCGGGGCGTTGTCGTTGAGCGCACGGCCCTGCTCCGTGAAGATGCGACCGTTCGCCTCGAGCAGATCCTTGCGCTCCATCCCCTTGGTGCGCGGACGCGCTCCTACCAACAACACGTAGCTGGCACCATCGAAGGCACGGGCCGGATCGTCGAACGTGTCCATGCCACGCAGAAGCGGGAACGCACAGTCTTCCAGCTCCATGCACACGCCTTCGAGCGCGCCGAGAGCTTGTGGGATTTCCAGCATGTTCAGATGAACGGGCTGGTCGGGACCCAACATGTCCCCGTTCGCGATGCGGAACAACAGGCTGTAGGCGATCTGTCCGGCAGCTCCGGTGACGGCTACCTTTACCGGCTGCTTGCTCGTGCTCATCGTGGTTGTTCCTCCGGTCTCCGTGGTCAGGTGCAGCGCTCGCAGCGAGCGAGCTTCTTGCCGCTACGCGTTCAGACAGCGGCACCGAGGCGTTGCATCTCCTCGATCACCGCGTCGGCGTATTCGCTCGTTCCCACCGCCGTGGGGTCGTCGCGGCGCGGCTTTAGGTCGTAGGTGACCTTCTCGCCCTTGCGGATCACCTCGGCGATCGCCCGCTCGAGACGATCCGCGGCGGCGCTCTCGCCGAGATAGCGAAGCATCAGTACTCCCGACAGCATCAGCGCCGTCGGGTTCGCTTTGTTGAGACCCTTGTACTTCGGCGCCGAACCGTGCGTGGCCTCGAAGATCGCGCACCCCTCGCCGATGTTGGCACCGGGAGCGAGCCCCAGCCCGCCGATCATCCCCGCGCCGAGGTCGGAGACGATGTCGCCGTAGAGGTTGGGCAACACGATCACGTCGTACTCGTCGGGCCGCGAGACGAGCTGGTTGCACAGGTTGTCGATGATGCGGTCCTCGAACTCGATCTCGGGGTGACGCTCGGCCACCTGCCGAGCGACTTCCAAGAACAGCCCGTCGGTGAACTTCATGATGTTGGCCTTGTGGGCCGCGGTCACCTTGCGGCGCCCGTTGTCTTTCGCGTAACGGAAGGCGGCTTCGACGACCCGTTCCGAACCGAACACCGAGATCGGCTTGATCGAAATGCCGGCGTCGTCGCGCACAGGCGACGCCAGCTCGTCGGCGAGGAACCGCCGCAAGCGCTCGCACTCGGCGCTGTTGCGCTCGAACTCGATGCCCGCGTAAAGGTCCTCGGTGTTCTCGCGAACGATGACGATGTCGGTCTCGGGAAAACGCGTGCGCACACCCTCGTACGCCTTGCAAGGCCGGATGCACGCGTAGAGATCGAACGCCTGCCGGAGCGCCACATTGATTGAGCGGTGCCCGGTTCCTACCGGCGTCGTCGTCGGCCCCTTGATCGCCACCTTGTTGCGCCGGATCGACTCCAGAGTGCTGTCGGGTAGCGGGGTTCCCTCGCGCTCGTAGACATCGATCCCCGCCTCCTGGAAGTCCCAGTCGAACTCGACGCCGGTCGCCTCGAGTACGCGGCGGGTGGCCTCGGCGATCTCCGGGCCGATTCCGTCGCCTGGAATGAAAGTCACCTTGTGTGCCAAAGCGATCTACCCCTCTCTACAAATCGTGAGACCCGCTGACCCCCGTCGGGTGGGTGGATTATCGCGCGGCAGCCGCGAGCGAGTGGCGCGGTTTCGCGCACAGCGTGTGTCACTATCGCCGTGTTATGCCCGGAGGCGGATCGATCGAGCTCGGGCGGATCGCCGGTATCCGCGTCGGCGTCGACCCGAGCTGGTTCCTGGTGTTGTTCTTGATCACATGGTCGCTCACCGGCTACTACCGTTCGCTCTTCCCGGGCCGCGAGACGACCGCTTTCCTTCTCGCTTGCGCCAGCGCGCTGCTCTTTTTCGCCTCTGTGCTTTTGCACGAGCTCGGACACGCGGCGGTAGCGAGGCGTAACGGCATTGGCATCCTCGGCGTCGAACTGTGGCTGTTCGGCGGCATCGCCCGTTTCGATCGCGACGCGCCTCGAGCCGGAGTCGAGTTCCGGGTGGCAGCCGCCGGTCCGCTGGTGACGGCGCTCGTCGCTGCTGCCTGCTTCGGCGCCGGGGCGCTCCTCACCGCGCCGCGCGAAATGCTCCACGCCACCTTCTTCGAGCGCGCAGCGCTCGGCGAGCTGCCGGCGCTGCTCGCCTACCTCGCGTTCATCAACGCCGCGCTTTTGGTCTTCAACCTGTTACCCGCCTTCCCGCTCGACGGCGGCCGCATCTTGCGCTCGCTCGTGTGGGGATTGACGGGCAACCGCGAGCGGGCCACGCGCTTTGCTGCCGGACTCGGCCGCCTGCTCGGCCTCGCCCTGATCGCCTTCGGTGTCGCGCGGCTCGCCAGCGGGTCGCTGATCGCCGGCGCCTGGCTTCTCTTCATCGGGTACTTCCTCTACCGCGCCGCCCGCGACGAGGCGCTCAGAGCGCGGATCGGCGAGCCGTTCGCGGGGATGACCGTCGCCGACGTGATGGACGACGAACCGGTCGCCATCCCCGCGACCGCAACCGTCGAGCACGCCTTCGAGGAGTTCTTCCTGCGCTACGGCTGGCAGTGGTTCCCGGTGGTGGACACGAGCGGGCGGTTGGTCGGACTCGTTCCACGCAAGGCCGTCGACGACGTCGACTTCGAGCGCCGCTCATCCATCCGCATCGAGGAAGTCATGGCGCACGCGCGCGGCGACGAGCTCGAGGCGATCAGCGTGCCCACAGACGCTCCTCTCGAGCGTCTGTTCACCAGCAAGGCGCTCACGCGTCTCGGTGCGGTCCTCGCGATCGATGCGCAGGGGTATTTGCGCGGGGTCGTGACGGCCGAGGACCTGCGCCGCGCCCTGCGCGGTTTAGTGGCGCCCGCGCTCGCGTGACGCGAGCGCTGCCGGTCTGTCGTCCAGCCGCAAGCGGACACGCGTACTGTCTGCGAGACAGGCGTACCGTCTGGTAAGAATCCCGACTGCTTCGCAGATGCCCGAGCACGACGTTCTCGTAATAGGCGCCGGACTAGCCGGCCAGAGCGCAGCCCTCGCAGCGGCGCAGCAGGGCGCATCCGTAGGGATCATCTCGAAGGTCCACCCGGTCCGCTCCCACTCCAACGCTGCCCAGGGCGGCATCAACGCCGCTCTCGACCCCGAGGACTCGTGGGAGTCGCACGCGTTCGACACCGTCAAGGGGTCCGACTATCTCGGCGACCAGGACGCGATCGAGATCATGTGCCAAGAGGCGCCGCGCGAGATCGTGCGCCTCGAGCACCTGGGCGTGACGTTCCACCGCCGCGCCGACGGTCGGCTCGGCAAGCGCGCCTTCGGCGGCGCATCGGCAGCGCGCACCTACTACGTCGCCGACATCACCGGCCAGGCGATCCTGCACGTCCTGTACGAGCAACTGATGAAGCACAGCGAGGTCGTGCGCTACGAGGAGTGGTTCTGCACGCGCCTCGTCCAGGACGACGACGGACGCATCGCCGGCGTCGTAACCCGCAACATCGTCGACGGCTCGATGGCGCTGTTCCGCGCCAAGTGCGTGATCCTCGCCACCGGCGGCAACGGTCAGGTGTACAAGCCCACCACCAACGCCCTGATCTGTACCGGTGACGGCATCGCCATGGCCTACCGCATCGGCGCACCGCTGATGGACATGGAGATGGTCCAGTACCACCCGACCACGCTCGCCGGCACCGGTCTTTTGATCACCGAGGGCGCGCGCGGCGAAGGCGCTCACCTCTACAACGCCAAGGGCGAGCGCTTCATGGAGAAGTACGCGCCGAACAAGCTCGAGCTGGCGTCGCGCGATGTCGTTTCGCGCGCCGAGGCCACCGAGATTCTCGAGGGCCGCGGCTTCCCCGATGGAACGGTGGCGCTCGACATCACCGTCGTCGGGCGCAAGCGCATCCACGAGGCGCTGCGCGAGATCGTCAACGTCGCGCGCGACTTCGCCGGTGTCGACATCACGAAAGAACCGATCCGCGTAAAGCCCGGCAACCACTACATCATGGGTGGCATCAAGACGGACCCCCTCGGCCGCACCGCTATCCCCGGGCTCTACGCGGCCGGCGAGTGCGCTTGCGTGTCGGTTCACGGCGGTAACCGGCTCGGCGCCAACTCGCTGCTCGACACCCTCGTTTTCGGCCGCCGCGCGGGTACGCACGCCGGCGAGATTGCGCGCGAGGTGCCGATGCCGCGCGCGTCCGAAGCCGCTCTCGCCGACGAGGAGCGGATGATCGATGCGATCGTCCGCCGCGATCGCTCGGGGCGACGCGTCGCCGAGATCAAGGACGAGCTCGGCACGACGATGGACCGTTATGTGGGCGTCTTCCGCGATCAGGAAGGGCTCGAGAAGGCGCTCGAAACCGTCAAGCGGCTCAAGGAGGAGGCGCGCACGGTCGCCGTCGACGACAAGGGCACTGTCTTCAACCAGGACGTGCTCGGCGTGCTCGAGTTGCAGTTCATGCTCGACAACGCCGAGTGCATCGTCACCGCCGCACTCGAGCGCAAGGAGAGCCGCGGCGCCCACTACCGCACCGACTTCCCGAAGCGCAACGACGACGAGTGGCTCCGCCACATCACCCTCACCTACAACGGTGACGGGCCATCGATCGGCTACGCGCCGGTGACGATCACGCGTTGGCAGCCCCAGGAAAGGGTCTACTGATGCCCGAGTACACGCTCAGGATCCGCCGCTTCGACCCCGAGTCGGGCGAGCCGCCGTACTGGCGTGACTACAAGGTCGAGCTCGCTCCCGAGCGCTCGGTCCTCGAGGCCATCCTCACCGCCAAAGGCCAGGAAGACGGTTCGATCGCGATCCGTTGCTCGTGTCGCGCCGCGATCTGCGGTTCCTGCGGTGTGCGCATCAACGGCCGCTCGGCGCTGGCTTGCAACACCAAGGTCGGTGAGGCGCAGGAAACAGCCCGTGACGGCGTGATCGTCATCGAACCGATGGCGAACATGCCGGTCGTTAAAGACCTCGTCACCGACATGGAGTCGGTGCACTGGAAGAAGATCCGCCGCGTCACCCCGTGGCTGATCCCCGCGGAGGAACCGCCCGCCGACCGCGAGTACACAGTGCCGGCGGAGGCGATGCTTGACGTCACGCAGACCATGGCCTGCATCCAGTGCGGCGTTTGCATGTCCGCCTGCCTCTCGCTCGAGGCCGATCCCGAGTTCGTCGGGCCCGCGCCGCTGGCCAAGGCGTATCGCTTCGTCGGCGACCCGCGCGACGGCATGACCGAGGAGCGGCTGCGCGACCTCGCCGAGGACCCACACGGCCTCTACGACTGCACGCACTGCTTCTCCTGTGTCGAGGTCTGCCCGAAGGACGTGGCGCCGATGAACCAGATCATGCGCCTGCGTCGCCGCGCCGCCGAGGACTTCGGAATCAAGGACCGCAACAACGGCTACGGGCACGCGGTCGCGTTCACGAAGCTGATCGAGAAGTACGGCACGCTTCACGAAGCGCAGCTTCTGCCGCGGACCTTCGGCGACGGCTCGCTCGTGAAGGGCCAAACCGAGCCCGGTGCCGTCAAGCAGCTGCTCGAGAACTTGCCGACGGCGCTCCGCGGTTTGAAGTCGGGCAAGGTGACACCGAGGAAGGCGTTCTTCCACCCGCGATTGCCCGACCAGAAAGAGATCAAGCGAATCTTCCGCGAGATCGAGCGCCACGGCGAGCGCATCGAGCTCAACCTTTACATCGTCGGCGAGGGCGGCGACGAGGAAGATGCCGCCACGACGGCGGCGATCGCTGCGGCTGAAGGGAGGCAGGACTCGTGATCAAGGTCGCCTACTGGCCTGGCTGCGTCGCGCGTGGGTTCGCACCCGAGCTCCACGGTGCCGTCGCGAAGGTTGCGCCGCTGCTTGACATTGAGCTAGTCGAGCTCGATCGCGCGAACTGCTGCGGGGCCGGCGTGATCGCCGAACACAGCCAGGAGCTCGCCGACACCCTCAACGCCCGCACCTTCGCGCTCGCCCAGCGCGTCGAGGGGGCGGCGGGCATGATGAACATCTGCTCGACCTGCCAGGGTGCGCAGAGCGAGTGCCGCGAGCGCCTCGACGCGTCAGCGTCCTACCGCGAGCACATCAACAAGCACCTTGCGCCCGAAGGGCTGAGTTACCGCAAGGACGACGAGTGGTGGAACAAGAACCTGCTGTGGCTCGTCGTCGAAGAGATCGGCCTCGAGACGCTGCGGTCGAAGGTTGTGCGGCCGCTCACCGGCCTCAAGGTCGCGCCCTTCTACGGCTGCTACATCGTGCGCCCCACCCGCAGGCTCGGTTTCGACCGCTACCCCGACCGCGACAAGTACCTCTCGATGGTGATCGAGGCGCTCGGTGCCGAACCGGTCGAGTACGCGGGTTCGCACAAGTGCTGTGGCTTCCCGATCATCACGATGAACCGACGCACCTCGCTGCGCCAGGCGGGTCGACACCTCGCCGACGCGATCGAGGCCGGCGCCGACTGTCTCGTGACGCCGTGCCCGCTCTGCCACCTCAACCTCGACATGCAGCAGCCGGAGGCGGCGAAGTTCGTCGGCCACGACCTGGGGGTGCCGGTCCTGCACTTCCCGCAGCTGCTCGGTTTGGCGCTCGGACTCTCGCCGAAGGAGCTCGGGATGGGCAAGCACGTCGTCTCGACGCGCGAGATCGCCGAGCGGGTCGAGAGCCTGCCAGTCGCCGCGGCCGCCTAGAGAAGGCGGCCTCGAGTTCAGCGCGCCGCGCTGCCGACCAGGCCGCGCTCGACAAGCAGCTCGGCGAGCTGCACGGCGTTGGTGGCCGCGCCTTTGCGCAGGTTGTCGGCGACCACCCACATGTTGAGGCAGCGCTCGTGCGAGGGGTCGCGGCGGATGCGTCCCACGAACACTTCGTCGCGACCAGCGGCATCAATCGCCAGCGGATAGCGCCCGTTGTGGGGGTCGTCGACGACGACGATCCCGGGAGCGCTGGCGAGCAACTCGCGGCACCGCTCGGGCGACAGCGGCTCCCGCGTCTGCACGTTGATCGACTCCGAGTGTGAGCTGAACACCGGGACCCGCGCGCACGTCGCGGACACCCCGATGTCGTCGCGACCGAGGATCTTGCGCGTCTCGTTCATCATCTTGCGCTCCTCGGTGGTGTAGTCGTCGCCGTCTTTGAACGTCTCGACCTGTGGCAGCACGTTGAAGGCGATGCGGTGCGGGTAGACGCTCGGCGGCGGTAGCTCCTGGGCTGCGATCAGCGCCTCCGTCTGGCGGTGGAGCTCCTCGATCGCGCGCTGCCCGGTGCCTGACACCGCCTGATAGGTGGAGACGACCACGCGCTCGATCCCGACCGCGTCGAGAATCGGCTTCAGCACCACCACCATCTGCATCGTCGAGCAGTTCGGATTGGCGACGATGCCGCGGTGGTCGTCGAGCGCCTCGGGATTGACCTCGGCGACGACGAGGGGCACCTCAGGCTCCATCCGCCAGCGCGAGGAGTTGTCGACGACCACCGCGCCGGCCCGTGCGAAGCGCGGCGCCCACTCGCCAGACACGGCCGAGCCGGCCGAAAACAGCGCGATGTCGAAACCTTCCTCGGCGCCGTCGACCAGCGGCTCGACGCGCAGAGTGCCGCCTCGCCACGCGATCTCGCGGCCAGCAGATCGCTCCGACGCGAAGGGAACGACCTCGCTGGCGGGAAACTCCCGCTCCTCCAGCACGCTCAGGATCGTTCGGCCGACGGCGCCGGTAGCGCCGACAACAGCAACTCTCACCGTCGCCCGTCCTCTTCGCCGCTAGCCGGACGCGAACGCGCGGCCGCTGCCGGACCGACGAGGTCGGCGCCGTCGGCTCCCTCGGCCAGACCGAAGGCGTCGTGTAGGGCGCGCACCGCTCGCGGCACGTCCTCTTCGCGTATCACGCAGGAGATCTTGATCGGCGAGGTGGAGATCATCTCGATGTTGATCCCGGCGTCGCCGAGAACGCTGAACGCTTTCGCGGCGACGCCCGGATGGCTGCGCATGCCGGCACCGATCAGCGACACGGTGCCCATCCGCTCGTCGGTCGCGATGTCGCCGAAACCGAGCTCGTCGCGAAGCGGTTCGAGCGTCTCGCGGGCCAGCTCGAGGTCGGCACGGGGAACGGTGAACGACATGTCGGCGCGATGCCCTTCCGACACCGGCTCGTTCTGGATGATCATGTCGACGTTGATCGCGCGCTCGGCCAGCGCCGTCATCACCCGGCCAGCGATACCGGGCCGATCGGGAAGGCCGGTGAGCGTGATCCGCGCCTCATCGGTCGAGTGCGTGACGGCGGTGACTAGTGGTCTCTCCATGGTTGTTGCCTCGTCGACGACGAAGGTGCCTGGCCCTTCCTCGAAACTCGAACGACAGTGAATCGTGACGCCGTGGTTGCGGGCGTACTCGACCGAACGCAGCTGCAGCACACGCGCACCTGACGCCGCCATCTCGAGCATCTCCTCGAAGGTGAGCAGCGGCAGCTTGCGCGCATCAGGAACGATACGCGGGTCGGCGCTGAAGACACCCGAGACGTCGGTGAAGATCTCGCACACCTCGGCGCCCAACGCCGCGGCGAGGGCGACAGCCGTGGTGTCGGATCCGCCACGGCCAAGCGTCGTCACGTCAAGTGAATCCTGCGAGACCCCTTGGAAACCGGCGACAAGCACGATCTTGCCCTCCGCAAGCGCGCGCCGGATACGGTCCGCTCGCACGTCGATGATCCGCGCCTTGGTGTGCGTCGAGTCGGTGACGATCCCGGCCTGCGAACCCGACAGCGAGATCGCCTCGTAGCCGAGATCGTTGATCGCCATCGCCGCGAGCGCGCAGGAGATCCGCTCGCCGGTCGAAAGCAACATGTCCATCTCTCGCGGGTGCGGTCGCGACGAGACCTCGTGAGCGAGCGCGATCAGCTCGTCGGTGTGCTTGCCGCGCGCCGAAAGAACAGCGACGACGGCGTTCCCCTCGGCGTGTCGCTCGGCGATGCGGCGGGCGGCCCGCTTAATGCGCTCGGCGTCGGCGACCGAGGTGCCGCCGAACTTCATCACGACTATCGGTCGCTGCACTTGCGTCTCGGCGGCGCCACGGGTCGACCGGCGCTCCGAAGCTGTCGTGCGCTCGTCGGATCGGCCGGTCGCCACGTGGGCGAAAGATACCCTGCGCGCGATGTCCGCGGATCAGCCGCCCGCCCGCCGCCGTTTGCTCGCCACCCGCCGGGGGCGCCGCGCGCTGGCAGCGCTCGCTGCCCTCGCCGCGCTCTCGCTTGCAGCGGGCGTCGTGGTGGGGACGGCGTGGCACGACGAGCAGCGCCGCCAGCCGCTGCGGGCCGAGCGCCCGCTCGTCTCTTTCCTGGCACGGATCGTCCCGCCCATACCGACCGGAACGGGGAAGGCATCACGCCCGCCCCGGACACTCGGGGAGTACGTGCGCCGCCTGCCGCTCGAGGCCGCTGCCGCCCAGGTGATCGCCGTGTCTCCGGCCCGCACCGCCGAGCGCACCGAGCTGGCACGGCTGGCACGCGGCGGCTTCGGGGCGGTGATAGTGCGGCGCAGCGACTGGGGTCGCCGCGCCGACCTCGCTCGACTCGTACGACAGCTACGCGACGAGGTGCGCAAGGTCGGAACGCTTCAGCCGCTGCTGCTCGCACTGCAACCGGGCGGCACAGGTAACGCCCTGCCCGCCCCTCCCGCACTGTCGATCGGCGAGTACGCGACGGTGCGGCAGGCAGCCGACGCATACGCTGTCGCGGCCGACGCGGCGAGGCGCAACGGCCTTCAGGGACTCGTCGGGGTGCCCGCCGACGTCGCCGGCGACGACGAGCCTGCCCTCGGCACGCGCGTCTTCTCGACCGATCCCGCGGAGGTCGCGACCTTCGCCGCGCTGGCCGTACGTTCATGCCTGGAGCGTCGCGTGGTTTGCGCGCCGGCGAGCTTCCCAGGCATCGGCGCGGCCGACCGCCCGCCGGAAAGCGGCCCCGTGACCGTGACGCGCGACCTCGACAGCCTGCGCGAACGCGATCTCGCCGCCTTCTCCGCCGCGTTTCGCGCCGGCGCGCAAGCAGTCGTCGTCGCTCACGCTCTCTACCCCTTCGAGAACTTCTCGACCCCGGCCTCGATGTCGCGCCGCGTGCTCGTCGATCTTTTACGCGGCGAGCTGCGCTTTTCCGGCGTGGCGATCAGCGACGATCTCGCGTCGCCTGCGGTTCGCGACTTCGTCCGCGCCAGCGACGGCGCCGTCGCCGCACTCCGCGCCGGTGCCGATCTAGTCTGGATCTCGGGCACACCCGGCGACCAGCTGGCCGCGTACGCCGCGATCGTCCATGCGGTGCGCACACGCCTTCTGCCACGGGCGCGCCTCGACGAAGCGGTGCAGCGCGTGCTGCTTTTGAAGCGCAGCTACGGGCTACTCGCCGGGCCGAGCGCCGCCGGAGGCTAGTCGCGATCGGAGCCGTCGCGCACTGCCAGTCGCTCGCGTACATGTCGCCGCCAGCGCGCGCCGAGCGCCGCGGTAAGCGGGGAGCGCAACGCGCGTAGCGGCGCGCAGCGCCCACCCGCGCGTGACGAGCAGCGACCGCACGCCGCGCCGCTCCGGCCAGAGGCCAGCCATCACGTCGTCGCCCCTGTCGCAGCACGAGTCGACGAGTCGCTCAGGGCGCTCGCGCACGAAGTAGTCGGCGAAATCGAGGTCGAGCAAGCGACCGGGGGCGTAGCGGCGCAGCCCCTCGTCGTAACCGCGCTTGAACGCGAACAGCTGGCCGCCCGCCGACAAGGCCGTCACGAAGGCGGCCAAGCGATCGCCGACAAGCAAGCCGTAAACAACGAAGGCCCCGCGGGTGTCGAAGGCCCGCGCTACTTGGCGGAAAAAACCGGCGTGGTGGGGGTCGCAGGCAAGCGCGGTGCCGGCCTTCCCCTTCCAGCCGCTCGCCTCGACACGCAGACACTCGTTAAGTACGGCGTCGCCGCTGTCGAGCGGCTTGCAGCGCGGCGCAGCGCCGAGATCGTCGGCAAGCCGCCGGCGACGGCGCCGCAGTTCGCTGCGGCCCTTCTTGCCGAGACGGGAGGCGAGCTCCCCGGCACCTTTCTCCGTCAGGACCGACCGCTCCCACGAGCGCTCCTCGGCGATCTCGAGGTTGCGGCTCTCACCAAGGGCAGCGATCAGCGCGGTGGTCGCTGGACCATCGACCAACGTCGGCAGCCACAGCGCGCCGCGCACCTCGCGCTCGAAGTGCGCGACAAGCGCCTCGGCGACCTGCTCCTCGCAGCCGGCCGCGATAAGCGGCGTCCCGTCGAAGCAGTAGGCGTTAGTGAAACTTGCCAGTAACTGCAGCGGCCCGCGGCTCGCGTGGCAAACCGGCAAGCAGCCGAGCCACCCGTCGCCGCTGTGCGCCACCACCAGCTCGACCGTATTGCGCGGCGCGAGAACCATCGCTGCCGGAAGGACGAAATCGGGATGCCAGAAAGGGTTGGGGTGACTGCTCGACTCGGCCAGTTCCGCCCACTGCGCGATGTCGCTCGCAGACAGATCGCGCAGCCGCACGCGCGTTAAACGCAACCCCTGCGCGGAGGCACTTTTGCGTGCAGCGGGGGCAGGAACGACGGCTAAAGCCTCGACAAAGGCCGGCATCTCGGACGTACAGCTAGTAGCTGCGGCGCACTAGGTGGGGAGGCGCCGCTCCCGCGCCAGCTTACCCGAGACTAGGGCTCCGCGCGAGCCGCTCGCTACAGCGCGTACCGGCCACGCAGGGCGCGGCTCACGGTCAGCTCGTCGGCGTACTCGAGGTCGGCACCGGCCGGCAAGCCGCTCGCGAGCCGGGTCACGCGCAGCTCAGGGAAGCGCCGGTGTAGTTCGTCGGCAAGGTAGAGGGCGGTCGCCTCGCCGGTAGTCGTGGCGTTGGTGGCGATCACCACCTCTTGCGGTCGCTCGCGAGCGATGCGTTCGAAAAGCTGCGCGAAACGGAGATCTTCGACGTCGACACCATCGATCGGTGACAGCGCACCGCCGAGCACGTGGTAACGGCCGCGGAACTCGCCGCTGCGCTCGATCGTGAAGATGTCGCTGGGCTGTTCGACGACGCAGATCAGGCCGTGCTCGCGGCGCTCGTCGGAGCACACGGCGCAGAGCTCGCCCTCGGCGAAGTTGAAACAAACGCGGCATTCGCCGATCCGCCGTTTGAGGTCGAGCAGCGCTTCGGCGAGCGCTGCCACCTCGGGCCCGCTGCGCCCGAGCAAGAAGAAGGCGAGCCGCTGAGCGGTGCGGCGGCCGATGCCGGGGAGACGCGAGAGCTCGGTGATCGCGCGCTCGAGCGCGTCAGCCTGGGTTGGCGTGCCCAGCGGTGCCTCGGCCATCCGCTCGCGGCGAGCTTAGAAGGGCGGCAGGCCGAGCTCGCCAGGGAGCATGCCGGCGAGACCGCCGGTCGCCGCGCCAAGTTTGCGGTTGGCGAGCTCCTGGGCGCTGCGCAGCGCCTCGTTGACCGCGGCCATCACCATCTCGGCGACGATCTCGGCATCGTCGGGATCGATCGCACGCGGGTCGATGTGCAGCTCGCGCAACTCGAGATCGCCGCTCACCACCGCCCGCACCATGCCGCCGCCGGCGCTGGCCTCGACGGTCGCCGCCTTGAGCTCCTCTTGCGCCTTCGCCACCTCGGCTTGCAGACGCTGCGCCTGCTTGACGAGATCACCGAGGTTCGGCTGCTTGCCCTTCTTCACGTCCCCTCCTCTTCTTCGCTTTCGCCGAGCTCGCGTGCGTCGAGCTCGCGTTTCAACGCCTCCACGACCTCGTCGTCGGTGAGTCGATCGCTGCCGGACGCGCACGATTCCGCGGCCGCCACCTCGAAACGAACGGCCACGGGCGCACCGACGAGACCGCGCAAGAGCTCGACGACGCGCTCGCGCTGCTCTTTCACCTTGCGGAACCCGAAGCTGATCGTCTCGGGGAACGTGACGGTCAGCTGGCCGTCCTCCAGCGACGATGGTCGTGCTTGGGCAAGCCAGTGCGAGAGCATGTGGTTGTGCTCGCGAGCGGCCTCGCAAAGCGCTGGCCAGAGCTCCACGATCGTCGCCAGGGTCACGCCGCCGCTGATCGCGGTGGCGTCGCTGCGCGGCGAGGCAGGCGCCGGCGGTGCGCTCGCGACCCGGCCTTCGCCACCGGCAGCGCTCGCCTCGGGGTGGGCGCCGCTAGCGTCCTCGCTACGGTCGTCGCCGACAGGGCTCACGCCTCCGCTCGGCTCGTCACCGGCAGCGGGGGGCTGCGCATCGTGTGCTGTGTCGGAGCGCGCTCCCGCACCGACGGTGCCTTCGACCGCGCTCGCCGCGCTCTCGCGGCTTGCGGCGCCGACCGCCGCGCCGCTCGCCGTCCCCGGGACGCCGGCGACGCGGCGCTCCAGATCCTCGATACGCCGCATCAACGCGTGGAGCGTCGGCTCGCTCGTGCGGTCGCACGCTTTGACGAGCGCCAGCTCGAGCTGCAAGCGGGGCTCGCCGCCCTCGCGCACCCGTGCGAGCGCTTCCGCGAGGAGATCGAGCATGCGCGCGCTCACCCACGTGGGGCAGCGCGCCGCCTGGTCGACGATGCGCGCGCTCTCCTCTTCGGTTAGGCCGACAGCGGCGGGCAGCTCGCCGCTCGCGCCCGCGACGAGCAGCAAGCGAAAGTGGTCGCCGAGCTCGCGCGCGAAGCGCTCGGGATCGCGCCCGCGCTCGCAAACTGCGGCTAGCGCGCGCAGCGCCCTGGCGGCATCGCCGGCGATCGCGGCCTCGGCGACCTCGGCCACCTCCTCGCTGTTCCCGAGACCCAAGAGGTCGCGCACCGCTTCAGTGTCGAGCTGATCGCCGCAGTAGGCGACGAGCTGCTCGAGCGTGCCGAGGGCGTCGCGAAAGCTGCCGTTCGCCGCCCGTGCCACCAGCGCCAGCGCCGTGTCGGGAGCAGAAATCCCCTCCTTTTGGGCCACCCTGCGCAGCACCGCGCGCAACTGATCGGCGCTCGGTCGCGTGAAGTCGAAGCGGTGACAGCGATCGACAATCGTCGCCGGCACCTTGTGCGCTTCGGTCGTGCAGAGCACGAAAACGATGTGCGGCGGCGGCTCTTCGAGCGTTTTGAGAAACGCGTTCCAGGCGGCGGTCGAGAGCATGTGCGCCTCGTCGAGGATGTAGACGCGGCGGCCGCCCTCCATCGGCGCCAAGTGGATGCTCTCGCGCAGCTCGCGGATGTCGTCGACCGAGTTGTGCGAGGCGGCGTCGATCTCGACGACGTCCATCGAACCGCCGGCCATGATCGCACGGCAGCGCGGATCCTCGGGATCGAAGTCGGCGCGCGGCGCCCCTTGGCAGTTGAGCGCGCAGGCGAGCAGTTTCGCCATGCTCGTTTTGCCGGTTCCGCGGGAACCGACGAACAGGTAGGCGTGGTGCACGCGGTCGCGCGCGATCGCGTTGCGCAGCGTGCGTACCACGTGCTCCTGTCCGACTACCTCGTCGAACGTGCGCGGCCGGTGGCGACGGTAGAGGGAACGCATCCGCGTGTGCATGCTAAGGCGATGACCGAGATCCGAACCGTCGAGAGCGCGAACGCACCACAAGCGATCGGCCCCTACAGCCAAGCGATCGCTCACGGCACAGTGCTGTACTGCTCGGGACAGCTGCCGCTCGATCCGAGCACCGGCGAGCTCGTCAAGCTCGATCTGGGCGACCAGACGCGGCGCTGCCTCGAGAACCTCGAGGCGGTCTGCCAAGCCGCCGGCACCTCGCTACGCCGAGCGCTCAGACTCACCGTCTACACCACCGAGCTCGCTCGTTTCGGCGAGATCAACGAGGCGTACGAGGGCTTCTTTGCCGAGCTCGGGGGTCACGCGCCGGCACGGGCAGCGGTCGGGGTCGCAGCGCTTCCGCGTGGAGCGGCGATCGAAATCGACGCGATCGTCGCGCTCATTTAGCCCACTCGGCGGCGAATCCCGAAGGTGGTGAGCGCGCGGCGGCGGGGAAAAGAGTGGACCGTGCACCCGCCTTCGAAGCCGCCCCCGGAGGCCGACACCGTCGTCCGACTCCGGCCAGGCTTGTCCGCGGCGCGAAGGCGCTACCGCTTAAGGCTGCTTCCTCCCGGACCTGACCTGGTTCGCGGGCGCCGACCGCGCGGGACCCGGCCATCGACGCCTTCCGGCGGCGCGACCGAACCCGGGAGCCGCACCCCTCGGACGGGAATTCGGCCCCGCTAGAGCGGATTGCGGGTGACAGGGCACCGCTACCTCCCCGCCTAGCACGGTCCACGGCGAGGATACACCGCGACCGCCGTCCGCACCGTTGCCGCACAGATGCTGCATCACGGTGACAACCACCCTGCGCAGCTAGACTGCGCTGGCGCGGGCGCGTAGCTCAGTGGGAGAGCGCTCCCCTCACACGGGAGAGGTCGCTGGTTCGAGTCCAGCCGCGCCCACTGTCGCGCAACCTCGCGAGTGGCTGCGGTCGCTTCGCCGCCGCGAGCCAAGATTCAAGCGTCCTCACGCTCGCCCTCGGGCGCTTTCTCCCCCGCCCTCTTCGCACCTTCGCCCTCCGCACCACCGCGAGCGCCACGACCACCGCTGCGGTAAGCGATCACCTCGACCGGCTCGACCGTGACTAGCCCCTCCTCGACCATCTCGTCGAGCACCGGGATGATCGCGTCGATGCGCTCGGCGCTGTCGACGACCTCGATCACCACCGGCAGGTCCTCTGACAGCCGCAGCAAGCGGAAAGTGTGGATACGGCTGTGCGCCCCGAAGCCCTCGATCCCGCGCAGCACCGTGGCACCGGCGAGGCCGCGCTCGCGGAGCGTCTCGACGATCGCCTGGTAGAGCGGCTTGCCGCGGTAGCGATCGGACTCGCCGACGAAGATCCGCAGAAGCTTGCCCGGTCCCTCGATCCGCACCGCTTTCACACCGCCCGCGCCACCGCGACGCCGAACAGCGCCCCCGCCACACCAAGAACCACCGACGCCAAAACGTTTAGCACCGCCTGCGCAAGGGCACCGGACTCGAGCATCCGCACGGTCTCGTAGCTGAACGTCGAGAAGGTCGTGAACGCGCCGAGAAATCCGACGCCGAGAGCTATGCGCCACTCGGCAGGTAGCACCATGCGGTTGGTCGTTAGCTCGACAAGCGCGCCGAGCGCGAACGATCCGACCACGTTGATCACGAGCGTGCCGATCGGGAACTGACCCTGCGCGGCGCGCGATATCGCGCCATCCACGGCGTAGCGGCTGAGTGCCCCGAGCGCTCCGAAAACGGCGACGACGACATAGCGCACGACCCGTCGATGATCGCAGGCTCGAACCGCTGTCAGTTGAGCGCGGGATCCGACGGCATCGTGGCGAGCAGGGCGTAGGGGCCACCCTTGCGGCGCAGGACGATGCGCCAGAGGTCGCCGTCGACGAACGGGTCCTCGGGGCTCGCGCTGTCGACGATCCACGCTTCTTGTTCGAGCTCGCGTTCGAGCTGACCGGGAGCCCACCCTGCGTACCCGGCGTAGACGCGGATGCGCGATACGGTCTGCGGCGGACGCTCGGGGTCGAGCACGCCCAGGGTCCCCACCACGATCGAGC
The DNA here is from genome assembly GCF_028867705.1 of Thermoleophilum album. Lineage (GTDB taxonomy): Bacteria > Actinomycetota > Thermoleophilia > Solirubrobacterales > Thermoleophilaceae > Thermoleophilum. The sequence continues at coordinate 240,648 of NZ_CP066171.1, read as the reverse complement.
TCGCCTCCTCGGGGTCGCCGAACTCCCCGAGGGCGATAACCGCTGTGGGCTGCACCGGCCCGCCGATCAGCACCGGCTCCTCGCCGAAACCGAGCTCCGCCAGGGCGGGAACGGAATCGGCCACGCGCACGTCGGCGCGCCGGTTGAGGACGACCCCGAGCGCGCCTTCGTCCGTGTGCTCCAGGATCAGCACTACCGAGCGACGAAAGTAGTCCTGAAGGGCCGGCGCAGCGATCAACAGCTTGCCCCTGAGCGACTGCCCCCGCACGAGCGCTAAGTGATAACAAGGCTTGCAGGACAGGGCATGGAGCGCAGAACCGAACGCGTAACCCTCGAGACGGACCGTACGCTCGTGAGCGGGGAGCTGACGCTGCCTGCAGAGGGGTACGGCAGCCGCCTCTCCGACCACGTCAACCGCCGCGACGTCGACTTTCTCGTGCTGCGCGACGCCACCGTCACTGCGCTCGACGACGGCTCCGCGCGCAGCTACCCGGTGGTGCTGGTCAATCTCCGCCACGTGCGACTGATCGTGCCCGCCGGGGACGATCCAGCAAGCGGCAGCGACGGCTAGGGCGGCACCCGGTATTGGCTGTCGGCATGGATCCGTCCGCCGGGACGGCAATGATCGGCAGGTGGCTTCACCGCAGCAAAAACGGTCTGCTCGCGCCGCCCGGCCGCCATTGGTTTTTGCGCTATTCGAGTGCCCGCAGGGGGCGTGCGGTGCGCGCTACGAAGGCGTCTTCGAGCCGGGTCGAGCACGAACGCTGCGCTGCGAGCGCTGCGGCAGCGACCTTGTAGCTACGACATTCGCGCGCGGCGAGCGGTCGTCGCTCGATGGCATCCGGCAACTGCCGGATGCCGCTTGACCTCTATCGCGCCGCGCTGGCGGCGCAGCGGAGAGGGTGGGATTCGAACCCACGAGGCGGCTTGTGGCCGCCCACGCGATTTCCAGTCGCGCACCTTAAGCCACTCGGTCACCTCTCCGAGCGGCCTCAAGCGTAGCCGGCTAGCTGCCGCTGTTATCGGCCACCGGTTTCGCGAGCGCATCGCCGCCGCTGAGCGGCAGGGCTACCGGCGGCTCGGCACCGCCTTGGGTCGCGAGCATGCGGGCACGAGCACGCTCGACGAGCTCGCGCAAAAGGGGGGAGAAGGGGCGCTCCTCTTCGGTGTGCCACTGAACCCCGCAGACGAACGAACGGCCCGGCACTTCGATCGCCTCGACGATGCCGTCGGGCAGGGAACGGCCGACCGCGACCACGCCCTCCCCGAGCTCGTCCACTGCCTGGTGGTGGTGCGAGTGCACGACCACGCGCTCGGACCCGATCGTTCTCGCCACAAGCGAGCCTGGTGTTAGCTCGACATCGTGTCGGCCGTAGGTGCCGAGACTCGGAAGGTGGTGGTCGTCCCCAACGACATCCGGCAAGTGCTGGATCAGCGTGCCCCCCAAGGCCACGTTCAACACCTGCGCACCGCGGCAGATGCCGAGCACGGGAATGTCGGCCTCGACCGCGGCGTGGCAGAGCGCGAGCTCGAAGCGGTCGCGCTCGCCGTCGCCGCACACGGTCTGCGGATGGGGCCGCGCGCCGTAGCTCGCGGGGTCGAGGTCGAGCCCCCCGGTCAGCACAAGGCCATCGAGGTGCTCGAGCAGATAGTGGGGCGACAGTGCCGCCTCGTCGTCGGGCGGCAGGACGAGCGCCGCCCCGCCTGCGTCGCGCACCTGATCGATGTACGTGCGCCCGACCACCGCCGCCTCGGCTTCCCACACGCTCCAGCGCGCGCGCTCGAAGGCACCGGTGATACCGATGATCGGGCGGCGGCCGGCTACGTGGCGGGTCATGCTCGCTAGATTGACACGTGACGGTGGTTAGCGGGTCGCTGATCGTAATCGGCCATTTCGGCCACTGGTACATCTCCCTACCGGTGTACCTGGGTCCGGCGCTCGCGATCGTGCTATGGCTGTGGCTTGGCGACCGCCGCGCCCGCGCCCGCGCAGCGACCGGCGGCAGCAGCGACACCGACGGCGCCTCTACCGGGGTCGGTCGCGCCGCTCGCACGGCCGCGAGCGACCGCTGAAAGCGCATCGTGGTCGACGCCGGAGCGCTCGCGGCCGTCACCGTGACGGGCGGGCTCGCTGCACGCGGCGCGCGCTTAGCGCGGCGTCGCGATCTGCGGCTGGCGCCGGCGCAGCGCACTTTCTGCGTGGCTGGCGTCGCGGCGCTCGCCGGCGCCTTGTTATCGCCGCTCGACCATCGCGCCAGCGAGTCGGTCGCTGCGCACATGGCTCAGCACCTGCTACTCGCCGACATCGCCGTGCCGTTGCTGCTGCTCGGTTTCCGGGCCCCGGTCGGCGCGCTCGCGGTACCCAAACGTCTGGTCGCGGCGTTCGGGCGTGCGCGGCGCTTGCGCCGCGCGCTCGCGATCTTGGCGCGCCCGACCGTCGCGGTGCCGCTTTACGCGGTCGTGCTGCTCGGCTGGCACGTCGGTCCGGCGTTCGAGGCGGCGCTCCGCCACCCGCTGGTGCACGCTCTCCAGCATCAGGCGTTCGTAGTGGCGAGCGCGCTCGTCTGGTGGCCGCTGATCGAGCCGCACCGCCGCCAGGCACGCGGGGAGCTGTGGAAGCTTGCCTACCTCTTCGCCGCCCGCTTCTTCGGAATGGCGTTAGCGATGGCGATCGCCGCTGCGCGCACGCCGCTCTACGCGGACGCCTACGGTGCGGGCGACCGCGCGTTCGGACTCGACGCTCTCGCCGACCAGCGCCTCGGGGCCGCGCTGATGTTCACCACCGACGTTGTGGTGTTGGCAGTGGGAATGACGGCCCTCTTCTTCCTCGCCGCACGCGCGGGCGACAGGCCGGGTGACGCGACCGGTCCGCGCTCGCGGCGAACCGTCTAGGCTGCGCCTTACTGGCAGCCAGGAGCATCAGCGCTGTGCTGCTTTGTGCGGCGGCTGCCTGCCGCCGATACCGTTCATGACCCACGGACGCGACGTGACTGGAAAGCGAACACGCCTGCTAGCGGTGGTCGCCGCCGCGGTCGCGGTGGCGGCAGTGGCGATCGTCGCGAGCATCGTGACCAGCGGCAGCTCGGACAAGTCGGGGAAGCTGCGCGGCGCGAGCGAAGTTCGCAGCCTTATCCGCGGCATCCCCCAGCGCGGCTACACGCTCGGGCGTTCGGACGCGCCGGCGACGCTGATCGAGTTCGTCGATCTCCAGTGCCCCTACTGCGCCCAACTCGCTCGCGACGGATTGCCCGCGATCATCGCGAACGAGGTGCGCTCGGGCCGGTTGCGACTGGAACTTCGAATCTTGAGCTTCCTCGGACCCGACTCGCAAACCGCGGCGCGCTTCGCCGCCGGAGCCGCGCGCCAGAACCGCGTGTGGCAGTTCACCGAGCTCTTTTTCCGCAACCAAGGGCGCGAGAACTCCGGGTACGTAACCGAGGACTTCTTGCGCAAGGTGGCCGGTGCGATCGACGGCCTTGACGTCGACCGCGCTCTGGCGTTCTCGCGTACGCCCGAGGCCGAGGACGATCTCGAGCGGGCAAACAGCGAGGCGCGCAAGCTCGGGGTCACCGCCACACCGACTTTGTTTCTCATGCAAGCCGGTGGGCGGCCGCGGCAGCTCGCCCTCTCCGACCTGACAGCCGACGCTGTGCGTAGCGCGATCAGCGCCGCTCGACAGCGGTGAGAGCGGGCAGTCGCGGCGACGGTTCTAACAGCGCGCGAACGCGCTTTCTGGACGAGCGCCGGCTACGTGTGCTGGCCGCGCTGTTGGCGCTCCTAGGGATCGCGATCGCCGGTTACCTCACCTACGTGCACTACGCCGGGATCAGCCCGGTGTGCGTAGCCGGCAGCGGCAGCTGCGAGCGCGTGCAGACGTCGGAGTACGCCGTCTTCCTCGGCGTCCCGGTCGCTCTGCTCGGCCTGTTGGCCTACGTCACGATCTTCCTAGCGACCATCGTGCCCCACCCGCTCGGCGCGACGGTCGCCGCGGCCGTCGCACTCGCCGGCTGGCTGTTCAGCCTCTACCTGACCTGGCTCGAGTTGTTCGTGATCGAAGCGATCTGCCAGTGGTGTGTCGCCAGCGCTGTCACGATCACTTTGCTGGCCGCTACGACCGTGTTGCGCGTTGTCGCTAGCACCGACGCCTGATGCCCACGACGCCTGAAGCCCGCGGCCCCGATCGCGCGCGACGACTTGACAGCGCTAACCGCCCTCTGGTTTCGTAGCGTCGGCGGGAGGCCTGTAGAAAGCGCGACTCGCCTCGGCCTCGAGTCGCGGACTCCGACACACAAGGGGGAGGAAACAGCGACCGATGAGGTTGTGGTCCTACGCAAGGATGCTGCGGCGACTGCTTGCGACAGTTGCCGCCGTAGCCACGCTTGCACTGTCACTCTCGGCTGGCGTCGCCCCAGCTGCGCTCGCGGCGACGCCAGCAAACGATCCCTTCTACACGCCCCCGAACCCGCTTCCCAGCACTGAGCCGGGGGCGCTCATCCGCTACCGACAGTCGACGTTCACCCTCGACCCGATCGCGCGCACACCCGTACCCGGTGTTCGTGCCTGGCAGGTGCTCTACACCTCCCGAACGGCACTCGGCAAACCGATGGCTGTGTCGGGCACGGTGCTGGTGCCTTCGTCGCCGTGGCGCGGCAGCGGTCCGCGGCCGCTCGTCACTTACGGCGTCGGCACGCGCGGCGTCGGCGACTCGTGTGCGCCGTCCTACACGCTCAGCCGTGGCACTGACTACGAGGGCTTGTTCATCAAGGCGGCTCTGGCGCGCGGCTTTGCGGTCGCCGTCAGCGACATGCGCGGGCTCGGCACTCCGGGCCTCCACACCTACGAGGTCGGGCGCGAACAGGGCACCGCGCTCCTCGATGCCGCCCGCGCTGCGTTGCGGCTGCCAGGAACGGGGCTGGCTGCGAGCGCACCGATCGGCATCATGGGCTACTCGCAGGGCGGTACCTCCGCCGGCTGGGCGGCACAACTCGCCCGCAGCTACGCGCCCGAGCTCAACGTCAAGGGTGTGGCTGCCGGCGGTGTGCCCGCCGATCTCGAGCGGGTGGCTAGCTACCTCGACGGCGGACCGTTCGTCGCGTTCGCTCTGCTCGCCGCTCTCGGATACGACGCGGCGTATCCGGAGCTCCGCCTCGACACCTACCTGAACGCACGTGGACGCGACCTGCTCGCCCGCTCAAGCGACCTCTGCCTCGTCAGCCTCGACGGCATCGGCACCTTCCTGGGTGTCGCCTTCACGCGCATCGACGACTATGTGACGACGAACCCGCTTGGCACACCGGCGTGGCAGGCGCGCCTGCGCGAGAACCGCCTCGGTGCGACGAAGCCGGCAGCGCCGGTGCTCCTGTACCACGGTGGGATCGACGAGATCATCCCGATCGACCAGGCACGGACGCTGCGCAGCGAGTGGTGTCGTCTCGGCGGACGTGTGACCTGGCGGGTGTACCCGCTCGCCGAGCACGCTCTCGGACTCGCGGTCGGAGCGAAACCCGCGCTCGACTTCCTGGAAGCGACGCTCGCGCGCGGCGCGGTCCCGCAAGGGAACTGCTGACGGCAAGAGCGGCACGGTAGGCGACGGGGCTCACGCCTCGTCGCCTACCCGTCTGCCGATCGCTGTGCTCCTCCCGGCACTTGCAGCCAGCGGCTAGGACGCGTGATCGCCACCGCCGTGGCGCTCGACAGCACCGTCAGCGCGGCGGCGATCGCCCCGGCGCCGCGCCAGAAGCGCTCGGGGTAGAGCTCGACGAGCAGCTTTCCAGCGGGGAACTGCCAACCGCCCTGGGGAAAGAGCAGGGCGTGAAAGCCAGCGAAGGCAGCTGCGAAGTCGAGCAGAGCGAACGCCACAGCAAGCGCAACGAACACCAGCGACGCGAAGGCCGCTGTGCGCAGCGCTCGCAGCCGCCGCCGCGGCGAGAGGCGCAAGCGCACCCATGCAAAGCACGCCAGGACCAGGGAACCGCCGACGAGCGCCCACAGGGCGAGCACCGCGCGGCGCACGTCGCGCATGTGCGCGACCTCTTCAGCGGTGATCGCACCGTAGCCTGGACGCGGGTCGTCGACCGCGAGCTCGCCACCGTAGATCGAGGCGACGATCGCACGGCTCGTACGATCCGCTTCCGCCTCCGTCACGCCTACGAGCTCGGGTGCAAAGAGGTCGCGCAGGAGCTCGCTCGCCACGGGGTTCACAAGCATCAACGGCGGCGCGAGCGTCAAGACGGCGGCTGTGCAGGCGACAAGCGTCACCTCGCTGAGCCGAAGGGAAACCCGCTGCCCGGCTCCTGAGCGCACACCATGATCATCGCCGGTCGTGGCAGGGCAAGCCAGACGCACGCGACAAAGGTCGCTGTCGGCGCCGACTGCGAGCGGAGGGGGAGGGATTCGAACCCTCGAGGGACCTATCGGCCCCTAACGGTTTTCGAGACCGCCCCGTTCAGCCACTCCGGCACCCCTCCGGGCTCGATGCCGCAGCGAAAACGCTTGCGGCGTCGGGGTAGGCTAGCGTGCCGGCGGGGGAGGCTCGCCGTGGGCACGATCGAACTTGCCGCGACCCGCGGCACTCGTGCGTGTAGCTAGCGCCCCGGCGGCCGACGGCGGGCGCGGAAGAAGGCGCGCAAAACCTCGCCGCACTCGTCGGCAAGAAGGCCGCCAGCGACATCGGGGCGATGGTTGAGCCGCCTCTCCCCGGTCACGTCGAGCACGCTGCCGCAGGCACCAGCCTTGGGGTCGGGTGCGCCATACACCACGCGCGGCACGCGTGCGAGCACGATCGCCCCCGCGCACATCGCACACGGTTCGAGAGTCACGTACAGAACGGTGTCCAGCAGGCGCCAGGAACCGCAACGCCGTGCCGCCTCGCGCAGCGCCAGCACCTCGGCGTGAGCAGTCGGGTCTTGCCGCAATTCGCGTTCGTTGTGAGCGGCGGCGATCACCTCGCCGCGCTGGACGACCACACAGCCGATGGGAACGTCGTCGTGCGCGAGCGCCCGCTGCGCCTCGCGCAGCGCCAAGCGCATGTAGTACTCGTCGCGTGGGAAGAAACGCTCGCTCACCGGTCTCGCTCCCGCCGTCGCCGTCGCCACCACAACCGCGAGCGGCGAACCGTGTTGTTTTTACTGCCTCTCCGCAGGGGACGGCGGTCGCTGCACCACTCGACGCACCGGTGTTTTGGAGCGGCGGGGCCGCACCACCCGGCACGATGGGGCGAGGACTTTGCCGACCTACCCGCGAAGGAAAGCCGCAGTTTCCGGTTCACGGTACATATTCGTTGCCGCCTTCATGCGCAATGCAGCGCGCATCCGCTTCGGAACACATCTCGCTGTGCTCTCGTTGTCGCTGGTCGCCTCGCTAGCGCTAGCCGCCGGCGCCAGTGCACGCAGCGAGTGGGCGAGCGACCGAAGCGGCGTCTACGCGCAACGCGAGGTGATCGTGCGCTGGCGCCCGGACACCGACAGCGCACGGATCCGCGCAGCGATCCGCTCGATCCGCGGCAAGATCGTCGCTCGTAGCAGCGACGGCAGTGCGCTCGTTCGCTATCGGAGCGCGCTCGCGCCGCGCGACGCCGCTTTCAAGCTGCGCGCTCTGCGCGTGGCGAGTGCCGCCTCCCCCAACTACCGCGCCCGCGCGAGCTTCGTCCCGAACGACCCCGCCTTCGCCCGCCAGTGGCACCTCTCCTCGCAACTGGGGATCGGCGTTCCCACAGCGTGGGATCTGGCGCGGCGGGCACGCGCTCCGGGCGGGCGCGGTGTTCGCGTCGCGGTCGTCGACACCGGCGTCGCGTACGGCAACTACCGCCGCTGCCGCTGCCGGCGCGCACCGGATCTCGGAACTGTCGAACGCGGCTACGACTTCGTCGATCGCGACCGCTACGCCTACGACTTCAACGGGCATGGCACGCACGTAGCCCAGACGATCGTCGAACGTACGAACAACGCTCGTGCCGGTGCGGGCATCGCCTACCGGGCGCGGGTGTTGCCGGTACGGGTTCTCGACGAGCTCGGCGAGGGCACAGCCTGGGAGGTCGCCGAAGGGATTCGCTACGCGGTGAGGCGCAAGGCGAAGGTGGTGAACCTGAGCGTCACGCTCGACTCCCGGGACACTGGCTCCGGTGGTATCCCCGAGCTCCAGGCCGCCCTCAGCTACGCGGAGCGCAATGGGGTCCTGGTCGTGGCCGCTGCCGGCAACGCAAGCAGCGAAACGGTCCCGCTGCCAGCCAGCTATCCGACGGTTTTGGCGGTCGGCGCTACGACCTCGCACGGTTGTCTTGCCAGCTACTCGAACTACGGCGGCCGGCTCGATCTCGTCGCGCCCGGCGGGGGAGCCGACGCAGCTCCGCTCGCGACCCCCTGGGATCAGAGCCATTGCCGCACGGGGCGCGCCGGCGCCGACATCTACCAAGAGACATTCCTCGTGCCAGGGCGCTTCGACCGCTTCGGTCTACCGCGCGGCTACAACGGCACCTCGATGGCGGCAGCGCAGGTGAGCGGCGTCGCCGCGCTCGTGGTCGCGTCCCGTGTGCTCGGCGACAACCCGACGCCGGCCGCCTTGCGACAGTGGCTGCAAGCGACGGCACGCGACATCGGCGCGCCGGGGCGCGACGACCGTTATGGAGCCGGTCTGCTCGACGCCGCCGCGGCGCTTGCGCCGCGGCGTTCGTGAGCTCGCGCGCGATCAGGTCGTACGGATGATCAGCACGCTGCAGGGCGCGTGGTGCGACACCTTGTTCGGCACGCTGCCGAGCAGAAAGCGCTTGGCGCCGGTCATGCCCTTGTTGCCGACGACGATCAGATCGGCGCCGACCTCCTCGGCGACGTCGAGCAGAGCGTCGGCCGCGTCCCCCTCGCGCGGGTGGAGGTAAACCTCGACGCCGCGCTCCTTCAACATCGAGGCGGCCTCGTCGAGCACGGCGTTGACCTCCTCGCGAGGGTTGATCGCCCACTCGATGTTGTCTGGCGCTTCACGCCGCTCGAGCCGCAAACGCGGCTCGGGCACCGGCTCGTACGCGCTCACCACATGCACGGTGGCAGTGAGCTGGGCCGCCAACTCCGCAGCCTGACGGACTGCCTCGCGGGCGGTTGCCGACCCATCGGTACCGACGACCATCGTTTTGAACATCACCCTCCTCTCCCGGCGCGTCGAGCGAGCGCAGCCATCTTAAGCGCTCAGTCGCTTACGCTGCGCGTGTGCGTCTCCCGCGGTTCTGGCTCGTCATGCAGGCGCTGATCGTGATCTTCGTCACGATCGGGATCGTGATCGCGATCGTGAAGCTCTACTAAGCCTGCTTCGACCAGCGGTTCCGTGGTCGCGATGTCCGCCGCCGGCCACGGCTCGAGGACCACGTTTTCGCGTGCGTACATCCACAGCTCGCGCAGCATCGCCGCCAGCGGCAGGGCCACCAGCGCACCCACGATGCCCGCCACGTGGCCACCGAACAGCAGCGCGAAGATCACGAGCAGCGGGTTGATGCGCAGCGCGCGTCCGAAGACGTTGGGCGCCACCACGTGCCCCTCCAGCTGCTGGAGCGCCACGAACGCCAAGGCCACCCACAGGGCCGAGAGCGGGCTCTCGAGCAGCGCAACGACGATCGGCGGGATCGCGCCGAGCACCGGCCCGATGAAGGGCAAGAGCTCCATCGCTCCGAAAAACGCACCGAAGAACACCGCGTAGTCGCGGCCGGCTTGAAACAGGCCGACGAGCCCCAGCACCCACAGCATCAGTGCCGCGCTCGCTCCCATGATCGACGAGAAGGCGAGCTGCCCACCGACGTAGCGGGCAACGGCGTTTTCAATACGCCACGGCAGATCGCGCTCGGGGTCTCGCCGCGGCGCCGGTGGTAGCAACGCACGCACGCGCTCGGCAGCCTTGGGCGCGTAAATCAGCATGTAGATCGAGACGACCACGACCAGCACCAGCGAGAACAGCCCCTCGGCGACGCGCTGGACGAGGTCACGAGTGAACGAGACGAGCTCTCCGGAACGCGACGTGACGTCCCGCTCCAGGCGCGAGAGGACGCTCTCGCCACCGCGCACGAGATTGATGCGCACCTCGTGCCGATCGAGCCAGCGCTGGGCATCCTGGAGCCCCTGCTCGGCGCTGTCGACGTACGCGGGGAGGTTGCGGCGAAGAGCGTCGACCTGCCCGGCTATCGGGTTCACGAGCAGCACCACCGCCCCTGCGAGCATTGCAACAAATGCCAGGTAGACGACGGCGATCGCCACGCCGCGCGGCACGCCCAGGCGTCCGACAGCGCGCACCAGCGGATTGAGAATCAGAGCGACAACCGATGCGACCGCGAACAGGAGCAGCACCGGACCGGCGGCAGCGGCGATCGACCCCACACCGAGCAACAGAACCGGCAGTCCGACCAGCTGGACCCAGCGGGGTACGACGATCAGCGGGCGCTGTGGTTTCTGATCCATCGCTGCCACCCGCGACGGTACTAGTAGTTGCGTGACGAACCGAGAGGCGCACGAGCTCGCACGCCGACGCGGTGTGTCACCGCTTCTCTACCGGATCGTGCGCTCTCTCGCGCTCGTTGTGATGCGGGTCTGGTTCCGACTGGAACTGCAAGGCGCCGACAACATCCCACGGCAAGGGGCGGCGATCGTCTGCCCAAACCACAAAAGCTTCTGGGACGCGTTTTTCGTCGGCGCGGCCACCACCCGCCCGCTCCGCTACATGGCAAAAACCGAGCTGATCGAGGGTCCGTTCGGTCGCTTGCTGGTGAGTCTCGGAGCGTTTCCCGTGCGTAGAGGACAAGCCGACCGGGAGGCGCTGGCCACCGCACGCGCGCTACTCGAGCAGGGAGAGCTGGTCGTGGTTTTCCCGGAGGGCACGCGCGTACGCGACCCTGAGCGTCTGGGCGAACCGCACCGAGGTGCCGGGCGTCTAGCGCTCGAGACAGGGGCGCCGATCGTGCCGGCAGCGATCACCGGCACCCATCGCCTGTTCTGGGGCCCCCTACCGAAGCCGCGCAAGGTGCGTGTGGCGTTCGGCAAACCGATTCTCCCGCCGCCGGTACCGCCCACGCCCGACGCCGCTCGTGAACTCGTCGAGCGAGCGGTGTGGCCTGAAGTAGCAGCGGAGTACAGGCGCCTGCGCGCCCGCAAAGGCCTGCTCGCGGCGCTAGTCGCGCTGCTTGCGAGCGCGGCCGCCGCAGCGACCGTGAGGCGGCGCCGCCGCTAGCGCGCCCGGGAGGATTCGAACCCCCGACCTTGCGGTCCGTAGCCGCACGCTCTATCCACTGAGCTACGGGCGCAGACGGCTCATTAGGGTACCGCGCCCGCTGCGACTCTGACGCCGCGGGCGCTCAGGCGCGTTGGCCGGCGAGCGCCGGTGGCGCAGTGGGCGCCAGAAGCCCGTCCCACACCGGTTGCGGGACGAACATCCAAGCGTGGCACTCGGGCCGGTAGAGGCGCGTATCGAGCTCCGGTGTGCGGGCGGGCACTTCGGGCGCATAGCGCTTCGAGCCGATCGTGAAGGTCCACCAGGCGCCCGGATACGTGGGCACGACGCTCCACGCCACCGCCGTGCGCGGAAAGACCTCGGCCATCGCCTCGCGACAAGAACGAACCGTGTCGGGATGCCAGAAGGGCGACTCGGTCTGCGCGGCGAGAAGACCGTCGTCGGTCAGTACTTCCGCGCAGCGGCGGTAGAAGTCCGTACCGAACAGGCGCGCTGCCTGCCCGAGCGGATCGGGCAAATCGCAGAGGATTACCGCGGGCGCGAAGTCGAGGCTGCCGATCGACGTGAAGGCATCGCCGGGCAGGAACTCGACGCGCGGGTCGGCGAACGCCGCACGCGCCGTTTCGAAGTGTCGCTTGGCTAGCTCCACCACATGTTCGTCGAGCTCGAGCACGGCTACCCGCTCGACCACGTCGTGCTTGAGCACCTCGGCGAGCGTGTGACCATCGCCCCCGCCGACGATGACGACGTTGCGCGGTTCGGGATGGGCGTTCAGCACGGGGTGAACAAGGGCTTCGTGGTAGGCGAAGGAATCGCGCTCGGTGAGCTGCACGATCTGGTCGAGCGCAAGCACTCGGCCAAGACCGGGGGTTTCGAACACCGCCGCCGTCTGGAAAGGTGTGCGCCTCGCCTCGAGCAGCCGCCGGACCGGATAGAGCGCGCGGACCGGGGAGGCAGGCTCGTGCTCTTCGAACGTCCAGACGCGATCCCCGTGCGTCCCGTCCCGGGCGGCTCCATGGCCGTTGCGCTCGCCGCCGATCACGTCCGTGGCGGTACCGTCGCCGTTCGCGACCGCGCCGTTCGCAACGGCGCTGTTCGCAACCGCACCGTTGGTGACGGCGCCGTTCGCCTCTACGGCAACGCCGGGCGACCCGCGCTCGACCGTGCGCCGGGCGACCCAGGTGGGGCGGTAAGCGTCGACCATCACCTCGACCATCGCGTCTAGATCGGTATCGCCGCAGGTGAAGACGTCGATAGCGGCGTAACCGTGTTCCGGCCAGGTGTGCAAGGCGAGGTGGCTCTCGGCGATAACCGCGATGCCCGAGATGCCCCACGGCGAAAAGCGGTGGACCTCGAGCCGTACGAGCGTCGCCCCGCCCGCCTCGACGGCGCGCTCGAGCGCAGTTCGCGCGAGCTCCTCATCGTCGAGACCTTGTGCACCCCAGAACTCGCAAAGAACCTGCCGTCCGAGAGCCATCTCTCACCTCCTTTCCTTGCTCGCAATTGCGAAGTAGTGCTCGTCGGCGATCGGATCGCCGGGGAGCGGGCGCGGGTTGCGCGGCTCGAAGCCAGCGAGCGTCTCGAGCCGCCACAGCGCCGACCGGTACCACGGCGCCCGCGCGGCGCGCGTGAACGCCGGGTGACCGTACGCGCGCGCCTCCTCCAACTGCGTCGGCCAGTTGTCGTAGAAGCCCTGCTCGGGGATGACAGCGCTCAACACGACCGGCTGCGCCGTCAACCACGCCTGCAGTTCGCGCCACTTCTCGTAGTCCGACTCGACGAGCGTGACGCCGAAGTATCCGACCCTGCCGGGGCCGGGTGCGAGCGCCGAGAGCCCACGCCCGACGAACATCCGCAACCCGGAGCGCGTCTCTGAGGGGTCGCAGACGAAGACGTCGTAGGCACCGCGATGGCGAGCGGGCAGCGCCTTGCGCAAGTCGTGGGTGTGCACCTCAATCGGCAGGCTGTGGCGCTCGGCGAGATCCGCGATGAAGGCGGTCAAGCGCTCGTCGATCTCGAAGACGGCGATCTGCGCCGGTGCGCCGGTGAGCGCCAGGGCGATCGACAGCAGGTCGTCGTCCCCCATGATCGCGAACCGCGCCCCCTCGACGAGGTCGCCGAAACGCGCCATCTCGCGCAGCCGGCCCATCAGGCTTTCGACGGTCAGGTGGCCCTGGTCGTAGGCGTCGGTGGCGTCCGGCCGCTGCGCGACGAGCCGCAGGTAGCGGCGCTTGAGAGCGGCAAGCGCGCGGCTATCGAGGGCGACGGTGCGCGGGGCGCGCTTGCGGCCCGCGGGCGTAAGCGTCAGCCGGCCGGGACGAGAACGGACAAGGCCGCGCTCCTCGAGGTCGCGCAGCATCCCGACGAGCACGGGAAAAGGCACCCGTGCCCGACCCGCCACTTCCCAGGGGTCGGCGGTGTCGCGCAACAGCGCGAGAAGACGTTCTTCGGGATGCAGCGTCACCTCCTTTGTGGACTCGGAAGCGCAGCAGCCTGCACCGCAGACTGGCGGCACTTGCGACCGGGAAACCGAGACCGGCGGCGGGCGCGCCGGCCACAAGGTCTTCAAGGTACTAGCTGCGCACTTTTCCCGTCCGCTCGGCGCGCGGGTCGGGCAGCGGTTTGAGCGTTTGCTCGAGCCGTCCGCGCAGCGGCTCGAACCGCGGCGGCAAGCTCAGACGCTCGCCCAACCGCTCGGGCGGCTCGTCGACCGCGAAGCCCGGTCCGAGCGTCGCGATCTCGAACAGCACGCCGCTCGGCTCGCGGAAGTAGATCGAGCGGAAATAGTGGCGGTCGATGATCGGCGTGACGGCTGCACCTCCCGCCAGCGCGCGCTCGCGCCAGCGGCCGTGATCCTCGGGCCGCGACGCGAACGCGACGTGGTGAACGGTGCCCGCACCGGGCACGGGCGGTGTGTCGGGCGGCTCGTCGTAGGCGTAGAAGCCGGAACGATCTTCGCCCGCGACGAGCCACTGCTGCGGTCCGCTCGGTTCGAAACCTAGGTGCTCCTCGAGCAGCGGGCGACTGCGTTCGGGATCGGAGGCGTAGGCGCGAACACCGTGGAAGCCCTGGAGAGCGTGCTCTATGGGAACGTCGGGGGCGCGCGCCACTAGCGGTCGCTCGCCGCCGTCGTAGACGACAAGCTCGTGGCGGAGCCCCTCGGGATCGTGGAACGAGAGAACATCGCCGGAGCGCTCCGCCGTGAACCCCTCGCGCTCCAGCCGCTCGCCCCAGAAATCGAGCGAACCCGGCGAGCCGACACGCCAGATGACGGTGTGGACCATCCCTTCGCCGGCGCTACCGCGGGGCGTGCCCGGATACTCGAAGAAAGTGATGTCGGCGCCAGCACTGCCCTCCTCGTCGGCGTAGAAGAGGTGGTAAACGGTCGGGTCGTCCTGGTTGACCGTCCGTTTCACCAGCCGCAGCCCGAGCGTGCCGGCGTAGAAGCGGACGTTGCGCGGTGCGTCCGCGCAGATTGCTGTCACGTGATGGATCCCTTCGAGCTTCACCGCTCTTCCTTTCCTGGTCGCGCCCTACCGGAGGGCCTGACCCGCACGCCCCAGCGCAGGCGTCGCCGCCGCGCGCGAGTGCGCCCGGCAGGAGTCGAACCTGCGGCCTCCACCTCCGCAGGGTGGCGCTCTATCCGCTGAGCTACGGGCGCTCGTGCCAGTGGTACGAGGCTAGCGATCGCCAGGTGCGTGCCCCGCCGGGCGCTCCGTCGTGTGCACATTTCGATGTAACACCGTCGGATACCCTTGCAGCGTGGAAGCGGCTAACGGCGCACGGAAACGTTCCGGCGATGTAGAGATCGCCGATGAGCGCAGCGAGCTGACGATCGACGAGCTTGCTCGGCGCACCGGTATGACCGTGCGCAACATCCGCGCGTACCAGTCGCGCGGACTCCTACCGCCCCCTGAAGTGCGCGGCCGAACCGGCTACTACGGCCCCGACCACGTCGCGCGTATCGAACTGATCAAGGAGCTTCAGGCCGACGGCTTCAAGCTCGACCACATCCGCCGCCTGTTGGACGGAGCCCGCGGTTCGAGCCACGAGGTGTTGCGCTTCACGCGGATGTTGCGGATGCCGTTCGGCGAGGAGCGCACCGAGATCGTCACAGTCGAGGACCTTGCCGAGCGTTGGGGTACCCGCGACGCCGCCTTGCTCGAACGCGCAGTCAAGCTCGGACTGCTGCGCCCGCTCGGCGACGACCGCTACGAGGACGCGAGCCCGACGCTCAGCCGCGCTGGCCGCGAGCTGGTTCAGCTCGGCATCCCGATCAGCGAGGCGCTCACGCTCCTCGAGTCAGTCAAGCGCCACGCCGACGCGATCGCACGCAGCTTCGTGAAGCTGTTCCTGGAACACATTTGGCTGCCGTTCGAACGCGAAGGCACACCGGACGAGCGCTGGCCGGAGATCGCCGACGTGCTCGAGCGTCTGCGACCGCTCGCCTTGGAGTCGGTGACGGCGGTCTTCCGTCTGGCCATGACCGAGGCAACGGAGCGCGCGTTTGGCCGCGAAATCCAGCGCTTCCAGCGGCAGCTTCGACAAGAGGAGCGACGGGCGCGCGCCTGAGCGCTGCCGCCCGCCGCTCCTGCCCCCTACGGAAAGCGCTTACGACAAACCCGACAGCGGGCGCCAGTCCTCAGGCGGCTTTCGGGATGTCGAAAAGCCCCTGGACCTGGGCGGCGAACACAAGGTCGCCGCGCACCTGGAGCTTGCCGGACATGAAGAGATCGGGGCCGCTGCGACCGCCGGTGACTAGGCGCAGGAAATCGACCCCATCGAGCTCGATCGCCACCCGCGGGTCGCGATCGAGCTCACGGCCGACGGTGCACTGGCCGTTCTCCAGGACGACTTGGTACTCGTCGACACCGCCATCCGGGCGACCCTTGATGCGCCAGTGAATCACCGCTTGCAC
Source organism: Thermoleophilum album (assembly GCF_028867705.1). Lineage (GTDB taxonomy): Bacteria > Actinomycetota > Thermoleophilia > Solirubrobacterales > Thermoleophilaceae > Thermoleophilum. The sequence goes on along the minus strand of NZ_CP066171.1, from coordinate 224,534 downwards.
GCCGCGCACGCGGTCGGCCCGCACGTGCTGCTGCATACGCTTGAAGATCTCGTCGAGGATCAAGCCACGCAGCTCGCTCGACATCGCTTGCGCCAGCTCCTCGTCGCTGGCGCGCGCAACGTTGGCTGCAAACTCGGCCGGATCTACGGACGCCGCATCGATCGCCTGCCCGCCGAGCATCGTCGCTTCGCTGTTGTTTTCCATCGCACTTCCTCCAGGGACGGGGCCTACCGATACATCGTGTGACGCTACATGCGCAAATGTGACATCGAATCGTGACGACGTCAAGAGCAGGCTGTGGTGCAGCGCTAGAGAGCCGCTGTTCGCAGCAGAGCTACATTCGAGCGAGCGGTCGCCGCCGGATGCGCACCGGCGGCGCGGCACGATGCGCGACGTGGTGGGGCGCGCCGCCGCGACGCGCCCCACCCGCTTCCGCCGCTCGCACTTCGCGAACGGTCTAGACCGAGACCGTCAGCGGATGTACTTGCCCGAGATCGCGCGCGCGATCACGAGCCGCTGGATCTCGGAGGTCCCTTCGAAGATCGTGTAGACCTTGGCGTCGCGGTGCATCCGCTCGACGGGGTACTCGCGCGTGTACCCGTTGCCGCCGAGGATCTGCATCGCCCGCTCGGTGACCCAGACGGCTACCTCGCCAGCCTTGAGCTTCGACATCGAGCCCTCGGCGTTCTCGAACTCCTTGCCCGTGCGCCCCATCCACGAGGCTCGCCAGACGAGGAGCCGCGCACAGTCGATCTCCATCTTCATGTCGGCGAGCATGAAGGCGATCGCCTGGTTCTCGATGATCGGGCGGCCGAACTGCACGCGCTGCTTGGCGTACTCGAGCGCGTACTCGTAAGCCGCGCGGGCGATACCGACGGCTTGCGCGCCGACCGTGGGACGAGACAACTCGAAGGTGCGCATCGCTGCCTGCTGCTTGGCACGCTTGCCCTCGCGCGCACGGGCGAGCCGTTCGTCGAGCTTCTCCTTGCCGCCGAGCAAGCAACGCCCGGGGATGCGACAGTCATCGAGGAACACCTCGGCCGTGTGGGACGCACGAAGCCCGTGCTTCTTCAGCTTCTGACCAGGCGTGAGCCCCTTGGTGCCGGGCGGGATGATGAAGGCGGCTTGCCCGCGAGCGCCGAGCTCGGGGTCGACCGAGGCGACGACGACGTGAACGTTGGCGATGCCGCCGTTCGTAGCCCAGGCCTTCTGGCCGTTGAGCACCCACTCGTCCTTGGCCTCGTCGTAGCGGGCTCGCGTGCGCATCGACGAGACGTCGGAACCGGCATCGGGCTCGGACACGCAGAAGGCAGCGACCTTCGGATCGTCAGGCGTGCCGTAGCACTGCGGGATCCATTCGGCCATCTGCTCGGGCGTGCCCGAGGCGTAGATGCCGGCGACAGCGAGGGTCGTGCCCATGATCGCCATCGCGATGCCGGCGTCGCCCCAGAACAGCTCCTCGTTGACGATCGGCAGCATCAGGCCCGTCGGATCGGCGTAGAACTGGGCCAGTGCTTCGAAGCCGTAGAGGCCGATCTTGGCGGCCTCCTGGATGATCGGCCACGGCGTCTCTTCGCGCTCGTCCCACTCGTGCGCCGCCGGACGAATGACGTTCTCGGCGAAACCGTGGACCCAGTCGCGGATCTCCTTCTGCTCCTCCGACAGCTCCATCGAGAAGGGAGCGTCGGGAGCCTGCTTGGGAAGTGCTTGTTCGATAGCGGCGGAAGCGTCCATGCGCTGGATCGTACTACACGCTCTGATGTAACATCAAGCGATGCAACGTGCACCAGCTGACGGTGTACAGCTATGTGTAGAGATCGACCGACCTGTCCAGCCGGTGCGACCTCGAGCCGCAGGGTTGCCTGGTCGGTCGCTGACGGGGGCGAACGAAGAGCGAGCAGGGGGTAGAGAATGGTCGTGAGCAGGAGGACCGCCGGAACGCGCGGCGCAGCCGACGGTCGGCGCACCTTCGGAACGCGTCCGAGCGATCGCAGTGCAGCGACAGCTCGCCGCTATCGCCGCACGCTGCTCGCCCGCAGCTTCGCCGCGCTGATCGGGGCAGCGGCGCTCCTACCGGCGACCGCGTTGGCGCGCGGCGAGCAGGAAGCGGCGCCCTCGGCTGGCGGTGCCGCCCTCGACCAGGTCGCGATCGCCACCGCCGCAGGGCTCTTGGTTACAGGCCTGCTGATCGTGCTCGGCGTGCGCCACCGCACCGGCAAGACGCAACGGCTGGCGAAGGTCGCTGCATCGGCAGCGCGCGTTACGGGTATGCCGCCGTTTGTCGCGCTGCCGGCCGCGATCAGCACGATCTCGCTGCTCACCGCAGCGTTCGGCCTGTACTGGGACATCTCCCTGCACATCGACAACGGGCGTGACCCCGGACCGCTCGCGAACCCCTCGCACTACTTCATCCTCGCCGGTCTGTTGGGCGTCTTCGCCGCTGGCTGGATCTCGATGATCCTGCCGCTCGACCGCCCCAGCCCCGCCGCTGTCCGCGTGATCGGAGATTGGTGGGCGCCACTTGGGGGACTGCTCCTGGCGGCGTGCGGCTCGTTCGCCCTGCTCGGCTTCCCGCTGGACGACTTCTCGCATCGTCTGTTCGGCCAGGACGTGACCCTGTGGGGTCCGACGCACTTGATGATGCTCGCCGGCGCGGCGATGAGCCTCGTCGCGATGCTCGTACTGTTCACCGAGGGCCGGCTCGCGCTGCGCGCACACACGGTCGAGGAACCGCCACCGGCGCGATTCGGCGGCGTGCGTCTGAGCGCCGAGCAGTTGCGCCGCCTGCGGCTGGTGATGACGACGGGCGGGCTGCTCGTCGGGCTGTCGATCTTCCAGGGCGAGTTCGACTTCGGCGTTCCCCAGTTCAGCCAGCTCTTCCAGCCGGCGTTGATCGCTATCGCTGCCGGCTGGGCGCTCGTCTGCGCACGCATCGTCGGCGGCCGCGGAGCAGCGCTGGCGGCGGTCGGCTTGTACCTCCTGACACGCTCGTTGCTGACCGCACTTGTTGGCGGCGTCTTCGGCCAGACCCTGCCGCACTTCCCGCTCTACCTCGCCGAAGCAGCGTTGGTGGAGGTCGCTGCGCTGGTGGTAGGCACGACGCGCCCCTACCGGCTTGCGGCAGTGGCCGGCGTCGCGATCGGAACGCTCGGCACGCTCGCCGAGTTTGCGTGGTCGCACGTCTGGATGCCGCTGCCCTGGCCTAGCGCGATGCTGCCCGAGATCGTCGCCGTCGGTCTGATCTGTGGCGTAGCGGGCGCGATCGTCGGCGCCTTCCTCGCTTCCGGTATCCGACTCGACCCGGTCAACGCCGGTTCCGGACGGGCGCTCGCGCGCCTCGGTGCAGCCGCGGCCGCGGTCGTCGCTCTGTTCGCCTATCTCGGCTCGACGACCGCCCCCGACGGTGCGCGTGTCCTGGCGCGCGTCACTACGACGCAGCCGGCACCCGAGCGCTGGGGAATCGTGACGGTGCGCGTAGAGCCCGCTTCGACGGTTCGCGACCCCAACTGGTTCAACATCACGTCGTGGCAAGGCAAGACGAAGCTGCGGCTGACGCGCCTGGTAGAGGTGGCGCCGGGCGTGTGGCGAAGCGAGCGGCCAGTACCGCTCTACGGCTCGTGGAAGTCGATGATCCGCTTCCACCAGGGACGGATCCTGTCGGCCGTGCCCGTCTACATGCCGGCTGACCGGGCAATTCCGACGCCGGAAGTTCCCGCGACCGCCACGTTCGCGCGCCCCTTCGTCCCCGATTGGCACGTTTTGCAGCGCGAGCGCAAGCGCGACGTGCCGGGCTGGTTGTGGGGAGTCGCAGGGCTGACGGTGCTCGCACTCTCGAGCGTGCTGCTCGTGGCGCTGGCGGCGGGCCTCGTCCGACTGTCACGGAGCGAGCTGACGCGCACGCGCCGACCGGGCACGGCCCCGGCAACGGCGCCCGCGGCGGCTGCCCCTGCCGGCGGCTGATGAGACAAGGCACGATGCCGCCGATCGCCGATCACAGCCTCGTCCAGAGCCTGGCGTTCGTTCTTCCCGCGGCGATCCTTCCGCTCGTTCTCGGCGTGCTGGTGATCCGCGACAGGATCCGGAGATCGAAGACGTGAGCGGTTGACACCATGGGAGCGTCGCGCCCCTTCCTCTCGAGCGCCGGTCCGCGCTCCGGCGGTGACGGGAGCCACCGTCTGGCGGGCGCGCCCGCTCGCCTCGCGGCTTTCCTTATCGCGCTCGCGATGGCCGTCGGCAGTGCGGGGTTGTGGGTTGCGACGCCGCTCGTCGGGCTGTGGGTCGGCTCGCGCGTGCAGGCCGGCACCGGATCGGTGGGCACGGCGCTGCTCGCGGCGTTCGCGTCGGCGATCGCTACCGCCGTGCTGTTGGCGTTGCTTCTGGCACGCCTTGACCGCGCCTACCGTGCTCTGCGCGACGGACGCAGTGCGCTCGAGCGAATGTTGGTGGCATCGGCGGCTATCGCCGTCACCGGGTTCACGATCTGGTTCCTCGGCTTCGCCGGACCCGGTCCGCTGCTCGCCCCCCGCTGAGCTGAGCCGCAGCGCGCCGGCTACCTACTCGCTAGATGACAAGCTGACAGCGGAAATGCTTGCGTCAAGCAGCTGCTTGCGGTAACAAGTTGAGCAAGAGCAGGGGTGCGGTCGAGTGAGCAGAGGGCAATAGCCGCGCACACACACCGAGCGCACACAGAGCCGCAAGCGAACCCGGGCCACGGAGGGCAGGACGTGACGTATCCAGCGACCCCCACAGCGATCGGCAGCCGTCGCGGAAGGGCGCGGTCGCGGTTGCGTGCCGTCGTCGACAGCGCAACCGCCTGCGCGGAAGCCTTCGGTCAGCTCCGGCGCATCCGCCGGTCACTGACGCTGGTGGCGGTCTTGGTCTTGGCAGGCGCCGCGACTTCTGCTGTTACGGCGCCGCTGGCGCAAGGCGCCGTCCAGGTGACGTCGCTGACAGTGTCGCCGAACAACCCGACCGCCAACTCGAGCCCGAACCTGACGGTGTCGATGAACTTCGCCTACACGCCGTCCTCGGACGACATCAAGCGGCTCACGATCACGCTGCCGCCCGGCCTCGTCGGCAATCCGAACGCCGTCACCAAGTGCACGACGGCGCAGTTCAGCGCCGACAGCTGCCCCACAGGCAGTGACGTCGGCGACACCACGGTGCACGTAGTGGTGGACGCGCTCGGCATGAACCTCGACGCGAGCGGCGACGTCTACAACTTGCAACCGCAGAGCGGCGAGCCGGCGCGGTTGGGCGTCATCGTGCGCCCCCCTCTCGCCAACAAGATCTTCCTCACCGTGCCCGTGGCGGTGCGGCCCGACCTCGACTTCGCGCTCGAGAACCGCATCGACAACCTGCCGCGCACGACCTACATCCCGATCTTCTTCTCGAACTTCGACGTGACGATCACCAGCATGTCGCTCACCTTGAACGGCATGGTGGGCGGCCAGCGGTTCTTGACGATGCCCTCGAGCTGCAACACCGCGAACCTCACGGTGACGGCTGGATCGTGGGACTCGACGGCGACCGCCACGCGCTCGGCGCCGATAACGCCGACCGGTTGTTCGTCGCTTACGTTCAACCCGAGCTTCGCCTTCACGACGCAGACGACCCGTGCTGAGACGCCGTCCGGCGCCACCGCAGCCATCACCCTGCCGTCGGGCAGCCCGACGCTGAAGCGAGCGGTCGTGACGCTGCCGCCGGGCGTCGCGATAAATCCCGCCGCCGCCGACGGCCTCGCCGCCTGTAGCGACGCACAGTTCGCGGTCGACTCCAACTCAGCGCCGGCGTGTCCGTCCGCATCGCGAGTCGGCACCGTCGAGTTCGACACGCCGCTGCTCGGCCTACTCACCGGCGACGTGTATTTCGCTCAGCCGACTGATGCGCGACCGTGGGGGCTTTTCGTCTCGATCAGCGGCCCTGGCTTCTTCGCGAAGCTCGTCGGCAACGTCGCGATCGATCAGTCGAACGGGCAGATCACGACGACGTTCGACGACATCCCCCAGGTGCCGTTCACCGCTTTCCGCCTCACCTTCAACGGCGGTAGCAAAGCGTTGCTGGTGACGCCACGAGCGTGCGGCGCAGCGCAGGCGCAGGCACAGCTCACGCCGTGGAGCTCCTCGACGCCGGTGGCGCGCAACTCCACGGTGACGATCAGCTGGGACGGTGCCGGCGCGCCGTGCCCCTCGCCGCGCCCATTCGACCCGACGCTAGCGCTGACACTGAGCGACAGCTCCGCGGGCGCGAGCCCGGCGATGACGCTCACCGTCACGCGACCCGATCGCAACCAAGAGCTCGGCTCGCTGCGCGTATCGCTGCCGCCCGGCCTCCTCGGGTACCTGGCCATGGACGGGCTCTCGCTCTGCTCTCCGGCGAGCGCCGCTAGCGGATCCTGCCCGGCAAGCTCGCGCGTCGGTTCGGTCACGGCGACGAGCGGCCCGGGTGCCTCGCCGGTGACGCTCAATGGCGACGTCTACCTCACGAGCGCCCCCCGCAGCGGGGCTATCGCCGGGTTGGCGGTGGTGATACCCGCCCGTGTCGGGCCCGTCGACCTCGGGCGCGTGGTAGTCACGAACGCGCTCGTCCTGCGCACGAGCGACTTCGGGCTGGTCGTCGAGAGCGACCGGCTGCCGTCGGCGCTCAAGGGGATTCCGCTCGCGGTGCGCTCGCTCGCGATCAGGCTCGACCGCAGCGGCTTCCTGCGCAACCCGACGCGCTGCGGCACTCTGCAAGCGGCCGCGACGATCGCCGCCAGTGACGGTCGCACTGCCAATCGCAGCGTGCCGCTAGCTATCAGCGGCTGCGACCGTTTGCCGTTCGCTCCGGCGCTCGCCGGTTCGGTGGGGGCGCGCGACAACTTCGGCAGCTCGACAGTCGGCGTTCCCTTGACCACTCGAATCACGCTGCCGAGCGGCAACGCGGCGCTCAAGCGCGCGCGGGTGCAGTTGCCGAGCTCGATCCTGCCGAGCCTGGACGCGCTGTCGCGTGCTTGCCCGGTGTCCCAGATCGCTAGCGGCACCTGTCCGCCGAACGCTCGTGTAGGCACGGCGCGTGTCGTGACGCCGCTTCTGCCGATCACGCTCGAGGCGCCAGTGCTGCTGGCCGAGAACGCAGGTGGGCTGCCGCGGCTGGCGATCCCGTTGCTCGGAACGGTCCTGTACGGGGACGTCAGCCTCGCCGGCGGACGGGTGACGACCACCTTCGACAACCTGCCCGACATCCCGCTCGCGAGCTTCGAGCTGGCGATCGACGGTGGCCCCAACGGCCTGTTGCGGGCGCCGAACACGATCTGCGTACCGAACGACGTCACGACAGTCGCGACACTCGACGCACACAGCGGCCGCTCGCTGTCGGTGACTAAGGCGCTCGATCGACCGACCTGTACGGCGCCCCGCAACGCTGGCGGGTCAGGCGGTTCTTCTGGTTCCGGCGACAGCGACGGGGACGACCGCACGAGCCCGAGCTCGACCCGGCCGTCCGGGCGGGCGAGCGTGGTCGTCCGCCGCGGGCGCGCCACGGTAGTGCTGCGCATCCGTCAGCCACGTGCTCTCGCCGCCCTGGCGCGTGTGCGGGCGGTACTGCCGCGGTCGCTCACCCCGCGTCGCGGGGTGCGACCGATCGCTCGTACGAGCAAGCGCATCGCCCGCAAGTACGTCCGCCTGCGCGGACGTACGGTCCAGGTGCGGCTCGTGCGTAGCGCGCGCAGCGTGCTGGTGCGTATCGCCCAGGTGCGTGTCTCGCGCTCGGTTCAACGAGCGCTCGCCCGGCGCAAGCGTCCGGTCGTGCGGATCGCGGTGACCGTGGTCGATCGCAAGGGCCGCAGGTGGCGAATCACCGTCTCGACGCGGGCACGGCGCGCCTGACCGCATGTCCGCGCTGGGCGGCGCGTTAGATCCGCGCCCAGCGGGGCAAGAAACAAGTGTGAGGCCATGCCCGCAGCGTCTACGCGTTGTTCCCGGTGCGGTCGCGTTCGCTTCGCCGAACCGCGTGCGGCTGCACGCGACCGCGGTTGCGCTAGCGCCATCGCGCAGCGCGGCAGGGACAGCCGGTCACGGCAAAAGCGATGTGGGTGGTCGCGGAGCGGGTACTCTCGCGGGTGATGGAAGCCGGGTCGGGAACGCTCGACGAAGTCGTCGAGCAGCGCCTACAGGAACTGGTCGAAAAGGGTGAGGAAGAGGGCTGCGTGCCGCTGTCTGAAATCAACAGGCTAATCGAAGAGCTCGAGCTCGAAGAGGAACAGGCCGAGCTCATCCACGAGCGTCTCTCGGCCCTCGGCCTCGAGACCACCGACGACTGCGGGCGCAGCGAGATCGCGCCCGGCCCGGAGTTCGAGAACGGCCAGCTCGCCGACTCCACGAGCGACGCCTTGGCGCTGTTTTTGCGCGACATCCGCCGCTACCCGCTGCTGACCGCCGAGGAAGAGATCGAGCTCGCGAAGCGCATCGAGCAGGGCGACCTCGAGGCGAAAGAGCGGATGATCAACTCCAACCTGCGCCTCGTCGTCTCGATCGCCAAGAAGTACCAGGGCCAGGAGCTCTCGCTGCTCGACCTGATCCAGGAAGGCATCCTCGGTCTCATCCGAGCGGTCGAGAAGTTCGACTGGCGGCGGGGCTACAAGTTCTCTACCTACGCCACCTTCTGGATCCGCCAGGCGATCCAGCGCGGCTTGGCGAACGCCGCACGCACGATTCGCGTGCCCGTGCACATCGGGCAGCGGCAGCGCAAGATCGCCCGTGCCGAGCGTGAGCTCCAAGCCCGCCTCGGCCGCGAACCGACCGATCTCGAGCTGGCGCGCGAGACGGGGCTGACGATCGATCAGATCATCGAGACGCGCGAGGTTCACCGCTCCGTCACGAGCCTCGAGCGGCCGGTGGGCGAGGACGGAGAAACCGAGCTCGGTGACCTCCTCCCCGCCGACCAGCGCGAGCCCCACGAGGAGGTCGAACTCAGCCTCCGCGACGAGAGTGTCCGCCGCGCCATCGAACAGCTGCCCGAACGCGAGCGGCAGGTGATCAAGATGCGCTTCGGTATCGGCGGGGCCGAGCCGACGCCGCTGCGCGAGACGGGGAGGCGCCTCGGCCTGTCGCCGGAGGGCGTGCGGAGGATCGAACGCGAGGCGTTGCGCAAGCTGGCCGAGAAGCGGGAGCTCGCGGCGCTCGCCGAGGCTGCGTGACGGTGCTCCCCGCTCGCACCCCTGCGCGCGGCCGCGCGCAGCGGGCGAGCTGGTCACGGTCGTCGGTTCGCTGAGACAGTCGAGCGGCGCCTGGCGAGGGGCGCCAAGAACTCGAGCTGATCGGCGAGAAAGCGCTCGTGCCACTTGCCGTTGTAGGCGTCGAAGTGGCCGCAGTCGTACTCGCGCAGAAGAGCGTTCGGCAACCTCTGCGCCATCCGTCGTGCCGCCGACGGCGGTGTCACACGATCGTGCCGGGCTACCTGCACGAGAACCGGGGCCGCGACCCGGCGCGCTTGGCGTGTAGGCGAGTGGCGCACGACTTCCAAGAGCGAGCGCGCCGCGATCCGGTTCTCCCACGGTTCGCCGGCGAACATCGCCGCGTACCCGTGCAGAGCATCGGACGACGTCATCGCCGCCAGACGCCCCGGCGGCGCAACGATCGGGATGTAGAACGGCTCGCGACCGCGCGCAGCGCGCAAGAGATCGACGGCGACGCTGGCGAACTGCCGCAGCGCGGTCCGCGGTGGTACACGTAGCGCGGTCGCGAGCCCGCTGGCATGGGGAACCTGGCTGACTACCGCCGCTATGCGGTGATCGTCTGACGCGACAGCGATCACGTGCCCGCCGCTGAAAGATGTTCCCCAGAGAACGACGCGTTCGGGATCGACTTTCGCCAACGAACGCGCGTAGGCGACGGCTGCGTGCCAGTCCTCGAGCTGACGGCTGACGTCGACGAGCTGGCGTGGCGAACCGTCGCTGTCGCCGAAGTGGCGGTAGTCGAACATCAGCACCGCGAACCCTGCAGCAGCGAACGCACGTGCGAAGGGGACGAGCCCGCCACGGCGCGTAGCACCGAAGCCGTGCGCCATCACCACGCAAGCGACAGGCCGGGCGTCGCGCACTTCCTGAGCCCCTGCACCACCGTCGGCAGCGGGCGGCCAGACGAGCGAGGCGGCGCACTCCTCTGCCCCGGAGGGGAAGCGGGTCTCCCTCTCTTCTACTCCGCCCCCGATTGCGCCGGGATCGACCTCGCCCCTGCCGCTCTCCCGACCACCTGACATCGGAATCTGTGAGAGTCTCCCACGTGGGCCGGCAGGCTGTGGCACGTCGGCGTGGCGCAAACCCGCGACGCTCGCGGGGCGCGGAGCGCCGCTGCCGCCAGGCGATCCCCTCCGCGGTGTTGCCGCCAGCGAGCGTCGCTTGGAACGACCCGTGTAGCGACCCGCGCACGCCAACGCCGCACGGCTCGCACGCCGCCAAGCGGAGAGGGAGGGATTCGAACCCTCGAAGGAGCTTGCCGCCCCTTACTCGCTTAGCAGGCGAGTGCCTTCAGCCACTCGGCCACCTCTCCGCGAGAATCCCGATTGTATGCGCCGCTGGCAGATGATCGGAGCGATCGCCGCCCTGTTGGCGATCGTCTTCGTGGCCGCGCAGTTCGTGCTGCCGCCGCTAAGCGAACGGAAGATCGCCCAGCGCCTCGAGAAAGGAGGTGGCGAGGCGCAGGTCGACGTTTCCGCCTTCCCCGCGCTGCGCCTTTTGGCAGGGGGCGGCGACGAGCTGTCGGTGCGCGGGCGCGGACTCCGCCTGTCTTTGGAACGCGAGCAGCTTCTGCGTCGCCTCGACCGCTTCGATCGCGTGCGCATCGTCGTCCGCGACAGCACGATCGGACCGTTCACTGTCACACGCCTGGCCCTGCGCAGCGCGGCCGACAAGCCCCGCCGCTACGGGCTGACGGTCAGCGGCCGGGCGCGCGCCGATGCCGTCGGGAGGCTCGTCGGCGAGTCGCTCGCCGGGCCGCTCGGCGGCACGCTCGGCGCTTTCGCCGGCGGTCTCGCAGGCGGCGTCGAGGTGCCGTTCTCGGCTCGCGCACGGCTGGCGAGCGAGGACGGGCGCGCACGGGCGCTCGCCGCCAGCGGCAGCGTCGCCGGTCTCCGCGCTGACGGGCTCGTCGAGCTGCTGGCCGGCGCGATCGCCGCGCAGCTCTAGACGCGGCCTGCCAGGAGCTCTAGACGCGACCGACCGGGAGCTCGAGAAGCGACCCGTCCGCAGCTCTGGATGCGGCCGACGGGAGAGCGCCCTCGCGCTCTAAGAGCCAGCGCTTTATCTGCCCCGCGGCGCCGGTGAAACCGCCGAGCGTGCCGTCGGCACGCACCACACGGTGGCAAGGGACAAGCAGAGGGAAGGGGTTGGCCGCCACGGCACGACCGACAGCGCGCGCTGCCCGCGGACGCCCGACAGCGCGGGCGAGCTCGCCGTAGCTCGTGACGGCACCGCGCGGGATCGCCGCGACACGAGCGAGGACCAGGCGCTGGAACGCCGAAAGGCGCTCCCACGCCAGCGCGGGCAGGGCGGTGGGAGGCACCGTCTCGCCCTCCGCAAGCGCACGCAACACCGGAGCGACGCGCTCGCCGAGAGCGCTGTCCTCGTCGACACCGGCGAGCGCCCGCTGCACTGCCGCCGTGCGCGCCGCCGCCGGCAGCCAGACGCGCTCGACCTCGGCGCCGCGCACCACGACGACGACACACCCGATCGCTGTGTCGACGTGCGCACAGCGCCGAGCGCCCTTCGCTCGCCACCGTGCCCGCCCCGCTGCGACTCCCCGAGCCACCCCGGTCACGCGGCGATGAATACAGGCGTGCCGAGTGGCACGACGCGCAACAGCCAGCGCATCGTGCCGGTGTCGGCGCGCAAGCAGCCCAGGCTCACCGCCCGGCCGATCGACGCCGGGTTCGTCGTCGCGTGGATGGCGAGCCGGTCCCCTCCCGGCCACCCCGGCGGCAAGCGCGGTTGCCGGCCGGTCAGGGCGAGCACGCAACAGCCGTAGGGCGAGCCGGGGTCGGTGACGCGCAGCCGGTCGGTCACGGCGAAACGCCCGGTGGGCGTGGGGTTCTGCGGCCGCCCGATCGCGACTCGGACGCGGCGGATCGTGCGTCCGGAGCGGCGCACGGAGAGCAGGCGGCGCGACAGGTCGACGTGCAACGACCAGCGGACGCAGCCGATCGTTCCGGCCGAACGCGCGACCCAGCCGACCTGCCCGTTGCGAAGCTCGGGCGCCAGGACGCCGAGCCAGCCGTCGCGCTCGGCGACCACCGAGAGCACGCGTGGTGACCCCCACTCGGTGCGGGTCGCGAGGCGGGCGAGGGGCGCGCCGCCCGGGCGCGCGCGAAGCACCGTCGCGCGCCGCAGCGAGACCGTCGTGTAGCAGGCGCTGTCGGCCGGAGCCGACGGGAAAGGCAGGGCGAGGGCACCGCCGCCTTCGGGAACGAAGTGGCGCGCCTGGCCGCTGCCGGGCTCGGCGGAGCCGCCGGAGCGGACACCAGCCACCACGAGCGCGGTGATCGCTGCCGCGACGACCGCGACCGCGCCGACGATCGCGAGTGTCAAGGGTTGCGGGAGAAACCGCCACAGCCCCCCCGCCGCGACTTCTCCCGTGCCCGCCGCCGGCGCGCTTGCGCTCGAACCGGTGCTCATCGCGTTGCTTGGCGTAGGCGATGCGAGGGGTGCGCGCCCGCTGGCGCCCACACGGGCTGCGAGCCCGGGCGCAGCCCCTGGACCTGGTGCCGGTGCGGTGCCCGAGCGCTCCGCTGCTGCGGTGCCTGACCGCTCCGTGCCCGCCCCTGCTGTCGGCGCGGCTCCGGCCTCCGCTGCTCCAGCTGCGGCGCCGGTCGCGCCGCGCGGGCGCAAGGGGACCACGCGCGCTGCTTCCGCCGACTCACCGCTGGCGGCGCCTTGGCTGCCTGCAGTACCGTCACGACCGGTCGCTGCCCCGCCCGGGCGCTCCTCGCGCGCGCCAGCTCCGGCGACGAGGTCGCTCGTTCCCGACGCAGCGCCGGCGTTTTCGCCACCGCGACCAGCGCTGCTGCTTTCGCTGCTCGCGTCGCTGTCTCGCGCCCGGCGCAGGTTGTCGAGCTCGCCCCAGACGTCACGCTCGAGCAGCGATGCGAGCACCCCGCCGAGCTCCTCGCCGCGCGCCAACGCGAGCGAGTCGGCGAGAGCGTCGATCGCGAGTGCCCGCCGCCGCGCCACCTCGCTGATCGCGCAGCCAAGCACGCGCGCCAGCGCTTCGTCGGGAACGCGCCGCCGCAGCGACAGTTCGAGAACTTCTACGTGCCGCGGATCGAGACGATCGAGCGCAGCGGCGAGCTGTTCGGGACGAACCACCATCGGCGGAGGTGCGGCGCTCGCGCGACAGCGTCCGCGCTCGCCGACGCTGCGCGCCCGCGGTTAGCGTACCGGTGCGCCAGGGCGTTCCGCTGCGCCGCCCGCCCCCACGGCGTGCGCCGCAGCTTCCTCGTCGATCCCGCCGGGACGCACTTCGCGCGCGCCGGCGGCAACCCGCTCGACGAGCTCCTCGACGTCGATCGCGCGCTCGATGCGCCGCAGCTCGTCGATGCGTGCCCGCGTCTCTGCCTGCCGGTGCGAGAAGAGCTGACAGCAATCCTCGTCGGGCAGGCGCGACACGTCGAAGGTGCCGAGCTCCTGCGCCTGCGCGACTATCTCCGCCTTGTCAAACCCGAGCAGCGGTCTGAGCAGCGGGAGCGGCGCGGCATCCTCGACCGCGGCGAGGTTCGGCAGCGTTTGGCTCGCCACTTGCCCGAGCGCGTCACCGGTGACGAGCGCCTGCGCGCCTGTGCGCTCGGCGAGGCGCGCCGCGACGCGCACCATCAGCCGCCGTTGCGCCATCACCTGGAGCCTCCCCGCGCCGGCGGCGGCGATCGCGCGTTGTGCGCGGCCGAAGGGAACGATCCACAGCCGCGAACCGCCCTGAAAGCGGTCGAGGTTGCGGACGTTGGCGTACGCCTTATAGATCGACTCGGGACCAGTGAACGGTTCGCCCGAGAAGTGCACGAAGTCGCAGCGCAGGCCGCGGCGCATTGCGCGGTAGGCGGCGACGGGAGAGTCGATACCGCCCGAGATCAACACGACGGCGCGCCCGCTCGCTCCGACCGGCAGGCCTCCCCGCCCGGCAACCCGCTCGGTATAGGCGAAGATCTCGCGCTCATCGACCTCGAGGTAGACGGTGCGCCCGGGATTGTCGAGGTCGACGGGGAGCCCCAGCTCGCGTTGCACCGCCGCACCCACCGCGACCGCGAGTTCCCGCGAGGTGAGCGCAAACCGCTTGTCACGCCGGCGCGTGCGGATTGCGAAGCTGCCGCGATGGTCGCGCAGCAACGCCACCGCTACGGCGCACGCAGCGTCGGGATCCTTGGCGACCGCTACCGCCGGATGCAGAACGGCGATGCCGAGAACGTCGCGGGCGCGATCGAGCAGCGCGCCGGTATCGCCGTCGTCTGGCACCAGCGCCAGCGCACCGGCGCGCTGCTCGATCGCCACTCCGCTGCCGACCCGCCGCCGCAGGTTGCGACGAAGCTGGGCAACGAAGCGCGAGCGGTTTCGCCCTTTCAGTGCCAGTTCTCCGTACTTGACAAGGACGCAGCGCGTCATTCGTCTCCCCTCGTTGGCTGTCGCTATCGCAGCGAGCAGAGACACGGCGACTCGCCCGCGTGCGGCGAACGAGTAGCGGCGAACTGTCCTCGCCCCAATCTACCCGCCACAGCTCCGAGTCACTGTCGAGGGTAGTACCGACAGCGTCAACGCTTCGCCGGTCCTTCTCTCCGACATCTAGCCCCGTCGCTGTCAGAGCGAAGGCCGCAACAGCGACTAGCTAGAGGCACAAAGCCCCACCGAGGATCGGTGCGCCTCGCCCCTAGCTGCTTCTTGAGGAGGAAAGCAATGCAGGCAACCGCGCTCCTACGCACACCGCGAGGTCCTGGCGCTGTTCGCAGAGCACAGCATCGAAGTCATCGCACGCCCCGTACTCGTGGAGCGATCGCCTTCTCGCTGGTGGTGATCGCCCTCACACTAGCGCTCACTGCCACACCAGCCACCGCTGCCACTTGCGGTCGCGCAGTTCCAGGGTCGTGGAGCTGGAGCGATGACCCGGCCGACGGCGCGTCGGGACTGGCTCCCGAAATCGTTGGTGTAACCGCCCGGGTCTGGGACGACTGCGACGTAGGGATCGCGGTGGTCCTGGCAAACCGCACAAATCCCGGCGATCTCTTGGCCGACGAAAGCGTCGGCATCTACCTCGACACCGACGGCAACTCCGCGACTGGTTCGTCCACATGGAACGGTGCGGACGCTCTGGTCCTCTTCATGGGCGCGATCGGGGAGGACTACCCCCCATACCTGATCCCATATCGCAACGGCGACTTCGACACCTCGGCCGCGAGCGAGCTCACCCCAGCAACGGCTGTTGGCTTCATCGCTCGTGCTGACGTTCTGGGCATTACTCCAGGCGCTGTGGTCGGGGTACGGACAATCGCCATGTGGAGCGGTGTGTACGACGCATACTCGGACTTCGCGCCCGAGCCATGGGCGGCGTCGTTCGCGATGCCGGTTAGCTACGCCGAGCCCAGCCCGCCCCCGCCGCCTGCACCGGCCCCTCCACCGCCCTCCACACCGGCGCCTGCCCCTGCTCCTCCATCAGCGTCCAGGCCTTCCGCTCCTGCGCCACCAAGCACCAGCACACCCACGGGATCCCGCGGCAAGCGGCCGTGCGTAGTTCCACGCTTACGGGGCCTCACGAGGTCACGGGCCGCTCGCAAGCTCAAGCGTGCGAGGTGTCGCTATCGCTTCGTGTGGGTCCGCTCGTCACGGCGACGGGGAAGCGTGGTTTCGACCTCGCCGCGAGCGGGCACGCGTACGGCCCGAGTCGTGACCGTTAGGCTGTCGCGCGGGCGACGCCGCGCTCGAGCGGCAAGCGCCATGCTCGCAGGGCAGATCGAGCGCGTCATCAAGCTGCAAGCACGGCTTGCAGCAGCGCGCAGGTAGGGCAACCTCGACCGGGGGCCCCGCTGACGCGGCGCCCCGCACGATTGCCAAGGGAGCCGGGTCGCTCGGCGGGGCCCGCTGCCTGTTGCGCGACCGCGCACCGACGTCGCGTCTTCCATCCCCTGACTTGTTCTCGGAGCGGAGGGGGAGGGATTCGAACCCTCGGACCGGTTGCCCGGTCAGCGGTTTTCAAGACCGCCGCATTCGACCACTCTGCCACCCCTCCGGGCCGCGTCGACACCGAATGGGGCCGACAACGAGATGGTGACGGCGCTTAACTTGGTCGCGCGCTACGGTATCGCGCGTGGAGCTCTGGTACGCGATCCGCTTCCTGCACGTTCTTGCAATGGCGTTTTTTATCGGCGGCCAGCTGTTGCTGGCAGCCGCGGTGGTGCCGGTGATGCGCGGAAACGACCCTGGAGCACGCATGCGCCAGATCGCCCGGCGCTTCGGGTGGGGCACACTCGTCGCGATCGCCGTCCTCTTTGTGACCGGTGCAGCGATGGCGGGCGAATACCACCGCTGGTCCGATCCGGCTCTGCACGTGAAGCTCACGCTCGTGGCTGTCGTTGCCGGGTTGGTGTTCTGGCATATGCGCCGGCCCGATCTGCGTGCGATCGACGGCGCCATCTTCCTGCTTTCGCTGGCGATCGTCTGGCTCGGGATCACGATCGCCCACTAGGCGGGCTCGCGCCGCGCCCGGTCGCGGCGGCTCACCGCAACCGCCCGGGAACGGCGCGTCAGTCGGCGGGGATCTCGGTCGGCGCGCCGTACTCGACGAGCACCTCGGGCACGCGCACGCTGCCGTCCTCGCGCTGGTGGTTTTCGAGCAGCGCGATCAGCGTTCTCCCAACCGCTACCGCTGTGCCGTTCAGAGTGTGCAGGTGGACCGGCGGGGCGTCGGGCGCCGGTCGGTAGCGAACGTTCAGCCGCCGCGCCTGGAAGTCGGTGGTGTTCGAGCACGAAGTCAGCTCGCGGTAGCGCCCCTCGCCCGGAAGCCACGCCTCGATATCGATCTTTTTCGCCGCCGACGCCCCCAGGTCGTCGACCGGGATGTTCACGACGCGGTAAGGGATCTCGAGCGCCTGAAAAATCCGCTCCTGTAGAGCGACCAAGCGCTCGTGCTCGGCCGGCGAGTCCTCCGGGCGCACGAAACAGAACATCTCGACCTTGTCGAACTGGTGCACGCGGAAGATCCCCCGCGTGTCGCGACCGGCCGCCCCAGCTTCACGCCGAAAGCACGGCGAGAAGCCGACGTAGCGGCGCGGAACGGCGTCGGCGTCGAGGATCTCGTCGGCGTGCAGCGACGCGAGCGGCACCTCGGCGGTGCCGACGAGAAACAGCTCGTCGTCCGCCAGGCGGTAGATCTGCTGCTCGGTATCGGGCCAAAAACCCGTGCCGAACAGCGCCCGCTCGCGAACCAGGACCGGCGGGATCACCGGCTCGTGCCCCTCGGCGGCGAGCAGCTCGATCGCCCAGCGCACGAGCGCCAGCTCGACGAGCACGAGCGGCCCCTTGAGATAGGCGAAGCGCGACCCCGACGTGCGCGCCGCCGCCGCCAGGTCGAGCCAGCGACCGGCGAGCTCGACGTGGTCGCGGCCGCGTTTCGCCGCCTCGCCCCAGCTGCGCAGGACTTCGAGCTCGTCGGGCGCGTCGGGCGCCGGCAGGTTGGGCATCGCCACGAGCACGCGCTCGCGTTCGCTTTCGACCGTGCGCAGCTCCGCCTCGAGCGTGCGCTCGCGCTCGGCCAGCTCGCGCATCGCCGCGATCGCCTGAGCGGCATCCTCGCCGCGGCGCTGGCGTTCCCCGATCTCGCGACTTGCCTCCTTCTTCGTCGCCCGTAACCCCTCGAGCTCGGGAAGCAGCTCGCGGCGCCGGCGGTCGAGCTCGAGGAAGCGATCGATAAGGTCCGCCGCTCCCCGTCGCGCCAGCGCTGCGCGGACCCGGTCTGGATCCTCGCGCAGGAGCTTGGGGTCGAGCAAGGCTCTACTTCTCGGCTTCGCAGATCGACCGGTTGCGCCGGCCGGAGCAGGTCGCGAGGAAGTCGGCGACGAGCTCGGCGTCGCGGCCGACGACGATGTTGGCGGGCATGATCTGCCCCGAGAAACCGCCGTTGCGGATGGCGAAAAGAACGTCGTCGCGGCGCACGCGACGCACGTTGAAATCGGGCCCGTTGGTGCGCTCCCCCGGTTCGAGCTGACCGGCCGGCTTGGAGCCGTAAGCGTTGGCCGCCGAGATCGAGTGGCAACCGCTGCAGCGCTCGTAGAAGATCTCGGCCCCCCGGCGGACGCTGGTGTCGGTCTTGGTGACGGTGATCTTGCCGCCGCAGCCGGAGGCGACGACCGCCGCACCGATCGCAACCAGCGCAGCGACCTTGCAGCGGCTAGCTGGGAAACGCCGTCTGGAAGAGAGGCTGATCACGCGGCGGCATATTATCCCGGCCGCCGCCACAGCACCGTCGTCCCTTCACCCGCCCGTATTTTCGTCGTGGCCTTCGATCCGACAAGCGCCCTTCCGTTCCGCCGCTCGGGCGAGCGCGGGCGCGCCCAGCGGCGGGCCCTGCAGGTGGCGTCGCGAGCCGCAGCCATAGCGCTACTCGCAACTGCTGCCGGTTGCGGCAACGTCGAACGCGGCGGCAAGGGCGAGGCGCGGATCGCCCCCGGCGGCTCGGTGCGCGTCACCGCGCGCGAGTACGGCTTTTCGCCGGCGCGGATCACGGTCACGGGACCGGGGCGCGTACGTTTCGTGGTGCGCGATGCCGGGTCGTTGCCGCACGACCTGCGGCTGCGCGACGGCAGGGGGCGCGACCTAGGCGGCACCCCCGCGTTCACCAGCGGTACGCGCAGCGCGACCTTCACGCTGTCGCCGGGGCGCTACGTCTACTACTGCAGCATCGGCGACCACGAAAAGTTGGGGATGCGCGGCACCCTCGTCGTCGCCCGGCGCTAGCGGCTTCGCGGACGCGGCGCGCAGCACCGAGCACCTCCTCCCGCGCTCGCGCAGCGGCGGTTCACGCCGCCGCGCGGCCGGCGGCCCTCAACCGCCGGTCTGCCAGGCGCGCAGCACAAGCGTCAAAACAAGCAGCGTCGCGATCGTCATCACCCCCAGCTCGCCGCGAGCGATGCGGCGGGCGAGCGCCAGCTGCTCGTCTTCGGGGAGATCGTCGAGCACGAACTCGTCACCGAGCTCGGCCAGCTCGCGCTGCGCGACGCCGGCGCGCATCCCCTCGGCGACCAGGTTCACCACCAGCGCCGCGATGCCGTAGAGGACGTGGAGATCGTCGGCGGGACGGTGGCCTTGGGCAAGCAGCACCATGCCCAGCAGTGCCTGTAGCGCCACGGCCGCTTGGGCGACGCGCAAAAGCGGCCAGAACACCACGCCCGGCCGGCGCGCGAACCAGGTGAGCGCCCCCGTCGCTGCGGCGACGGCGTTGGCGACCAGAACGGCGATACCGAGATAGGCGTGGACCTCGTTCAGAATGCGCCCTTTCGCACTATGTAGCAGGTACGCACAAGCGGCGATATACCTGCAGTCCGGAGGATGCTGAGAAGCTATCTACCGGGTCTCGTCTTCATTCTGCTGGGGGCAGGGGTAGGCACCCTGTTCACGCTCCTCAACGGCTTGCTCGGCCCGCGCCGCCCCAACCCCCGCAAGCGCGACCCCTACGAGTGCGGCCTGCCGTCCGACGTGCGCCGCAGCTTCCGCTTCGGGATCAGCTTCTACCTCGTTGCGATGCTGTTCATCCTCTTCGACGTCGAGGTGATCTTCCTCTACCCGATCGCCGTCAAGCTCGACGCTTTCGGCACCTTCGCGCTCGTCGAGACCCTCATCTTCGTGGCGCTGCTGCTCGTGGCGTTGGTGCACGTGTGGCGGCGGGGGGCGCTGGAATGGAAGTGAGGCGCGAGTTCCTCGGCGCGGGCGACGTGCGCGAGCGCCAGCTCCGCGCCAAGCAGTTGCTGCGCGGCCAGCTGGAGGGCCGCGATCTCGAACAGTTCGTCGAAGAGCGGGTGCTCACTACGCGCTTCGATGAGGCGCTGCGCTGGGCGCGTCGCAACGCCATCTGGCCGCTCGGTTTCGGCCTCGCCTGCTGCGCGATGGAGATGATCTCGATCATCGGCTCGCCGCGCAACGACCTCGCCCGCTTCGGCGCCGAGGTGATCCGTTTCTCGCCGCGGCAAGCCGACCTGCTGATCCTCTCGGGCCGCGTGTCGATCAAGATGGCGCCGATCGTTCGGCGCATCTACGACCAGATGCTCGAGCCAAAGTGGGTGATCTCGATGGGCGCGTGCGCCTCGAGCGCCGGGATGTTCAACAACTACGCGCTCGTCGCTGGCGCCGACCGCTTCCTGCCGATCGACGTCTACGTCCCCGGCTGCCCGCCGCGTCCCGAGGCGCTCAACTACGCGATCTTGAAGCTGCAAGAGAAGATCGCTGGCGACCCGTCGCTTGGGTGGCGCGAGCGCTACCGCGCCCGCGGGAGTGAGGAGCCGCGCGACCTGTTCGACGTCGAGCGTGCGGCGCGCGGCGACGGCGAGCGTGCGGTGAGCAGCGAGCCGCGGGGAGGTGCGCAAGGTGCCTGACGCCACCGGCCTCGAGCTGCTCGCCCAGCGCGTGCGCGAAAACGTGAGTGACGACGCGGTGCGCGCGACGCTTCACGCCCACGGCCAAGCGACACTCGAGATCGCACCGGCCAGCGTGCGCGACGTGCTCGCCTACCTACGCGACGCCGACCCGGAGCCGTGGCCGCTGCTCACGAGCCTCCACGGCTGTGACTACTACCCGCACGAGCCGCGGCTCGGCGTGCACTACATGTTGCTGTCGTTCGAGCGCTGCGACCGGCTGTGCGTGAAAACGCGCGTGTCGACCGACGATCCGCACCTGCCGTCGGTCGTCGACCTCTTCCCAGGCGCGAACTTCCAGGAGCGCGAGGTCTACGACATGTTCGGCGTGGTCTTCGACGGCCACCCGGACCTGCGGCGCATCCTCATGCCCGAGGACTACGAGGGGCACCCCCAGCGCCGCGACTTCCCGGTCGGCGGCGAACCCGTTCTGTTCACCTTCAACGAGCGCGAGGTGGCGCGCTGGTATGAGTGACGGCGCCCGCAACGGCAGTCCCACGGCGATCCCCTACCGCGAGCGCGAACGCTCGGTCACGCTCGAGCGGATCGAGCCGCAAGGGGACCTGCACTCGGAACTTTTGACGATCAACATCGGGCCCCACCACCCGGCCACGCACGGTGTTCTGCGCCTGCTCTGCACGCTCGAAGGCGAGGTCGTGCGCGACGTGGTGCCGATCGTCGGCTACGTCCACACCGGCATCGAGAAGAGCTGTGAGCAGCAGCAGTACTGGAAGGTGATCCCGTTCGTGGAACGGATGGATTACCTCTCCTACTACTTCAACGCGATGGCCTACTGCACGGCCGTCGAGCGGCTGCTCGAGATTGAGGTACCGCCGCGCGCCCAGTACTTGCGCGTCATCCACCTCGAGCTCAACCGCATCGCCAGCCACCTCTTCTGGCTCGCCACGGCAGCGCTCGACATCGGCGCGATCACGATGCTGTGGTGGGGATTGCGCGACCGCGAGCACGTGATGGATCTCTTCGAGATGTCCTCGGGGCAGCGCATGCACACCCGTTACTTCCAGATCGGCGGTGTCGTCGAAGACATCCCGCCAGGTTTCGAACGCAAGTGCCGCGACTTCTGCGCGCTGCTCCCCGCCCGTCTCGACCAGTACGAGGCGCTGCTCGACCGCAACGAGATCTGGCTGCAGCGGCTCAAACACACGGGCGAGGTACCGGCCGAGCGGCTGCTTGCACTGGGGGTAACCGGT
Organism: Thermoleophilum album; assembly: GCF_028867705.1. Lineage (GTDB taxonomy): Bacteria > Actinomycetota > Thermoleophilia > Solirubrobacterales > Thermoleophilaceae > Thermoleophilum. The sequence goes on along the minus strand of NZ_CP066171.1, from coordinate 202,695 downwards.
CCGCTGTTGCGCGCCGCCGGGGTTCCCTGGGATCTGCGCAAGGCGATGCCGTACTCGTCGTACGACCACTTCGACTTCAAGATCCCGGTTGGCACTGTCGGCGACAACTACGACCGCTACCGCGTGCGCGTCGCCGAGATGCGCGAGTCGCTGAAGATCATCGAGCAGGCGCTCGACGGCCTGCCCGAGGGTCCGCACATCACCGAGAACCGCAAGGTCGCGCTCCCGCCCCGCCACGAGCTGGCGACCTCGATGGAGGCGCTGATCCACCACTTCAAGCTCGTGACCGAGGGGTTCCGGGTGCCGCCCGGCGAGGTTTACGCGGCGATCGAGTCGCCGCGCGGCGAGCTCGGTTGCTTCGTCGTCGCCGACGGGTCGGCGAAACCTGCTCGCGTGCACATGCGCGACCCGAGCTTCGTCAACCTCCAGGCGCTGCCCGACATGGCGCGCGGCGGGCTGATCGCCGACCTGATCGCGTGCGTGGCGATGCTCGACCCGATCCTCGGAGGTATCGACCGGTGACCTTCCTCGCCGGACCGGAGCGCGAACCGCGTATCGGGAGCGCCGCGCTGCCTCCCGGCTGGGCTGCAGCGACCGCTGACCGCGACCCCTACGTCGTTCCCGATCCCGCCGAGGTGGCGGTGCCCGACGATCTGCGCGCCGAGATCGAGGAGATCATCAGCCGCTACCCCGACCGTCACTCGGCGGCGCTACCAGCGCTCGGGGCCGCGCAAAGGCGCTACGGCTGGTGCTCGCCGCAGGCGCTCGTCGAGGTCGCGTGCGTGATGCAGGTGACGCCTGCCTACCTGGCGGCCGTGGCCACCTTCTACGACATGCTGCGAACGCAGCCAAGCGGGCGCCGCTACGTCTACGTCTGCACGAGCGTCTCCTGCCACCTGCGCAACGCCCGGGCGGTCTACGAGGCGCTAGTTCGGGCGGCTCGCGAGCAAGGGCTCGAGGACTGCGAGATCCGCGAGTTCGAGTGCCTCGGCGCTTGCGACATGGCACCGATGGCCTCGATCGACGGCCGCTATGTCGGGCCGCTGTCGACGAGCGACGCCGAGGCGATCGTCACCGCGCTACGCAACGGCGATACACCGCTCCCCGGCCGTGCGCTCGGCGACCCCGACTACCAGCTGCCGTGGCAGCGGGGCGAAGAGCACCCGCTGCCGGCGGAGCGCGTGCGTCCCCACGTGCACCCCGCCGGCGGAGTCGCAGGGGAGGTGCCGGAATGAGTCTCGTCGAGGCTTTGACGACCCACCTCGACTTTCCCGACGTCCACGAGATCGACGTCTACGAGCGCCTGGGCGGCTACCGCGCCGCACGCAAGGCGCTGCTCGAGATGACACCCGAACAGGTCCTGGGCGAGCTCGAGGCGTCGGGACTGCGGGGCCGGGGCGGCGCCGGCTTCTCGATGGGGAAGAAGGCGTCGTTCATCCCCAAGGGCACGATGGACAAGTACCTCTGCTGCAACGCCGACGAGTCCGAGCCCGGCACCTTCAAGGACCGTTTGATCTTGCAGCGCAAGCCGCACCTCTTGATCGAGGGTTGCATCATCGCCTCGGTCGCCGCCGGCGCCAACAAAGGCTTCATCTACATGCGCGGCGAGTACGAGCTGCAGGCACGGATCGTCGAGCGAGCGATCGCGCAGGCGTACGAGCGCGGCTACCTCGGGCGCAACATCCTCGGCTCCGGCCACGACTTCGATCTCGTGCTGCACCGCGGGCAAGGCGCCTACATCTGCGGCGAAGAGACGGCGCTCCTTGACTCGCTCGAAGGCAAGCGCGGCAACCCGCGCCTGAAGCCGCCGTTCCCAGCTAACCAGGGGCTCTACCGCGGGCCGACGCTGATCAACAACGTCGAAACCCTGTCGTGCACGCCGCTCATCATCGACCGCGGCGCCGATTGGTTCCGCTCGCTCGGTTCCGAGCAGTCGACCGGTCCGAAGCTGGTGTCGGTGTCGGGCAACGTGCGGCGGCCGGGCAACTACGAGATCGAGCTCGGCACGCCAGTCCGCGAGATCATCTACGACATCGCCGGCGGTCCGTGGCCGGGGTCGGAAGTGAAGTGTTTCTTCCCCGGCGGCTCATCGGCGGCGGTGCTCGGGCCCGAGCACCTCGACCTGCCGTACACGTTCGAGGCGATGCAGCAGGCCGGGTCGATGCTCGGTTCGGGGGCGATCATCGTCGTCGACGACACCCAGCCGATTGTTCCCCTGGCTCTGCGGCTGGCCGAGTTCTACCGCCACGAGTCGTGCGGAAAGTGTGTGCCGTGCCGCGAGGGCACGAGCTGGACGGTCAAGCTGTTGGCACGGATCGAGCGCGGCGAGGCGACGCCGATGGATCTCGATCTGTTGGCGTCGATCCAAGAGAACATCATCGGCAACTGTCTGTGCGTGCTCGGCGACTCGATGGCGGTGCCGGTGAGCTCGCTGTTGCGCCGTTTCCGCGCCGAGTTCGAGGAGCACATCGAGCGCGCCCGCGCCGAGCGCGAGCGCGAGCTTGCCGCCGCCGCCGAGCGCGAGACGGGGCTGGCGGTGCTCGCCGCCGGCAGCGCGAGCGTGGCAGAAGCGGGAGGCGACTAGCGCGATGGCACGGCCCGAGAAACGGCTGATCACCTTCGAGATCGACGGGCGCGAGGTGCGCGCCCCTGAGGGCACGATGCTCGTCGACGCCGCCCGCATGGGCGACGTCGAGATCCCCTACTTCTGTTACGAGCCGAAGCTCGGCCAGCCGGTGGGCGCCTGCCGCATGTGCCTCGTCCAGATCGAGGGCATGCCGAAACTGCAGACCGCCTGTTCGACCCCGGTCAAAGAGGGGATGGTCGTGACGACCGTCTCGCCCGAGGTCAAGCAGGCGCAGAACGCGGTCGTCGAGTTCCTGCTCGCCAACCACCCGCTCGACTGCCCGGTTTGCGACAAAGGCGGCGAGTGCCCGCTCCAGGACATCTCCTACGGCTGGGGGCCGGGGGCATCGCGCTTCACCGAACCGAAGCGCCACTTCAAAAAACCGATTGAGCTCTCGCCGCTGATCGCGATCGACCGCGAGCGCTGCATCCTCTGTTACCGCTGCGTGCGCTTCTCGCAGGAGATATCGGAAGACCACCAGCTCGTCTTCCTCGAGCGCGGCGACCGCACCTTCGTCGGCACCGCCGACGGCGCCCCCTACGTGGCGCCGTTCAGCGGCAACATCATCGAGCTCTGCCCGGTGGGAGCGCTGACCTCGATCCCTTACAGGTTCCGCGCACGCCCGTGGGACGTCGAGCAGGGCGGCACGGTGTGCACGCTCTGCCCGAGCCAGTGCAACGTAAGCCTCACGATCCGCGACGACCGTCGTGTGCTGCGCGTGCTCGCGCGCGACAACGCCGGCGTCGACGACGGCTGGCTGTGCGATCGCGGCCGCTTCGGCTACCAGGCGTTCCACAGCCGCGAGCGGATCACTCGGCCGCTGGTGCGCGAGGGGACGAGCCTCGTCGAAACCTCGTGGGAGCGGGCGCTCGCCGCGGCGACACAGATCCTCGCTCGCGCTGGTGCGAGCGCGGCGGCGCTGGTGGGTGGGTCGGCCAGCAACGAGGAAGGCTTCTTGGTTCAGCGCCTGATCCGCGAGGTGCTCGGATCGGGCAGTGTCGACTCGCGCCCGGCTGAAGCTCCCGACGCCGAGCTGCTGCGCGCCTGTGCCGACCCGGCGCTCGCTGCGGCGGTCAGCGACATCGACCACGCCGACGCAATCGTCGTCGTCGGCTGCGAGCCGGTCGACGAGATGGCGAGCCTCGATCTGCGGATCCGCAAGGCGGTGCGGCGCAACGGCGCCCTACTCGTGACCCTCACCCCGACGCCGTCGCGGCTCGACAGCCTCGCGCGGGTCGCGTTGCGCTATCTACCGGGCTACGGCGCCGAAGCGCTCGCTGCCTTGAACGCCGCGCTCGACACCGCCGGCGCCGGCGACGCGAGCGCGCTGCGGGAAGTGGCGAACCGTGCCGGACTGGTGCGCGGCGTGCATCCCGGCCCCCCGCTCGACGTGCGCTTCGACGGCGCCGCCGCGCGTCCGCTCGATCCACCCGCAGGTGCGCACCCCGACGGCGGCGAGGACGCGGCCGCCGCGCTCGCTTCGGCGGCGGCGCTGCTCGCTGAAGCGCGTGACGTCGTTGTAATCGTCGGCGAGCGTGGCCTCGTCGCCGGCGGGCGCGAGCGTGCGGCACGCAGCGCGCTGCTCGCCCTCCTCGAGCGGCTCGGTGTGCGCGAGCGCGAGAGCGCCGGTCTGATCGAAGTTCCGTTTGGCGCGAACGGTCGCGGTCTGCGCGAGGTCGGTTGTCTGCCCGGGATCGGCCCGGGCCTCGCCGACGCTCCGGCAGGAAAGGCGTGGAGCGAGCTACCCGCCGCGCTCGCAAGCGGCGAAGTCGGCGGCCTGCTGCTCTACGACTGCGATCCGCTGACCGGCGCAAGCGACCGCGCGGCGTGGGAGCGCGCGCTCGCGGCCCGCTCCGCCGCGACGATCGCGTTCGCGCGCTTCCGCACCGAGACCGTCGAGCGCTTCGCCCAGGTCGTCTTTCCCGCCGAGGTCTACGCCGAAAAGGACGGCACCGTCACGCACCCCGACGGGCGCCTGCAGCGGCTCCGCCAGGTGATCGCCCGCGCCGACGACGTGCGGCCAGGGTTCCTCGCCCTCGTCCAGCTCGGTGCGCGCCTCGGCGGTCGGTTCGACGAGGTCTTCGCGTCGAGCCAGGTGACCGAGCTGGTCGCCGGCGCGGTGCCTTTCTACGCCGGTCTCGACGCCGGGCGAATCGGCGGCAAGGGAGTGCGCTGGCAAGAGACCGAGGCAGCAGCGAGCGCGCCGCGTGCAGCAGCAGCAGCAGCAGCAGGATCCACCGCCCCGGGCGACGACGCCGCAGTCGCCGCCGCTCCCAACGGCGACGCGAGTGGTCGCTTGCTCGTCGCACGCCAGCCGGCGCTGTGGGCGTGCGAAGAGACGGTGCGCGCGCCGGTGCTGCGCTTCCTGCGCCCCCGCCAACGGCTCGCGCTCGCGCCGGCGGACGCGCAGCGCCTCGGTGTGCGCAGTGGCGAGCGTGTCCGCGTCGCGAGCGCCGGCGGCGAGCTCGTCTGCGAGGCGAGCGTACGCAGCGCGGTGCCGGCCGGGCGGGCGTTCTTGATCGAAGGGCTCGGCGCGGACGGAGCCGAGGCGCTGCTCGGTCACGAGGCGGCGCAGCCGTGCGTGGTGGAGCGGGTCGAGGGGGTCGCCTAGGTGGAGACGGTCGCCGTCCAAATCGCGAAGGCGCTGTTGATCTTCCTCTTCGTGCTCCAGGTCGTTCCCTTGATCCTGCTCGTCGAGCGCAAGCTGCTTGGGCGGTTCCAGTCACGCTTCGGCCCCAACCGCGTCGGCCCGTTCGGGCTTTTGCAGCCGCTCGCCGACGTTCTCAAGCTGATCTCCAAGGAGCAGTCGGCCCCGACCACCGCGGTGCCCTGGCTGATGGCGATCGCGCCCGTGATCTCGATCACCTGTGCGGTCGCGACGCTCGCGATCATCCCGTTCGGTCCGTTCGATGCCTGGGGCGGCGAGTTCGGCCTCTACGGCATCGACGTGCCGATTGGCCTGCTCTGGTTCTTCGCCTTCGGCTCGCTCGCCTTTTACGCCTTCCTGCTCGGTGGCTGGGCGTCGGGATCGAAGTACTCCTTCCTCGGCGCGATGCGCTCCGCCGCCCAGCTGATCTCCTACGAAGTGGCGCTGGGGCTCTCGCTCGTGGGGGTGGCGATGACGGCCGGGTCGCTCTCGCTCGTCGACATCGTCGAGGCGCAGCGCGACATGTGGTTCGTCGTGCCCCAGATCGTCGGCTTTCTGATCTTCCTCGTCGCCGCTTTTGCCGAGACGGCGCGGGCACCGTTCGACCTCCCCGAGGCCGATGCCGAGATCGTCGCTGGTTACAACACCGAGTACGCCGGCATGCGCTTCGGCTCGTTCTTCATGGCCGAGTACATCGAGGTGATCGCGGTGTCCGGCGTCGCCGTCGCCTGTTTCCTCGGTGGCTGGCACGGACCGGGACCGACGGCGCTCGCACCGCTCTGGGTGGTGGTGAAGATGGCGGCGTTTGTGATCCTCTTCATCTGGGTTCGGGCTACGCTGCCGAGGCTCCGCTACGACCAGCTGATGTCGTTCGGCTGGAAGGTGCTGCTGCCGCTCGCCACCGCCAACGTGGTCGTCACAGCGCTCGTTCTCGCACTCACCTGACGCAGCGAACACAGGACGCCATGCCCTATCCGCCGACAGACGATGTGATCGAAGTCCAGCGCGGGCCCGAGCCGGGGGGTCTCGGCGGCGCCTGGCGCGTGTTCGCAGCAACGCTACGGGGTCTGCGCACCACTCTGGCGCGCGTAGCCGAGGGCCCGGTGACGCTTCAGTACCCCGAGCAGAAGACGCCCGTCTACCCGCGTTTCCGCGGCCGCCACAAACTGCACCGCTTCGAGGACACGGGGCTCGAGAAGTGCGTTGGCTGCTCGCTCTGCGCGGCTGCCTGCCCGGCGGAGTGCATCCGCGTCGTCGCCGCCGAGAACGACCCGGACAATCCGGTGTCGGCCGGCGAGCGCTACGCCGCGGTCTACGAGATCAACATGACGCGCTGCATCTTCTGCGGCTACTGCGAGCTCGCTTGCCCGTTCGACGCGATCACGATGGGCAACGACTACGAGCTGGCCGACTACAGCCGCTCGGACCTGATCTTCACGAAGGAGATGCTGCTCGCCGATCCGCCCGAGCACACACCGCTGCGCCGCGAGGGGGAGTAAGAGCGATGTTTGCCGAGCAGATGTTGTTCTTCCTGGCTGCCTGCGTCGCGCTCGCCGGTGCTTTCGGTGTCGTCGCCGCGCGCAACCCCTTCTACAGCGTCCTCAACCTCGTCGTGCACCTGATCGCGCTTGCGGTGTTGTTCCTGCTGTTGCGCGCCGAGTTCATCGCCGCCGCGCAGGTGGTGGTCTACGCCGGCGCGGTGATGGTGATGTACCTGTTCGTCGTCGCCTACGTAGGCGGCGACGAGGAGAAGCTCGGCGACCAGCGGTCGCCCCTCGTGGCGACGTTCGGCCCGCTCTTCGCGCTCGCCCTGTTCGTGGAGCTCGCGATCGCTGTCGCCGGGTCGGGCCTCGCGGCGCTCGACAGCGATGGCAGCGGCGGACCGGGGTTCGGCAGCCCGGGCGCGGTCGGCGAGCTTCTGCTTGAGCGCTTCCTGTTGCCGTTCGAGGCTGTCAGCTTGCTGCTCCTCGCCGCTGCTGTCGGGGCGGTGGTGCTCGCCCGGCGGCGCCGTGGCCTCGAGGATCTCGAGGCCGAGCTCGCTTCGGAACCGGCGCTGGTCGAGCCGCTCTCGGCGGCGGCGTTGCCGGTTCGCGCGGGGGTGCGCGGTGGCTGGTAGGCGGGGAGGTCCAGAGTGAGCATCGCCTGGTACCTCACGCTCGCGGCGCTGCTTTTCGCCGTCGGTGCCAGCGGTGTGCTGGTGCGCCGCAACCCGCTCGTGGTGCTGCTGTGCCTCGAGCTGATGCTCAACGCCGGCAATCTCGCGCTGCTCGGCTTCGCCCGCATGTGGGGTGACGGGGCCGGCCAGGTGTTCGCGCTCGTGGTGATGGTGATCGCTGCCTGCGAGGTGGTGGTCGGTCTCGGCATCGTCGTCGCGATGCACCGGCTGCGGCTGCCGATCGACGTCGACGAGCTGCGGGGGTTGCGCGGATGAGCGCGACGAGCTGGGCGTGGCTGGTGCTCGCCTTCCCGCTTGCCGGCACGCTCGTGCTCGCCGCCGGCTGGCCGCGCTGGCGGGGTGCAAGCGCCGGTGCGGTGGCGACGGCCGCGATCTTCGCGAGCTTCCTCGCCAGCGTCGGCACGCTCTTCGCGCTCCTCGACCGCGAACCGGAGGCGCGAACGCTCACCGCCACGCTTTTCACCTACGCCCGCGCCGGCGGCGTCGACGCCGGTCTCGAGATCCTCGTCGACCCGCTGTCGGTGTTGATGTGCCTGGTGGTCTCGGGCGTGTCGTTCCTGATCCACCTCTACTCGGTGGCCTACATGCGCTCCGACCGCGGTTACGTTCGCTACTTCGCCTATCTCAACTTCTTCGTCTTCTCGATGCTGCTGCTGGTGCTGGCGGGCAACCTGGTGTTGCTGATCGTCGGTTGGGCGTTCGTTGGTGCCGCCTCCTACCTGCTGATCTCGTTCTGGTACCGGCGGCGCACGGCGACCGCCGCCGGTGCGGAAGCTTTCGTCGTCAACGTCGTCGGCGATATCGGCCTCGTGCTCGGCGCGTTTTTGCTGTTCGACCGCACCGGCGTGCTCGACTGGCAGGGACTTTTCGAACATGTCGGGCAGGAGTTCGCGCGCAACGACGGCACGCTCGTGGCGGCGTGCTTGCTGCTGCTGGTGGGCGCGTTCGCGAAATCGGCACAGCTACCTCTGCACACTTGGTTGCCGAAAGCGATGGAGGGCCCGACCCCGGTGTCGGCGCTTATCCACGCCGCGACGATGGTCACCGCGGGGGTCTACCTGATCGCCCGCGCTCACCCGCTTTTCGAGCTCGCACCGACAGCCGCCGACGTGGCGGCCGTGGTGGGGACGCTGACGCTGCTCGTGGCCGCCTCGATCGCGCTCGTCGCGACCGACCTCAAGCGCATCGTCGCCTACTCGACGATGTCGCAGATCGGCTACATGACGCTCGGCGTCTCCGTCGCCGCTTACGGCGCCGGCCTCTTCCACCTCGTCACCCACGCGTTCTTCAAGGCATTGCTGTTTATGGCCGCCGGTTCGGTGATAGCGGCGATGTCCGGCCTTCAGGACATCGATCGGATGGGCGGTCTGCGCCGCGCGCTGCCGTTCACCTACGCCTGCTTCCTCGCCGGCGCTGTCGCGCTCGCCGGAATCCCGCTCACGAGCGGCTTCTTCTCGAAAGACGCGATCCTCTCGTTCGCGCTCGAGCGGGGCGGCGGCTATGCGGTGCTGGCGATCGTCGGCTACGGCGCGGCGCTCCTCACCGCGATCTACGCGTTCCGCGCCGTCTTCCGCGTTTTCCACGGCGAGCCGGTGCCGGAGGCGCGCGCCCTCGAGCGCGGCGAGATCGTGCACCACGAGCCCGCCAACCCGCTGACCGGCGAACGCGAAGACACCGATGTCGGCTTCCCCGGTCCCGAACACCACATCGCCGAGCGATCGCCGGCGATGAAAGCGGCGATGGCGCCGCTGCTCGTTTTGTCGCTGGCCGCCGGTGTGTTGCAGGTGCCTGGCCTCACGCACGTGGTCGACACGTTCCTCGAGCCGACCTTCCACGACTCGCCGCTAGCGGCGGCGCGACCGAGCGTCGGTGCCGAGTGGGCGGGGCTGCTCGCCGGAGCGGTAGTGGCGCTCGTCGGCGTGTGGACAGCACGCTGGCTGTGGCTTGCCCGCCCCGAGCTGCCCGCCGCCTTGCGCAGCCGCTTCGGCGGGCTGCACCGCACTCTCAGCGAGGGCTGGTACTTCGACCGCGCCTACGACCTCCTCTTCGTGCGCGGCGCGACCGCTTTCGCGCGCGCCCTGCGCCGCGGCGTCGAGCGTCCGGTGGCCGAGGAGACGCTCGTCGGCGGGCCGGTGAGCTTGGTTCGCGCCGGCTCGGCGCTGGCGCGGGCGATGCAAACCGGGTTCGTGCGCGCGTACGCGTTCGGGGTGGTCGCCGGCGTGGCGATCGCGCTGGTGTGGTTCCTGGCAAGGGCGGCGTAGGTTTCCGGGCCGGTGGGTATCCCGCTCTGGATAGCGATCGCGCTCCCCGCCGCCGGCGGCCTGGTAGCGGCGTCGATCGGCGGAAAGACCGGCCGGCTGGTGGCGCTAGCCAGTGCGCTCGCGACGGCGGTGCTGGCGCTTCTCTACTTCTTCGACTACCCGCTCGGCTCGGGCGAGCTGCGCTACGTCACCGACGCTCGTTGGATACCCGAGCTCGGGATCCACTTCCGGATCGGTCTCGACGGGCTCGCGCTGGCGCTGTTCACGATGACCGCCGTCGTCTGGGTGCCCGCGACGGCGTGGGCGGCCCTCCATCCGCACGAGCGCGAGCGCCAGTTCCTGTTCCTGCTCGGTCTCGGCGAGAGCGCAGTGCTCGGTGCCTTCGCCGCCCAGGATCTGGCGCTCTTCGTCGTCTTCTTCGACCTGATGCTGGTGCCGTTCTACCTGTTGATCGGCACCTGGGGAAGCGGCGACCGCGTCCGTGCCACCACGCTCTTCGTCATCTACACGCTCGTCGGCTCGCTGCTGATGCTGGCAGCGGCGATCGCGCTCGGCGTGCTCGCCACCCCCGACGGCGCCACCGTGTCGTTCTCGCTCGCCGATCTCGCCCAGCGCCCGCTGCCCGCGAGCGACCAGAAGTGGATCTTCGCCCTCTTCGCCCTCGCCTTCCTGATCAAGGCTCCCGCCTTCCCGCTGCACGCGTGGGCACCGGCGGCCTACCGGGCAGCGCCGTGGCCGGTCGCAGCGCTGCTTTCGGCGGTGCTGTCGAAGGTCGGCGTGTACGGCTTTCTGCGCTTGGCGCTGCCGCTTCTTCCCGACGGCGTCGACGCCTTCCAAACGGTTGTGGTGGTGATCGCCGTGGTGTCGATCCTGTACGGATCGCTGCTTGCGCTCGTGCAAGACAACATCCGCCTCGTCGCGGTGTATTCGTCGATCGCCCAGCTCGGCTTCATCACCCTCGGCATCTTCAGCCTCGACCCCAAGGGCGCCCAAGGAGCGGTGTTCCAGATGGTCAACCACGGGCTCGTCTCGGTTCCGCTGTTCCTGCTGCTCGCCGCGCTGTCGGCGCGCGCCGGCGGGTCGGAGTCGCTGCGTGAGCTCGGTGGCATGGCGTTGCGCGCTCCGGTGCTGGCGACGGTGTTCTTGGTCGTCGCGCTAGCGAACCTGGCGATGCCGGGCACGCCGAACTTCGTCGGCGAGCTCTTCGTGCTTTTCGGCGCTCTCGACAACGTCGCCGTGGCGGGCTTCGTGGCGTCGCTCGGTGTGGCGCTCGCCGCCGCCTACACGCTGCGGCTCTTCCAGCGCACGATGCACAACCCGCCCGGTAGCGCTGCCGCCCCGCGCGAGCTCGCCCGGCTCGAGCTCGCCGCGGTCGCGCCGCTGGTCGCGGTGATCGTGGCTCTCGGCGTCTACCCGCAGGCGCTGCTCGGGCGCGCCGAGCGGTCGAGCGCCCGACCAGTAGCGATCGTCGCGGACCACACCGATCCATCGGCGGAGGTCGCACGACGGTGAACACGCTGCGAGTCAGCACACTTCGCTCTTCGACCGCCGGTGCGTTCGCGCTAGTAGCGTCGCTCGCGCTGCCGGCCTCGGCTTCGGCGGCAGCGGTCGACGGGCGCTTCCAGGCTCCCGACGTCGACTACGGAGCGCTCGCGCCGCTCTTCGCCGCTAGCGGCGGAGCGCTCGCGGTTCTCGTCGTCGGTCTTCTGGCAGGCAAGTTCGTGCGCCGGGTCGTCGTGCCGACGGCGACCGCCGCCGGCGCGCTAGCCGTGATCGTCGCGACGGTCGCCGGCTGGCAGCCCGGTCGTGCCAGCGCGACGCTCGCCGGCACGCTCGTCGTCGACGCGCCGACGCTGGCGGTGGCACTCGTGGCTGCGGTAGCGGCCCTCGTCGCGGTCGCGCTAGCGGTGGCGGGCGGACGCGTGGCGTCGGGGCGGGCGTGGCGCTCGGCGGGCCCGGCCGAGTGGTCGGCGCTGCTTTTGGTGTCGGTGGCGGGGATGATCATGCTCGCCGGCGCCACGTCGCTGGTGACGCTGTTCGTGGGTGTCGAGCTGCTGTCGATCCCGCTCTACGTGCTCTGTGCGAGCGACCTGCGGCGCCGCTCCTCGCTCGAGGCGGGGCTCAAGTACCTGATTGTCGGGTCGGTCGGTTCGGCGACGCTGCTCTTTGGGCTCGCGCTGATCTACGGGGCGACGGGGGCGACCACCTTCGACGCGATCGCCGGTGCGATCGGCAGCCGTGTCACGACGAGCGACGCGCTGCTGCTCACCGGTCTTGGGCTGGCGCTGGTCGGCCTCGCCTTCAAGGCGTCGGTGGCTCCGTTCCACCAGTGGACGCCCGACGTCTACCAGGGTGCGCCGACGGCGGTCACAGCGTTCATGGCTGTGGCCACGAAGGCGGCGGCGCTGGTAGCGCTCGTGCGGCTGCTGGGCACGGCGTTACCGAGCCTCGACGACGTCTGGGTGCCGGCGCTCGCGACGCTCGCCGTGGTGACGACGGTCATCGGCAACGTCGGCGCGCTCGGCCAGCGCTCTCTCAAGCGGATGTTGGCCTGGTCTGGCGTCGGCCAAGCCGGTTACATGCTGGTGGCGGTCGCTGCCGGTGGCCGCAGCGGCGTCGAGGCGCTCGTCTTCTATCTCGCCGCTTATGCGCTGATGAACCTCGCAGCGTTCGCGGTCGTCGCCTACCGCGAGGAGCGCGGCGGTCTCGGCGACGACATCGAAACGTTGCGCGGTCTCGGTCGCGAGCGCCCCGCCGTCGCCTGGGCGATGACGCTGTCGATGCTGGCGCTCGCCGGGTTCCCGGGAACCGTCGGGTTCCTCGGCAAGTTCACGCTGATCGACGCTGCCGTCGAGGGCGGGGTGACGTGGCTCGGCATCGTGATCGTCGTCGGCTCGATGATCTCGCTCGGCTATTACCTGCGCGTGGTCGCAGCGATCTGGATGCTGCGCGAAGCGACGAAACCGACCGTCGGCACTGCCGGCTCGCCGGCTGCTGTCGCCCCCGCTGCGGGTGGCTCGCCGGAGGCGGACAGCGCGGGCCGGCGACTGGCGGCGATCCTGGCGGTGGCGCTTGCCGCCGCGGTGGTCGCCGCATTCGCGTGGCCCGATCCGCTTTTCGAGATCGCGCGCGACGCGGGCAGCGCACTTGTCCTGCCGCGCTAGGCGCGGCAAGCGGAGAGCCGCGGCACGCCCGGTGGATGCGCAGCGCCGGCCTAGGCGGCCGCAGGCAACGACCCGCGTTCGACGATCGTCGCCAGCGCCTCCACGCAGGAGCTGTCGAACTGCGTACCGGCGTGGCGGCGCAGTTCCTCGAGCGCCAACACCGCCGGGCGTCCCCGCCGGTAGGGACGGTCGGAGGTCATCGCCTCGAAGGCGTCGGCGACAAGGATGATGCGCGACTCGATGGGGATCTCGTCGCCGGCCAGCCCGGCAGGGTAACCGCGGCCGTCGATGCGCTCGTGGTGGTGGTAGATCCACAGCGCCTCTTCTTCGAGACCAGCGCCCGACACGATCATCCGCCCGATCACCGGGTGCTGCTTCATCACCTCGTACTCCTCGTCGGTGAGCGGGCCCGGTTTGTGCAGGATCGCGTCGGGAATCCCGATCTTGCCGACGTCGTGCAAGAGACCCGCGATCCGCAGCTTGGCTATCCGCTCCGCGTCGAAACCGAGCTCGGTGGCGACGAGCACACACAACGACGCCACGGTTTCGCAGTGCGAGCGCGTGTAGGAGTCCTTGGCGTCGACGGCGCGCGCCAGCGCTGTCGAGAGCGCCGTTGTCATGCTGCCGCCAGCACCCGCAGCGACCGCCTCGTCGGTGCCGTAGTGCTCGACACCTGGCGCCCAGGCGACGATCCGCCGGCGCGCGCGCCGAGCCGCGTCGAGCGCCGCCCGCGCCCGTCTTATGAGCTCGTCGCGCCCTACGCCTGTCAGCCGCTCGGCGACCCCGACCGACAACACGCCGCTGCGGGAACCGGTGCTGTCCTCGGCGGCCGCAAGCACACGCTCGGCCACCACGAGCCCCTGCCACACCCCGGCATCGGGCACAAGAACCGCGAACTGGTCACCGCCGATGCGGTACGGCTCGGCGTCGATGCCGCAGGCGCGGCGCAAGGCGGCGCCGATCGCGCGCAGGTGGCGGTCGCCCTCCTGGTAGCCGAGCTCGGCGTTGATCGCTCCAAGGCCGATCACGTCGCACATCAGCAGGCTGAAGTGTCGGCGGGCGCTCTGGGTCTCAAGCTCGACCAGCCGCTGTTGGAAACTCGAGTGGGTCGGCAAACCCGTTAGCGCGTCGAGCTCGGAGCTGCGCACCTCGAGCCGTGTACGCATCCCAAAGCTCGCCTCGCGTACGGCGAGAGCGAGCGCTACGCCGCTCGCTGCCACTGCGGCCTCCGCCAGCACTTCGGCTGCTCTCGGCAGATCGGCGGCCACGCTCGCGACGCTCACGACCACAGCCCCGGCGAAGATCGAAGCGGCCGAGCGCGCGCGCACGCGCGGCGAGGCGACGAGCGGCGGGCGCACGAACGACGAGAGCCACGCAGCGCTCGCCACCAGGATCGGCCCGGCGACCCATAACGAGTCGACGACGCCACCGCCCGCCCAGGTTCCAACCGACGCCTTGTAGAGCCAAAAAACGTCGGCTACCAGACGCAACGTGTAGGCACAGCCGATCAACAGCCACACCGGCCCTGGTCGCCAGCGCGCGAGGGCGAACGCCGACAGCACCAGAACGACGACAGTGACATCGCCGACGAGGTAGGCAAAGTTGGTGGCGAGAGCGCTGCCGCTCGCGCCGGTGGCCGCGCCGAAAGGCTCGTAGAAGACAGCAATGGCTGCCGACCAAACCAGGGCAAGAGCAGCGATCGCGCGAACGACCATCGCCGGTGTGAGCGGCGAGACATCGCGCGAAACCCGCAGCGCGGCAACCGCGACGATGTTCAACGCGTAAACAGCTAGCCACAGCGCGTCGGCAACGGACGGGTAGGGAATCGGTCGATCGTCGACGACGAACGTCCAATACACGAACCAACCCGTCGCACCGAGCGCGATCGAAGTCGCGAACACCGACCAGGCGAACCGTTCGCGCGGGTCGCGCCACGCTTTCCAGGCGATCAGGGACGCCGACCCCAAGTACACACCCAGGTGGAGTGGGCGCCGCACCGGATCGAGCCAGTCCACACCGATACCGGACAGCAGGTGGAGCAACCACACCGTGGCGAGGAGGACGAGCACGAGGAGAGCTGCAGACGGGGTCGTGGGGTCGAGACGTCGCAGCGCCCCCAGGCGCACGGCCCCTCCTCGCCAGCCAAGGGCCAGCTCACGCCCACCGTCGAAGCCGCTCTTCGATCGACGCACCCGTTGTTCCCTCCGGGCGGCGTCCCCGCCAGCGCCCGACCGCCCCGGTCACCTACGGACGGCCTGCGGCCGCCACCTCCCTCGTTTCAGTTACCCATCCGTCCGGTCACCCCGCCCGTCCGGTCACGACAGATTTGCTCCTCGTTCGCTCCTCCCTCCTCGAAATATCGGCCGGACACCGGCCAGGCGCCAGCCGTCTTGCGAGAAGGTTCGCAGCGTTCGTAGCGTTTGTCACACCCACTGCTGGCGCGGCCGGCTGGTGCGTTTCGTCTCCTGGTGCTGAGCGGGGGCGACCCGCCGCGTCTGTTACGTTCGACCTCTCGATGTCGACCGGAGCAACAGCACCGTCAGCGGTCTTGGCGTTCTCGCCACCGGTCGAGAGCTTCACCCCGGGCGAGCGCGAGCTGCTCGAACCGTTCTTCACCAACCTCGACCGGCCCGTGTTCGCGCTCAGAAACCTGCCCGAGACGGTCAAGGGCGCGCTGTTCGCGCGCTACTCGCGCTACCCGGGCACGCTGCGGCGGCTGTTCCTCGAAGAGTTCGCTGAAGACGTCGATCCCGCTGCGGCGCGCGCCGTGCTTGCGACCGGCGAGGGCGAGCGCGCACGCAAACTGTACGAGCGCGTCTTCCTGGGCTTCGGCGACGACTCGGTCGCGCAGCTGGGCGGTGCCCATGTGGCTTGCGAGTGGGTGTCGAACGCGCTGACGAAGGTGCTCGAGCGCGGGCGGCTCGCCGCCTATCTCGAGCAGTCGACGCGCTACATCCCCTACGACCGACCGATGCCCGACGGGCGCTACCGCTACTGGCGCTGCGCCGAGCTCGGTGAGGGCTACGAGCGTGCGCTCGATCGCCTGTTCGAGCTCTACAGCGAGGCACTGCGGCGCGCCGAGGCGTGGGCCGAGGAGCACTTCCCGCGCGCCGATAACGAGTCCACCACAGCTTGGCGCCGCGCGCTGCGCGCCAAGGCGCTCGACCTCGTCCGCGGAATCTTGCCGGTGGCGTCGCTCTCGCACGTCGGCATCTTCGCTTCGGGTCAGGCTTACGAGCAGCTCTTGTTGCGCTTGTTTGCGAGCCCGCTCCCCGAGGCGCAGCAAGTGGGCGAGCTGCTGCTCGCCGAGCTCGAGAAGGTGATCCCGAGCTTCGTTCAGCGCGTGCGCCGGCCCGATCGCGGCGGCGTCTGGATCGACTACCTCCGCGGCCTGCGCGAGCGGGCACGACAGGCGGCACACCGTCTCGGTATCGCCGATGCCGGCGAGGTGGCGGTCGGCGGGGGCGCGAGCGTGCGCCTAGTGCGTGTGCGTGGCAGCGAGGAGGAGGCTCTCGCCGCGCTTCTCTACGAAGCGTCAGCGGCTAGCGAAGAGGAGCTTCTCGCCACGGTTCGGGCGCTCTCTAGCGCTGAACGCGCCGCGCTCTTGCGCGAGCTTGCGGGCGAGCGCCGCAACCGCCGTCACCGCCCGGGGCGCGGACTCGAGGCGATCTCCTACCGCTTCGAGATCGTCTCCGACTACGGCGCGTTCCGTGATCTGCAGCGCCACCGAATGCTGACCTCGCAGTGGCAGGCACTCACCCCGCAGCTGGGGGCCGAGCTTCCGGCCGAGGCGCAGGCTGCGGGCATCGCCGACCTCTTTCGCGAAGCGTTCGCTACCTCGCAGCGCGAGTGGGAGCGGATCGCCCACGAGCTCGAACTGCCGGAGCTCGCTCCCTACGCGCTCTGTCTCGCTTTTCGCATCCGCTACGTGCTCGACCTCAACGCCCGCGAGGCGCTCCACCTGGTCGAGTTGCGCTCAGGCCGCGAAGGCCACCCGTCCTACCGCGCGGTGGCGCTGGCGATGTTGGACGAAATCGCCCGCGTTCACCCGGCGATCGCCGCTCTGTTCGACCACGCCGACCGCACCACCGAGCCGCGCCTCGAGCGGCTCTTGGCGGAGATCCGCAACGAACGCAACTCCCGCGCGCCCGGCTTGTTGTAAGGGGCATCCCCCGCTCGAAAGCGAACCAACAGGAGGATGCCCCGTGCAGCACCGTAGCAAGGCGCTCGTGCTCGCGCTCTCGGTCGCCCTCGCTGCGCTGGCACTGCCGGCCGCGGCGGCGTTGGCGGCCAAGATCGTCGGCACGAACGACGCCGACACCCTCACCGGCACCGCGCGCGCCGATCGCATCAGCGCGCGCGGCGGCGACGACAACGTCTACGCCCACGCTGGCAACGACCGCGTCCTCGGCGGGTCGGGCAACGACCTGCTGGTCGGCGGTCGCGGTCGCGACGGGATCTTCGGCGGCCCCGGTAACGACCGCATCTTCGGCGACTTCCGGACGAGCTCGGCACAGGCGCAGCGCGTCGCCAGTCGTGTCGCTCGCCGCGTCGCCCGCCGGGTGGCACTCCGCCGCGGCGATCGCCTCCACGGCGGGTCGGGCAACGACGAGATCCACGGCGGTGCCAGCCGCGACATCTTGTCGGGCGGCAAGGGCGACGACACGCAGTACGGCGGCGCCGGTAACGACGTGATCTTCGCCAACCAGGGGCGCGACCGCTCGTTCGGCGGTCCCGGCAACGACACGCTCTGGGCGCTGGCGCGGGTCGACGTTTCGGCGCTGGGCGATCCCGACGGCGACGAACTCACCGGCGGCGAGGGCAACGACACCTTCCGCGTGCGCGACGGCGAGGCCGACAAGATCTCCTGCGGGCCCGGCTACGACCGCGTGTTCGCCGACCAGTTCGACGTGATCGTCGACGCCACGGCGAACGATCCGACGGGATCGTGCGAGGTCGTGAGCCGGCGCGACGCGCGCAAGACGAGCGACCGCAGCGAGCAACAGGAGGAGCGCCAGCCCGAGGACAAGTCGTAGCTGGCAGTTTCTTTCGTCACGCCGACGCGGTAGCCGACGCGCAGCACAGCCGCCGCCGCGCACCACGAGAGGTTCACGCACGGGGCCGTGCAGGCAAGCACGGCCCCGTTTGCGTTTCAGAGCTCGCTTCAGCGCTTGCTTCAGAGCGTGTGCTGCTTTGCCCTAGCGGTTCGGCACGCGCCGCGGCGGGCGCGTGCGGTAGCGTCGCAGCACCGTGAGCGCCGCTTCACCGACTGATCGAGGAGAGGGAGAGAACTCGCGCATGGCGTCCGTCCCGGGTGCTCGCGCCGGCGCCGATACCGTGCCAGCGTCGCGCGCGAGCGCGATGGACGCGGTCGCGGTCGCGCCCTCGATCCTGTCGGCCGATTTCGCCCGCCTCGGCGACGAACTCTCGCCGCTGCTCGACGCCGGCGTGCGGGTCGTCCACATCGACGTCATGGACGGCCACTTCGTCCCGCCGATCACGATCGGGCCGGTGGTGGTCGAACACCTCGCCGCGCCCGTGCACAGGCACGGTGCTTGCCTCGACGTGCACTTGATGGTCGAACGCCCCGAACGTCAGCTCGAGGCGTTCGCGCGTGCCGGGGCCGACGCGGTGACGCTGCACATCGAGTCCACGCCCCACCCCCATTACGCGCTCAGGGAGGCGCGCCGGCTCGGTCTGCGGGCGGGCATCGCGCTCAACCCGGGAACCCCGGCAGAGGCGGTGCGCGACCTGGTCGAGGAGTGCGAGCACGTGCTCTGCATGACGGTGAACCCGGGCTGGTCGGGCCAGCGCTTCATCGCGGCGATGCTCGCCAAGATCGCGCGCCTGCGCGAGCTCGTGCCGGATGGCGTGCCGATCCAGGTCGACGGTGGTATCGACGCCGCCACCGGCGCACAGTGCCGCGAAGCGGGCGCCACCCTCTTCGTCGCGGCCTCGGCGATCTTCGGCGAGCGTGACCGTGTGGCAGCCTGGCGGCGGATCAGCGCCGCTGTGGAACGGGCCACGGCTCCGCCTGGCCGCTAGACCACGCCGGGCCACGCCCGCCCGGCCAGCGGTCGAGGAAGAGCAACGCCAGCGCTCCTAGCCAGAACACCTGCAAGATCTGGGGGCCGCCCGCTAAGGGCAGCACGTGCAGCACCCCGACGATGATCCCGACGATCCCGAGGAACCGCGACACGAGCCCCGCGCGCATCGCTACGACGTTGGCAAACACGATCGAGGCCGCGATCAACAGCGTGCCGACGAAGGCCAGGGCGAGCGGCAGCGTCGGCAGGTCGGCCACTAGATCGTCGGCGCGCCGCTCGCCCGCCGCGCCGCGCGTCGGTGTGCCAGCCGCGAAGTCGTGTGCGATGCCGAGGATGTCGAGCTGCCGCCAGGCGGTGCCGACCGCGAGCAACAGACCGGCGGCGAGAACGAGCACCGGCGTCCAGCGCGGAACGCCGGGCACGCGGCGTGCGGCGGCCACCAGTAGGTAGACGAGCGCGGCAACCGTGCCGGCGACCGCGAGCACCTGAAAAAGCGTCGAGACCATGAGCTCGGCGCGCGCCGCGTCGTAGTCGAGCAGGCGCGCACGCTCGGCAGTGGAGCGCCCGATACCGGCACTCGCGACGGCCACGATCGCTGCCACCGTCGCGATCGCGCCGGCCGCTGCCCCAGCCGCCGCGTAGGGCGCGTAGCGGCGCTCGCGTGCGAGCTGTTCGGGGCTGTCGGTGCGCGTCTCGCTCAAGCCAGTCTCGTGCGGCTGCGCGGCCGCCTTGGCCGCAGCGGCGTCACTTTCGGGTCGTCTTGGGGCTGCGGCGGGTAGTACTCGACGTCTTCCGGCTCCGACAGCCGCGAGACCTTGTCGCCGACCCACAGCAGCGCGTCGAGGAACGGCGCTGCCAGGCGCAGCAGCTGCTCGAAGCGCTGGCGGCGTCGGCGCTGTTCGGGGGTCAGGTACACGGCTTGCGACGCACAGGCTACAGCGCGCTGTGTGCAGTGGCGAGCGTCCCCTAGGATCGGTTGTATGGCGAGCGAGGATCCGTTCGGACTGTTCGGCGACCCCGAGGAGCTGAGGCGGCGCATGGCCGAGTTCGCCGAACAGCTGCAAGGTGCCCAACGGGTCGCTTGGGCCGACAACGCAATCCGGCTCGCCGTCGAGATGACGGTCGCTGCCGTCCAGCGCCTCAACGTTCAGGGCACGCCGGAACAGCAGACGGAGCAGTTGGCCGCTGCTATCCGTCGCTTGTTCCCGGAAGCGGTGATCCTTGTGCGCGAAGCGCGCGAAGGGTTCGGGACCTGAAACGGCTCACTGTCGCGGCGCGTCTCGAACGTCTCGTCGGCGCGGTTCACCACCGACACATAGGGCTCGGCCGCAGCTCGCAGCGTTCGGACATCCGCCGATTCTCCTGCGGCGAAGGGGGGCGAATCGCGCACTGTCGAACCGTTTCCGGGGTAAACCGGAGAAAAAGCGGACCGCACGGCCAGCAACTTCGCCTTGGGCGGTCGGTTTCTCAACTCGAGAAGATGCCGTCTCGACCCTTCGACCCACACAAGCCTCCCGCAGCGATTTCGCATACGATTGCTGATACGCGATCTTCGCTAGGGATCGACCCCGCCTGAGGGAGGACTTGACTGCATGCCTTTCTGGACCTGCGATGCGTGCGGGGAGCGCATCTACAGCGCAACGGCGAGACCGCGCCGCCCTGAATGCCCCGCTTGCGGCCATCCGCTGCCCGTGGAACCGAGCGACGCGCCGCCTCCACGCGACGCAACCGACGACGCCGGCGGCGAGAACGGCGAGGATGCCACCAGCTCGCCCGCCGAGGAGCGGCGCCATTGGTCGGAGCTTAGCTACCGCGACGGGGGCGCCGCCGGCGAGGCCGGCGAGCGCGTCCCGAGCCGCGAGCGAGAGCAGCGGGCGCAGCAGCAACGCCAGGTCGGCGATAGCGATCACGGGGGTTCGCTGAGCGGCTGACCGACCCACGAGCTTCGATCCGACTAGCGGTTCTCGCCGGTCGACGGACCCGTACCGTGCGGGGGGTCGGCCGGAGCGGACGGCCGACCGACGCTGCGCGCCGCCGCACGATCGGCACGTCCCCGTTCGACTACGTCGCGAAAGCTGCGGAAGCCGAAAACGCGCACGATCGCGACGAGCCCGAGCAGGAACGTGAGGGCGGCGATCGCGAGCTGCTGACCGACCGAGTAGGCGGCGACCTCCGCTCCGGAGGCAGTCCCTGCGAACACCGTCACGAGCAGTGCCTGCTGGACCCCCGCCCCCTGCGGGGTGAACGGCACCACCGCTGCGACAGCGTTGACACCGAGAACGAGCAGAACGTTGCGAACCGAGCCACCGATACCGAACGCCTCGAGCAAAAACCAGAAGGCGGCGAAGCGAAAAAGCCACCCTGCTGCTTGCCACGCATAGACGCGACTCAAGAAAGCGCGGCGGTCGCGCAGGATCGACAGACCGCGCATGACGTCGCCCCAGAAGTGCGCCACACGGCTCGACAGCACCGCGATGGCGGCGAGCGCCGCGACGGCGACGAGCGTGATCAAAAGCAGCGCGGCTTGCGGGTGCGCCGCGAGCCACGAGAGGTCGAAGGCATCGAGCCGGGCGAACTCGGGCGGGCGCGGAAAAACACCTTGGCTGAAGGCGAACAGCAGCACCATCCCACCCACGGTCACGTCGAACACCGCCTCGACGAGGAAGCTCGCCGCGACCGTCGGGTAGCTCGCGCCCGGGACCGCGACCTTGGTCAGGAACAGACGCACGATGTCGCCGCCGCGCGCGGGGAAAACAGCGTTGAAGCCGTAGCCAGCGAAGTACGCCCCCCAAACATCGCGATAGCGCACCTGCGCGCGGGGGTACGCATAGGTGAGCACGTTGTACGACGCCCGCGCGCGCAGACTGAGGTAGACGGTGAAGGACACCAGCGCTATCGCGAGAGCGACGAGGTCGACGCTGGCCAGGCGCCCGAAAAACTGAGCGAGCGCGTCGAAGAAGCGCTGGAACGATTCCCCTACGGCGACGACCGCCACGTCGCGCCGGCGCTCAACCGGCCCCCAGGTGCTCGAGCAGCAGGCGGTCGTGGTCGGCCGGGCGCACCCGCCGGAAAACGCGCTCGATGCGCCCGTCGGGAGCGATCACGAACGTCGAGCGCTCGACGCCGTGCACGGCGCGTCCGTACATCCGCTTCTCGACCCAAACCCCGTACGCCTCGGCAGCCACGTGGTCGGGGTCGGCGAGCAGCGTGAAGGGCAGCGAATGTTTCGCCGCGAAACTCGCCAAGCGCTTGGGCGTGTCGGGAGAAACACCCAACACTTCCACGCCTAGCTGCCGGTAGCGGTCATAGTGGTCGCGGATCCCGCACGCCTGGGTGGTGCAGCCGGGCGTGTGAGCACGCGGGTAGAAGTAGAGGACGACCCGCTTGCCGCGAAAGTCGGACAGGCGCACCGGACGGTCGTTCTGGTCGCGGAGCTCGAAGTCGGGTGCGGGATCGCCGACAGCGGGCGCTCTGCCGGTGTCGCCGGCGGGCTCCGTTGCTTGTTCCTTGCGCTGGCTCACGGTCGGACCGCGAAGGATACGGTGCGGGAGCTTCGCGATCACACGCCGACGACCCCGCGACCAAACCTGGGGGCGAACAGCGGGCTACCATCGCCGCCGTGCGCTTCTCGATCTCGGCAGACGAACGGACGGGAATCGCCGAGCTCCTCGAAGGGGAGCTGCGCGCGCGCGGCCACGAAGTGGTCGTGCACGGGGCGCTGAACGAGCGCGAGCGTCCGGACTGGGCTTTTGCAAGCGAGCGCGTCGCGCGGGACGTAGCGGAAGGCCGCGCCGATCAGGGCATTGTGTGCTGCTGGACCGGAACGGGAGCGTCGATCGCCGCGAACAAGGTGCCGGGTATCCGCGCCGCCCTCTGCTGGGACGCGGAAACGGCGCGCGGGGCGCGCAAGTGGAACGACGCCAACGTGCTCGCCCTGTCGCTGCGCACTACGAGCGAGGCGACGCTGCGCGAGATCCTCGACGCCTGGCTCGCCACTGCGCCGAGCGACGACCCGACGGATCGCGAGAACATCGATCACCTCCAGGCGATCGAACGCCACGGACGCACACCTGACGCAGCGATTTGAGCATGTCCGGTCGAGGCCGGCTCGGCCGCTGTCGCGACCGACGTGCGAGGTGCGGCGCTCCGGCCCCTCGTCGATCCGCTAGCGGACCTTGAATCGTTTGCTCTTGACGGTGCGCCGGTTGCCAGCGAAGTCCTGGGCGATGATCGTGGCCTGGTAGCGCCCCGCGCGCAAACGGGCGAACTTGAAGCGCGCGCGACGCGACGACACCGTGGCGATCACCGAGCGTGCGCTGGGGCCGCTCAAGGCAACCTTCACGCGCGCGCTCTCGGACACGTTGAAGGCGACGACGGCCTGACGGCGACCGCCGCTTACGGCAAGCCGCGTGATTTTCGGCGCGCTGCGGTCGGCGGTGGCATCGCCGACCACGACCCGTGCGCGCATCGTCCGCGGATGCACTTCGCAGATGTAGCGGTAAACGCCCGGTTTCGTAAAAGTACGGCGGAAGACGCCGCTGGTGAAGATGCGCGAGCGGAAGCGCTCGGGAGCGAGCTCCTCGCTAGCGACGTTGTGCGGACTGCTGCCGCTCCACCGCCACTCGACGGTGTCGCCCGGATCGACGCGCAGCTCGGCGGGCCGGAAGTAGTCGTCGCCGACCGTGACGGTGTGCGTGACCGCGGCGACGCTACGAGCGCCACCGAAAACGCTTACGCCGACCGCGAGGCCGACAGCAGCTACGAGCGCCGCCGCGCCTACCCGCCGATACCGTGACCCGAAGTTGCGATAGCTCTCGAAAGTGGGGGACATGACCGCAGGGTACATCGCGGCCTGGGCGGGAGGACGCACTTGCATGTGCTGCCGGCACCGGCCAGCCGACGTTGCACGGCGGGCGCGCAGCCCGATTCGCTGCGGGCGTGCCGGCAGGGGAGGACGATCGCACGCCGAATCGCGACTTGGCAGCGGCACACGCTCGTCGTAACGTTGCCGCAGCTGCACCGACTCCGGATCCCCCGCGTGGGACCTGGTTCCCGGACGTCGCGGCCGCCGCGTCGGCGCGGCGCGACGAAGCGCACTACGGAAGGAGGAGACGATGGCCGCGAAGGGCACGAGCACGAAATCGAAAGGGCGCAGTGCGAGCACGACGCGCAGTAAAGCGAGTGCGGGCAAAAGCGGCGACGGGTCGCTGGAGCGCCTACAAGAGTCGATCGAGGCTGCCCAGAACGCTCTGCGCGACCTGCGGCGCGAGGTCACCAAGGGCACGCGCGACCTGCTCAAAGATCTCGACACCGCCCTGCGCCACGCGCGCAAGAACCTGCGCAGCGCGCAGAACCGCGTGATCAAGGATCTGCAAGCGCTGCAGCAGGCCGCGACGGGTGCGACCAAGCGGTCGAATACGAAGGCCGCCGCCAGCACCAGCGCTAGCGCCAGCAAGAACACACGCGCGCGCGCTGCCGCGAGCAGCAAGAGCGGCACGCGCAGCACCGCCAAGAAGGGAACGACAGGCGCCACCGCGCGAACGCGCGCGACGGGTGCACGCAGCACACGCGCAAGCGCGAGCACACGCTCGACAAGCTCGCGCGCAACGACCCGTCGCACACGAGCCAGCAGCACGAAGAGCGACAGCGAGACGTCCGGCAGCTCGACAAGCTCGTAGCGGCGTTTGCCCCCAGGGGGGTCGCCGAGCCAACACGCTCGTCGGCTGCGGCATGCCCGGCGACGGCTGTCGCACCTCCTCGTTCGACATTCGCGGCGCTCGCCGTCGTGTCGCCTCCGTTTAGGATTGCTGGCCCGCGATGGCGCTGCGCAACGTCGTGCAAACGAGGGAGGAGGCGGCGGCGCTCGACGTGCCACCGCTCGTCGTGCTCGAGCCGCTCGCCGAGTTCCTCGACGAGCACGGTCTTGGCAGCGGCGAGCTCTCGGCGCAGCCGATCGGCGAGGGGCACTCGAACGTCACCTACCTGCTCGAACGCGGCGGCGAGCGTTTCGTTCTGAGGCGACCACCCAGGCCGCCGCTGCCGCCCAGCGCCCATGACGTGCTGCGCGAGGCACGGCTTCTTGCGGCACTCGAGCCGACGCCGGTGCGCGTGCCACGCGTGCTCGCTGTCTGCAGCGACGAGTCGCTGCTCGGTGTGCCGTTCTACGTCATGGAGTACATCGAGGGCACGGTCGTGACGAGCGAACTGCCGCCGCCCCTCGACGTTCCGACAGAGCGGCGCCGCCTCGGCGAGCAGCTGATCGACGCTTTGGTCGAGATCCACTCGGTCGACTGGCGCGCGGTCGGCCTCGACACCTTCGCCAAGCACAGCGGTTATCTCGAGCGCCAGCTACGCCGCTTCACGGCCTTGTGGGAGCACAACAAGACGCGTGAGTTGCCGGTCGTCGCCGAAGTGGGCCGCTGGCTTGCCGAGAACATGCCGACGACGCCGCGCACCACGATCGTGCACGGCGACTACCGGCTCGGCAACGTGATGGTCGCCAACGACGCGCCGGCACGGATCGTGGCGATCTTCGACTGGGAGATGTCGACGCTCGGCGATCCGCTCGCCGACCTCGGCTACCTCACCGTCACCTGGTCGCAACCGGGCGACCCCGAAACGATGTTCAGCTCGCTGTCGGCGATCACTCGCCGCGAGGGCTTCCCGACGCGCGACGAACTTATCGCCCGCTACGCCGAGCGCACCGGTTTCGACGTCACGAATTTGCGCTGGTACCAGGCGCTGGCGTTGTGGAAGGCCGCCGTCTTCATGGAAGGGAACTACAAGCGGCTACTCGCCGGCACCACCGACGACGAGTTTCTGCGCATGTTCGATCGTGGCGTACCGGAGCTCGCCGAGGCTGCGCTGGCACTGACCGAAGAGGGCTAGCCGCGTGGCCGCTAGCGGCGAAAACACACCCGCACGCGAGCGCCCACGGGCGCTGCTTGTCGACTTCGGAGGCGTGCTGACAACGAACGTCTTCGCTGCCTTTCGCGAGTTCTGCGAGCGCGAGGGACTGGACCCCGAAACCGTCAAGCGCACCTTCCGAGAGCGACCGGAAGCGCTAGCGCTTTTGCGCCGCCTGGAGGTGGGCGAACTCGGCGAAGACGAGTTCGCACGTGCGTTCGGGCCGCTCATCGGCGTGCGCGACACCGACGGTCTCGTCGACCGCCTGTTCGCCGGTCTGCGTCCCGACGAAGCGATGATCGCGGCGGTACGCAGCGCACGCTCCCAAGGGGTGCGCACCGGTTTGATCTCGAACTCGTGGGGGCGCGGCCGCTACGACCGCGAACTGTTGCCTCAGCTCTTCGACGCGATCGTGATCTCGGGCGAAGTCGGCTTGCACAAACCGCAACCCGAGATCTACGAGCTCGCCGCAGAACGCGCCGGGGTTCCTTGTTCGGCGTGCGTTTTTGTCGACGATCTGCGCGAGAACTGCGCTGGCGCCGAGGCGGTGGGGATGACAGCGATTCTCCACCGCGGCGCGGACACGACCGTTCCCGCGCTCGAGCGGTTGTTCGGTATTGCGCTCACTTCCCCGCGCTGACGAGCGCCACACCGGCGAGCGCCGCGCCGACACCGAGCGCCTGCACGCGTGCGAGCCGCTCGCCGAGGAATATCCGCGCGAGCACCACCACGACGACCGGATACAGCGAGCCGAGGGCAGCGCCCAAGCTCAACAGTCCGAGTCGCGACGCGAACGCGAACAGCAGGTTCGCGCTGGTGTCAAGAACCCCGACCACCAGCAGGGGCAGCAAGCCTTTGCCGCTAGGCAGCGGCGGTCGCACGATCGCCGCCACAAAAGCGAGCACGATCACGCCCGTGAAGCGGTTTCCGACAAGCGTCCATTCGGCCGACGCTGCCGCAGCCTGGTCGACGAACACGAAGAACATGCCGAAGCCGACCGCCGCCGCGAGGGCGTAGGGAACGCCGCGCGCGAGCCGCACCGACCGCGTGCCGTGTGCACGCTCGATCGAGGCCAACATCGCTCCGCCTGTAACGAGCGCGACGCCGACTAACTGCAGCGACTGCGGCCTTTCGCCGGTGAGCAATCCAACGACGATCGGGATCACGGCTCCGCCTGCGGAGAGCGGCGCCACGACCGACATCGCGCCGACGGCGAGCCCCCGATAGAAGGCGGCGAGACCGCCGACGCCGGCGAGCGACGAGAGCGCCGCGAACGCGAGCTCGCGCAGCCCGGGCGGCGGTTCGCTGCGAACGGCCACCACCGCGGTGACAAGCGCGAGCCCCACGATCTGCGACACCAGCAGAACGGCGAGCACGCGCACTCGCCGCGCCGCAAGACCGGCGACGAAGTCGGACGCACCCCATGCGAGGCCGCTGAGCGCGGCCAGAAGCAGCGCGCTCACCGCGGCCGCGCTCTAGGCGCGCCCGCTCGCGCCGCGACGCCGCACCCGCGGCTCTCCGCGGCAGCTCATTGCTTCCACTTAACCGAGCAGCCGACGGGATCGGTAGTCGCGGGATCGGGACGTTGGCCGGCGAGCAGCGCGTCGAGTGCCGAACGCAACCACTCGGCTCGCTTGGCGGGATCCTGGTAATCGCTGTCGGGCGCACCCCGGTAGGCGAGGCGCCGCTCGCTGTCGAACACGAACACGTCCGGTGTGGTTCTGGCACCGAAGGCGCGCGCTACTTCCTGGCTTTCGTCGCGCAGATAGGGAGCAGGCCACCCGCCGTCGGCAGCCACGCGCTCCTTCATAGCCGCGAACGAGTCGTCGGGGTAGCGCTCGGCGTCGTTGGGGTTTACGAAGAAGAAGGCGACACCACGGTCGCGGTAGTCGCGCACGACGTCGATCAGACGGTCGTGCCAGGCGAGCGCGTACGGGCAGTGGTTGCACGTGAAGACCACGACGGTCGCCGCTTCGCCGGCCTCGTCGGGCAGGGTGTGCGGACGCTCGTCGGTGTCGGGAAGGGTGAAAGCGGGCAGCTCTGCACCTAGCGCTAGCGTCACGGATCGTCACCTCCGTTGCTGTGCGGGCTGGTCGAAGCGCCGAGCTCGGCAGCGATGAACTCTTTCAGTTCGTCGCGATCGGGAAGCGGCGACGGGCGCCCGTCCGGTAACCGGTAGAGGCGGCACGTGAGGCGGTAGGGGCCGCCACTCTCCTGGAACTCGCGCCCGCGCACCCGGATCGTCGGCGAGCCGGCGAACTTCTCGCGCTCGGCTTCGGCGTCGCTTTTTACCTCGCGCAAGCGAACGGTGGCTTCGAAATCGAAGCCGAGCTCGTCGAGCAGCTCGCGCAGCACGGGCACGAGGCGTTCCGTCGAAGGGCACCCCTGCCACCAAAGCACCTCGATCGGCGGCGGGTGTTCAGCCGCCCCCTGCCAACCGGTCGGGGCGGTGTTTCGGCTAGCGCTGCGCGGACTCATGGAAGCACCTCGGCCGCCGCTACCGTCGAGCCGAGGCGCCGCCCGACTACCGCCCTGGCGACATCGTCGGCGCGCTCGCCGGGAACGTCACAGAGCGAGTACAGCTCGAGCACACGCACGCGCCCGACGTCGTCGTGCTCGAGCCCGCCGCCGTCGACGAGCAGCGCGATCACGTCCTTGGGCTCGACGCCGTGGGCACGACCGCCACGCAGGAGCAGGCGTGCACGGCGGCCGTTCGCGGCCAGCTTGGCGCGCCGGCGCGAACGACCGCGGCGCCGATCGCCGCGCCGGGCGCTAGGCTCGTGCGCGCCTTCGGGCCCTACGTCCGGCGCGTCCTCCGCAGTGCGGCCAGGCGCGCCGTTCCCGGCAGACGCAGCTGTTTCTGGCATGCCCTCTTGCCGCGCGCCAGGCGGACGGGGCGGCGACCAAGGCGCCAACGTCACGCCCGCGTGGCGCTCGATCGCCTGGAGCTCGCGGCGTTCGCGCGGCGTGACGAGCGTTATCGCGCGGCCGCGCTCGCCGGCGCGACCGGTGCGCCCCACGCGGTGCACGTAGATGTCGGGGGAGTTCGGGATGTCGTAATTGACGACGTGGCTGACGCCTGTTATGTCGAGACCGCGCGCCGCCACATCCGTCGCCACCAGCAGCCGCTCTCGCCCCGACTTGAAGGCGATCATTACGCCGTCGCGCGCACCCTGCGACATGTCGCCGTGCAGGGTTTTGGCGCGCACACCGGCATCGGCGAGGCGACGGGCAAGCCGGTCGACGCCGATCTTGGTGCGCACGAACACGATCGCTTGGCGGGGCCGTTCTGCGCGCAGGACGCGCACGAGCGCCTCGGGCTTGTCGCGCTCGTCGACATCGAGGCGGTACTGGGCGACCGTGTCGACGGCGAGCGTGGGGGCGGGAACAGCGATCTCGACCGGCTCCAACATGAAGTCGTCGGCGAGACGACGGATCTCGTCCGGCATGGTGGCCGAGAACAGCGCGGTCTGACGGCCCTGTGGCGCACGCTTCAGGATCGCGCGGACCTCGTCGAGAAAGCCGAGATCGAGCATCTCGTCGGCCTCGTCGAGCACGACGAAGCGGGCATCGGTAAGCAGCAGGTGGTGGCGGCGGATCATGTCGAGCACGCGCCCGACGGTGCCGACGACGATGTGCGCTTTCCCCGCCAGGCGCACCGCTTGCTCGCGGACGGGCACGCCCCCGAACAGTGCCACCACCTCGACGCCGCGCAGCTCGCCGTAGGCGCGTAGCGCTTGGGTGACTTGGATGCAGAGCTCGCGTGTCGGTGTCAACACAAGCCCTTGGACGGCGTCGTCGGCGGGATCGACGTACTGCACGAGCGGCAGGCCGAACGCAGCGGTCTTGCCCGTTCCCGTTTGTGCCTGACCGATCACGTCGCGACCCGCCAACAGGTGTGGGATCGCGCGCTCCTGAATCGGTGTCGGTGGTCCGTAGCCGAGGCGCTCGAGCGCGCGCACGATCGTGTCTTCGAGACCGAGCCGTGCGAACTCGCTTGCGCCACCCATCGCTCCAGGAGGTTATTGCGATCTTCGCCAGCCGCGCGTGCCCGCCGTCGGGCTCGACACGCACGCGCCACCACGACGCGACCACCGCGCGTCGTGCCGCCAGGCCGACGCGCGCTTCCACTAGCGGGGCGGCGCAGTTAGGCTTCGCCGCGATGCCAGGACTTACCGTCGTCGGTTCGGTGGCTTTCGACTCGGTGCGTACGCCGTTCGGCGAGCGCGAACGGATGCTCGGCGGCTCGGCCACCCACTTCTCGCTCGCCGCCAGCTTCTTCACGCCGGTGAACCTCGTCGGGGTCGTAGGCGACGACTTCGATCCCGACTACGACGAGCTTCTCCAGCAGCGCGGCATCGACACACGCGGCCTCGAGCGCATCGCCGGTGGCAAAACGTTTTTCTGGCGTGGGCACTACGACTACGACCTCAACACCGCCCACACCGACACCACAGAGCTGAACGTCTTCGCAAACTTCGACCCGCAGCTCGGCGAGACCGCGCGCGAGGCGCCCGTCGTCTTCCTTGCCAACATCCAGCCGCAACTGCAGCGGCGTGTGCGCGCCCAGTGCACGGGGGCTCGTCTAGCAGCGCTGGACTCGATGAACCTCTGGATCGAGACCGAGCGCGACGAGCTTTTGCGGGCGATCGCCGAGGTCGATGTCGTCTTCATGAACGACGCCGAGCTGCGGATGCTCACGCGGCAGCCGAACCTGTTGTTGGCGGCGCGCGACCTGATCGCGCGCGGACCGCGTGCGGTCGTCGCCAAGCTCGGCGAGTACGGTGCCTCTCTATATACGAGCGAAGGGTTCTTTTCGCTCCCGGCCTATCCGCTCGAGACGGTCGTCGACCCCACGGGAGCGGGCGACTCGTTCGCCGGCGGCTTCCTCGGTTACCTCGCGGGATCGGGCGCCGACGCGAGCGACGAAGGCGAGCTGCGGCGGGCGATGACCTACGGTTCCGTACTCGCCTCTTTCAACGTCGAGCGTTTCGGGTGCGAGCGCGTGCTCGAGCTCACGCGCGAGGAGATCGACGAGCGCTTCGAAGAGTTTCGACGTATGACAGCGATCGAGGCGCTCCCCGCCGGCGAGGGCTCGCACGCCTGAACGGCGGCGCTAACCTCGCGGTGTGGACTGGGGCTTCCTCTGGCTCGCGGTGTTCGTGAAGGTGCCGATGCTGTCGCTGGTGGCTGTGATCTGGTGGGCGCTCCGCAAACAACCGCCGACGGAAGCGAGCGATAAGGGCGGCGGGGGCAGGGGTCCGCGACTGCCGACAAGACCGCCGCATCCGCCCCGCGGACGCAGACGGGGCCCGCACGGTGACAAGGCATCCACGCACCCGACCCGGCCACGTGCCCGACGCGCGCGTCGGGCAGGTCGCGAACGCGAGGTCGCGAACGCGTGATCGAGCGCCGCGCCGATCGGCTAGATTCGCAAGGTCGATGGAGCTCTTCTACGCGCTCGGCCTGACGTTCGCGGCCTGGGCTGTGGCGATCACCGCGGTCGGGCTCAAGAACCCCGACTTTCCGCGATCGGCAGCGACGCAGCGCCTGGTCGTCGGTATCTCGGTGTTGCTTGCTGCCGCCACGCTTGCGAGCGTGATCCACGCCACCGCGACCGAAGGCGAGCCCCAGCACGCCGGTACCGTTCAGGTTTCGGACAGCTCTTAGAACTGGGACGGAGGAAAGATGCCCGACGCACCGATGCAGGTTGTCGACGCCGACGCGGCAACGGCTGCGCCGCGCGACACGCTGACAGTTATCGACAACCGCACCGGCCGCAGCTACGAGCTGCCCATCACCGACGGCACGATCCGTGCCCGCGACCTGCGCCAGATCAAGGTCGACGAAGACGACTTCGGGTTGATGAGCTACGACCCGGCGTTCGACAACACCGCGTCGTGCCGTAGCTCGATCACGTTCATCGACGGCGAAAAAGGCATCCTCGAGTACCGCGGCTACCCGATCGAGGAGCTGTGCGAGAAGTCGACGTACCTCGAGGTCGCCTACCTCTTGATCTACGGCGAGCTCCCCACCCGCGAGCAGCTCGACCAGTGGGTGTACGAGATCACCCACCACACGTTCGTCCACGAGAACATCAAAGCCTTCATGCAGGGCTACCGCTACGACGCGCACCCGATGGGGATGCTGCTCGGTTGCGTGGGTGCCCTCTCGACCTTCTACCCCGAGGCCAAGCGCATCGACGACCCGCAGGAGCGCCACATGGCGGCGGTGCGGCTGATCGCGAAGATGCCGACGCTGGCGGCCTTCGCCTACCGCCACAACATGGGTCTGCCGTACGTCTATCCCGACAACGACCTGTCGTATCCGGGGAACTTCCTCTCGATGATGTTCAAGATGACCGAGCTGAAGTACCAGCCCGATCCGCGGCTGGAGCGTGCGCTCGACGTTCTCTGGATCTTGCACGCCGACCACGAGCAGAACTGCTCCACCAACGCCGTGCGCAGCGTCGGCTCCTCGCGGGTCGATCCCTACTCGGCGATCGCCGCTGGCGTCGCAGCGCTGTACGGACCTCTCCACGGCGGTGCGAACGAGCAGGTGGTGCGGATGCTCGAGGAGATCGGCAGTGTCGAGAACATCCCCGACTTCCTCGAGGCGGTCAAGCGCCGCGAGCGCCGGCTAATGGGGTTCGGCCACCGCATCTACAAGAACTACGACCCGCGCGCGCGGATCATCAAAGACCACGCCTACAAGGTCTTCGAGGTAACGGGTAAGAACCCGAAGATCGACATCGCCGTCGAGCTCGAGAAGCGTGCGCTCGAAGACGAGTACTTCGTATCGCGCAAGCTCTACCCGAACGTCGACTTCTACTCGGGCCTGATCTACGAGGCACTGAACCTACCGAAGGAGATGTTCACCGTGATGTTCGCGATCCCGCGCACGTCGGGCTGGATCGCGCAGTGGCTCGAGATGCTGAGCGACCCCGACACGCGCATCGCGCGTCCGCGGCAGGTCTACACAGGTGAGCGCACGCGTCGCTACGTGCCGATCGAAGAGCGCGAGCAGCGCGTCGAGACGCCGACCGGCGCCGAGGGCTTCACGAACGCCGTCGACCCGCAGCGCCAGCGCTGAGCGTGCCTACACGCAGCGGGCTGCAACGCTCGCGCAGCGCACGCCCGAACGAGCTGCGGCCGGCGCTTGCGCGCCGGCCGCAGCCACATCCCGAAAGGGCGCCCACCGGTCCCGCCTCCGGCTGCGGCGCCAGTTTCGGCTTGTTCGGCGACCCTCTAGCTGGTCGCCGGTACCCCCGTCGACAGTCTTTTGGCCGCTTAGTCCCGCAGATACGCTTGAACGAGATCTGTGTCGGCCGTGGTTCGGCGGTGCCCGGTGCCTAGTGGTGCTCCCTCACACGTTGTCGTCCCGCCCGGATCGAGTCGCCCGAGTAAACGTTTTCACTTTGCAATTACGGCACGGGGAACCTAACCCGGGAGGTTCCGCGGAGGCAGTTCGACAGATGTCCGATCGCAGTGCGGTAAGCCCGCGGCGACACCGCGACTACGCGGGATCGCGGCCGCACTCGCGACTAGCGTTGGTCGCCTCGGTGTGCAGTAGGCGCAAACCGCGATTGATCGCGCGCCTCGGGAGCAGCGTGCGGCGCGAGGTCTGCGCGTCCGAGAGCTCCGCGCTTGCGCGGCTCGCCGAGCTGGGAGAGGAGGCGCTCGCGGCCGCGCGTTCCGCCCGCACGCCGCTGCTCGTCGGTCGACTCACGCGGGCGATCGACCGTTCGCAGCTCGTCGTCGCGCGCATCGAGTTGCGCCGGCCGGGGTGCGAAGCGTGCGGCATCGACGTCCGCGCCGACGGCACGGTGCTGCCGTTCGTGGGCCGCTGGCGGCGCCGTGCACTCACGAGCCCTGGCACGCTCGCAGCGGCGCTCGCTGCGCTCGCGGAGCGAGCGGGACTCGACGCGCCCCACTAGTCTCTCGGCGATGCGCATCGACCAGATCCTCCGCGAGCGGCGACCGGTCTTTTCGTTCGAGTTCTTTCCGCCGCGCACCGACGAAGGACAGCGCCAACTCGAGGACACGATCGCGGTCCTGCAGGCCGACCGACCTGATTTTGTTTCCGTCACCTACGGTGCCGGCGGGTCGACGCGCGAACGCACGGTCGAGGTCACCAAGTGGATGAAACAGGACCTCGGAATCGAGGCGATGGCGCACCTCTCGTGCGTCGGCGAGCCGGTCTCGCGGCTGCGCGAAATACTCGACGAGCTTGAACAAGCCGGCATCGAGAACATCCTCGCTCTGCGCGGCGATCCGCCGCGTGGCGAGACGGAGTGGCGACCGCACCCGCAGGGTTTGCGCTACTCGGTCGAACTGATCAGGCTGATCACGTCGAACTACGACTTCTGTGTCGGTGCCGCCTGTTTCCCCGAGGTCCACCCCGAAGCCGAGAGCCTCGAAGAGGACCTGCGCTATGCGCGCCAGAAGGTCGAGGCCGGCGCAAGCTTCCTGATCACGCAGCTGTTCTTCGACAACGCCCTCTACTTCGATTTCGTCGACGAAGCGCGCGCCCACGGTATCGACGTGCCGATCATCCCCGGCATCATGCCGATCACCAACTACAAGCAGATCAAGACGATCACCGGCATGTGTGGGGCGTCGATTCCGCGCTCGCTCGAACGCGAGCTGCGCGCCCGCAGTGACGACCCTGAGGCGG
Source organism: Thermoleophilum album (assembly GCF_028867705.1). Taxonomy (GTDB): domain Bacteria; phylum Actinomycetota; class Thermoleophilia; order Solirubrobacterales; family Thermoleophilaceae; genus Thermoleophilum. The sequence continues at coordinate 168,192 of NZ_CP066171.1, read as the reverse complement.
TGGCCGAGCTCGGTGTCGCCTACGCGACTTTGCAGTGCGCCGACCTGCTGGCACGCGGCGCGCCCGGCATCCACTTCTACACCCTCAACCGCTCGACGGCGACGCGGGCGATCCTGGCAGCTCTGCGGGCCGCCCATCCCTGGACGCGCGCTGAAACCATCGTCTAGGAATGCCTCAGACCCGCGCACCCGGCGCGGCGCTCGGAACCGTGCGCCAGTAGCGCTGCCCGTCGCGCTCGGCGCACTCGGCTGCGCCACGCACCTCGAGGTAGCGGAGGTAGCAGAGCGTCTCTGACAACACCCAGCTGATCACATACTCGTTGCGCGGAGCTTCGCCGAGGATCCGCGCGACGATCTCGAAGGGCGTGATCTCCTCGCCAGCGATCGTCGCGCGCACGCGCTCGATCCGCTCGTGCACGGTGCGGCGATTGGCGTCGATCAGAGCGGCGGCATCGCGGAAGGGCCGCCCGTGCCCAGGCAACACAAGACCGACGTCGAGGGGCTCCACCACGTCGAGGCTGCGCAGGAACTCGCCTGCCGGGTCGGGTGTGTAGCCGTAGTCGTAGTAAAGAGAAACGCGGCCGAGCAGATGGTCGCCGGAGAGGAGCAAGCGCCGCTCGGGCTGGTGCAGCACTACGTGCGAGGGCGCGTGGCCGGGCGTTTCGTACACGCGCCACGTGCCGAGGTCGGTTTCGACCTCGACACCGTCGACGAGCTCGCGGTCGGGCAACACCACACGCGCCACGCCTGGGGTATCGCCCTTGCGCCGTTCCTCGTAAGCGCGCAGAAGGTGCTCGGGCACGCCGCTCTGACGCGCTACCTCGAGGCGCAGCTGAAAGGCGCGTTCAGGGTCGGCGACCGCCTTGGTGAGGTGGGCATGGTCGGGGTGCATCCAAAGCTCGCAACCCGCGCGGTCGACGATCGGCCCGGCTAGCCCGTAGTGGTCGGAGTGGGCGTGTGTGCAGACGACGAGGCGGATGTGCTCGAGACGCAAACGCGCCTGCTCGAGAGCGAGCTCCAGCTGGCGCAACGAACCGGCCTCGTACATGCCGGTGTCAACCAGCACCACACCGTCGCCGGCGGCGATCGCCCAAGCGTTGCAATGCGGCACCCCGGGCCACGGCAGCGGCAAGCGCAGCCGCCAGAGGCCCGGCATGATGCGGTCGGCGCGGGCGAGGTCGCGACGTCGCTCGCCGCTCACAGCACCGGCCGCTGGGCTGAGATGTCGGGCTCGAGCGTGTCCTCTTCGAGGTCGAGGGCGACGCGCACTATCCGCGCCTGTTCGCGGCGGTGTGCCACTGCGTAGCCCTCGCCCGGGGCGGCCCGGAGCTGTCGCCCCACATAGTCGTAAGAGAGGTGCTCTGGCAGGATCTTCGCCATCCGCCTACGCATGTAACCGCGGGCCCCCATGTTCCGCGGCTCCTCCTGCACCCAGACGACCCGCTCGAGGTTCGGGTAGCTCGCCATCAGCTCGGAGATGATCCGTTCGGGGAACGGATAGAGCAGCTCGATGCGCGCGACCGCGATGTGGTCCTGTTGCAGTCGCTGCTCGTGCCCCTGGATCTCGTAGTAGATCTTGCCCGAGCAGAGCACCAGCTTGCGGACCTTGTCGCGCGCGATCGGGTGCGCGTCGTCGGGCGGCGACCCTGGCGGCGCCACGAGCGGATCGTCGATCACTCGCTGGAAGCTGCCGTTCGCGAGCTCGTCGACGGTCGACACGCACTGCGGGTGGCGGAGCAGGCTCTTCGGCGTCAGCACGATCAGCGGGCGCACAACCGAAGTCAGCGCCTGCCGTCGCAACAGGTGGAAGTACTGCGCCGGCGTCGTGCAGTTGGCCACACGGATGTTGCCCTCGGCGGCGAGCTGCAGGAAGCGCTCGGGCCGCGCGCTCGAGTGCTCCGGTCCGGCGCCCTCGTAACCGTGCGGCAGGAGCAGCGTCAGGCGCGACGTCTGGCCCCACTTCGCCAGCCCCGAGACAATGAACTGGTCGACGATCACCTGGGCGGCGTTAACGAAGTCGCCGAACTGCGCCTCCCAGAGCACGAGCGCGTCTTGCGCCTGGACGCTGTAGCCGTACTCGAAGCCGAGGCAGGCCGCCTCCGATAGCGGACTGTTGTGCACCTCCATTGGCGCGTGCGCGAGGCTCAGGTTCTGGATCGGAATCCAGCGCTCGCCGGTGCGCGCGTCGTAGAGAGCCAAGTGGCGCTGGCTGAAGGTGCCGCGCAGCGTGTCCTGCCCGGTCAGTCGCACCGGAATGCCGAGCGCGAGCAGCGACGCGAAGGCGAGCGCCTCGGCGTGAGCCCAATCGACCGTGCCGTCGGGCTCGGCGAACGCCCGCCGTCGGCGCTCGAGGAACGGACGCAGTTTGCGGTTGACCTCGAACCCTTCGGGCACCCGCAAGAGCTCTTCGTTGAGCCGCTCGAGTAGCTCGCGATCCACCGAGGTGCGCGGTTCGCGACTCATCGTTTGCTCGAGCTCGGCTGTCCGGGCCGCGGCGCTCTCGACTTCGGTGTCGCCCCGCCCGGCGCTCGAGCGCAGCTCTTCGTGCTCGGCGGCGATCCGATCGAGAGCACGCTGATAGATCGCGTCCGCCTCGCCCGCCTGCAGCACCTGCTCGCGCTCCAGCCGCTCGGCGTAGATCCGCCGCACCGGCGGGTGCTTGCGGATCCGCTCGTACATTTCAGGCTGGGTGTAGGCGGGCTCGTCGGTCTCGTTGTGGCCGTGGCGTCGGTAACCGACGACGTCGATCAGAACGTCGCGGCCGAAGCGGGCGCGGTAGGCGAACGCCAGCCGCACCGCCGCGATGCACGCCTCGACGTCGTCGGCGTTGACGTGGATGACAGGGATGTCGAAGCCTTTCGCCAGGTCGGAGGCGTACCGGGTCGAGCGTCCGTCGTGAGGCTCGGTGGTGAAGCCGAGCTGGTTGTTGGCGATCAGATGGATCGTGCCGCCGGTGGTGTAACCGTCGAGGCCGGAGAGGTTGAGCGTCTCGGCGACGATCCCCTGCGCGGGGAACACCGCGTCGCCGTGGATGAGCACGGGCACGACGGCGGTCGGGTCACGGCGTAGGCGCGGTCCGCGACGATCGCTTTGGTCGGCACGAGCACGACCTTCGACGACCGGATCGACAAATTCGAGGTGGCTCGGGTTGGGCGAGAGCGTGACGGTGACCTCTTTGCCGCTGGCGCTGCGGCGCACGCCGGAGGCGCCGTAGTGGTACTTGACGTCGCCGGTGCCGCCCTCGGGAGCGGCGGTGTCGACGGTCGGCGTGCGCTCCGCTTCGAACTCGGCGAGGATCTCGCGGTAAGGCCGCCCGACGATGTGCGCGAGCACGTTGAGGCGACCACGGTGGGCCATGCCGAGCACGACCTCGCGCGCCCCGTTCTGAGCCGCCAGCTCGATCGTCTCGTCGAGCATCGGCACGAGCATGTCGAGACCCTCGATCGAGAACTGCTTCTGGCCGAGGAACGAGCGGCGCAGGTACTGCTCGAGCGCTTCGACCTGGGCGAGCCGTTCGAAAAGCTGCCGCTTGTACTCGGCCGCGAGCGGCTTGCGGAAGCGTCCCGACTCGATCGCCTGACGCAGCCACACGCGCTGGCCGTGATCGGAGATGTGTTCGATCTCGTAGGCGATCGTGCCGCAGTAGGTCTCGCGCAGGTGCGGCAGCGCGTCGGCGAAGGTGTCGCCGGGCACGGCGACACGCAGGATCCGCGCCGGGATCTGCTCCATCAACTCGGGGGTGAGGTTGACGGTCGCTGGGTCGAGCGCCGGGTCGCCGACGGGCTCGGAGCCGAGCGGGTCGAGACGCGCGGCCAGGTGCCCGTGCATGCGGTGCGCCTTGACGACCGACGTCGCCGCCTGCACCGCTTGCATCAGCGCCTCGTCGGGCATCTCCGGTGCGGCCGGCTTGACCGCTGCCGGCACGGGCTCGTCGGCGGTCACGGGCGCCTCGCGCTCCGCCGCCTTGTCGGGCAGCTCGACCCCTAGCTCCTCGGCGATGCGCTCGTAGAAACCGTCGCCGCCCTGCAGCAGCTCGTCGATACGAGCGAGGAACGACCCGGACTCGGCGCCCTGGATCACGCGGTGGTCGTAGGTGGAGGTCAGCGTCATCACCTTGCTGACCCCGAGCTCGCGCAGCCGCTCCTGCGGCACCTTGCGCAGACCGGGCGGGTATCCGATCGCCCCGGCGGCGACGATCGTCCCCTGCCCCTCCATCAGGCGCGGGACCGACGCAACCGTGCCGATGCCCCCGGGGTTGGTGAGCGTGATGTTCGCTCCCTGGTAGGCGTCGGGGGGCAGCGTGCCGTCACGCGCACCGGCGATGAGCTCGTCGTAGCGCTGGCGGAAGGTCGGGAAGTCGAGCTCGCTGGCGTCGCGGATGACCGGAACGAGGAGCGAGCGTGTGCCGTCGCGGCGCTCGACGTCGACCGCGATTCCGAGACTCACCGTGGTCGGAACCCGTCTGACCGGCTTGCCGTCGCGCTCGGCGTAGGAGTGCGCCATCACCGGCCAGTCGCGCGCCGCGCGCACGATCGCCCAAGCGATGAGATGTGTAAACGACAGGCGCTGGCCGGCAGCTTTGAACTGGCGCCGGCGCCGGTCGAGCTCGTCGACCTCGATCGTGCGGAAGCTCGTCGCTGTTGGGATCGAGCGGCTGCGCTCCATGTAGCGGGCGAGCGTCGCCGCCGGTCCGCGCAGCGGGATCTCGCGAGCCGCCCACCCCGGCGTCGCGGCCGCTGCAGCAGGCGGTTCGACGGTGGCGCCGCTAGCACCGTCGCCCACAGCGCCGTCTCCGCTCGCACCGTCCACCTGCTTTGCAGCCGCTGCACGCAAAACGTCGTCCTTGGTGATGCGACCGCGGGGGCCGCTGCCGCTGATGCGCTCGAGGTCGATCCCGTGAGCTTGGGCGACGCGACGAGCGACGGGCGTGGCGGGAGCGCCGTTGCCCTCACCGGCGGTGGTTGCCGCTCGCCGCGCCGACGCCCGTACATCCTCGCGGTCGGCGGTGCCAGCCCCGGCGGTCGTGCCGCCGCCGTCGGCGGTCGCAGGGACGGCGGCTGCGCCCGGTGCTAGCCGGCAGAGGACGGTGCCGACGGGCACCGTTTCGTCGCTCTCGACGAGGATCTCGGTGACGGTTCCGTCGGCGGGTGCGGGGACCTCGGCGTCGACCTTATCGGTCGAAATCTCGACGAGTGGCTGCCCCTTGCTGACCTTGTCGCCGACGCTGACGAGCCACTCGACGACGGTGCCCTCTTGCACCGACTCGCCCATCTGCGGCAGCTCGACTTCGATCGTCTCGCCGTCGCGCCGAGCTTCGTCGCTCGTAGCGCCGGCGGCACCGCCGCCAGTCGCTGCGTCGCTCGCGGCGCCCGCGACGTCGTCGCCGGCACCTTGGTCGCTCGCGGCGGGAACGGCACCCCCATCGGTCGCGATCTCACCGAGCACGGTGCCGACGGGCACCGTTTCGTCGGGACCGACGGTGATGCTGACGAGAGTTCCCGAGGCTGGCGCTGGTACTTCGGCGTCGACCTTGTCGGTCGAGATCTCGACGAGCGGCTCTCCCTCTTCGACCCGCTCCCCGACCTCCTTGCGCCAAGCGATGACCGTACCCTCCGTGACCGATTCGCCCATCTGGGGCATCTCGATCGCGACGGTCGCGGCGGGTGCGGACATCCGTTCTGCAACTGTACCGACCTTCGCGCGATTGTGAGATCTGGCGCAAACGGGGAGGGAGCGTGGCCAGCGAACAACGGCTTCACGAAGCGGAAGAGCGGGCGGGTCGCAAGGGTACGAACGGTGCTGCGGCCGTCCCGCTCGCTAGCTCCGTTCGACAATCTGCAGAGCAGCGCTGGGGTTGGGCGACACCGCTGCCGGCGCCGCCGATCGCCCCCGACGTGCAAGCGGTGGTACGTAAGCGGCTCGGCTTCGGCGCCGAGTGGGTCGAGGACCCAGTCGCCCTCGACGGCGTCGATCTGCCGCCGCCGCGACTCGATCCGCCCACATCGCTCGCCCACCTCTTCTCGAGCGCCGCACCCGACCGCGCCGCCCACACCTACGGGCAGGCGTACCGCGATCTCGTGCGCGCGCTGCGCGGCGAGTTCGACAACGCCCCCGATCTCGTGGCGCGCCCGCGCAGCGAAGCGGATGTCGAAGCGATCGTCCAGTGGTGCGCGCACAAGCGCGCGGCGCTGATCCCGTGGGGCGGCGGGACCAGCGTGGTCGGTGGCGTCGAGCCGCGCGGCTGCGAGCAGTTCCCGGCCGTCGTCGCGCTCGACCTCGAGAAGCTCGTCGGTCTGCTCGATCTCGACGAGCGATCGCGCGCCGCCTGCCTCGCCGCCGGCACGCCCGGACCGCTGGTCGAGGATCTCCTTCGTCCCCACGGTCTCACCCTGCGCTTCTTTCCGCAGTCGTTCGAGCGCTCCACGGTGGGCGGCTGGATCGCGACGCGTGCCGCCGGGCACTTCGCCACCTTCGAGCAACACATCGACGACCACGTCGAGGCGATCGCCGCCGTTACGCCGAGCGGCCGATGGGAGAGCAGGCGCCTGCCGGCTTCGGGCGCCGGGCCGAGCCCCGACCGCCTGCTGCTCGGCTCCGAGGGCACGCTCGGCGTGATCACCCATGCGTGGGTGCGCGTGCGCCCGCGACCGCGCTTCCGCGCCCGCGCTAGCGTGACGTTTCCATCGCTCGCGAGCGCAGCCGACGCGGCGCGACAGCTCGTGCAGGCGGAGCTCGCACCCGCGAACCTGCGCGTCGTCGACGGCGAAGAAGCGTTCGTCACCGGGGCTCTGGCGGAGCGACGAGCGTTGTGCGTGCTGGGCTTCGAGTCAGCGGTGGAGCCGCAAGAGCGGCCGCTCGCACGGGCGCTCGAGCTGTTGCAGGACGCTGGTGGCGAGGTAGCGAGCGCCGGCGAGGCGGCAGGCGAAGCGGAAGGGGCGTGGCGTGCCGCTTTCGTCGGCGCGCCGTCTCTGCGCGACGTGTTGGTGCGGCTAGGTGTGATCTGCGAGACGTTCGAGAGCGCCGTCACCTGGGATCGCTTCGACACGTTCGTGACCGCGGTCGTCGAGACCACAGCGGCAGCGGTGCGGGCGCTGTGCGGCACGGGCCTCGTCACGGTCCGGCTTACACACCTCTACAGGGACGGATGCGCGCCCTACTTCACGGTTCTGGCTCCCGCACGCAAGGGCGCGGAGCTGCGGCAGTGGGACGAGATCAAGGCGGCGGCGATGCGCGCCGTCGTCGACGCCGGGGGCACCGTCACCCACCACCACGCGGTGGGCCGCGACCACCTGCCCGGCTACCGCCAGCAGCGGCCCGCACCCTTCGCACAAGCGCTGCGAGCGGCGAAGCGAGCCGTCGATCCGCACGGGATCATGAACCCCGGCGCGCTGCTGTGAGCGCGCCGGGGACAGATTTCCGCGCCGCCGTCCGTCAGCGCACGGGCGCCGTCCGCAGAGCGAGCCGGATCGCGAGCGCCTGCTCGGCGCGCGCAAGCTGCGGCGCTAGCCGCGTAATGCCGATGGTGCCAGCGTCGACACCGTCGCTACCGATAGCGCCGGTGTGGACACCGACGGTGACGAGCACGCCGACCGCAGCGCCGTCGGCGGTGATCACGCCACTGCCCGAGTCGCCGGGCAGAGCAGCTCCGACGGCGTAGACGTGATCGGGGTCGCGCGTCGTGGGAGCGACGGCGCTGCGCGCCGGGATCGTCTGCCCGAGGAGCAGACCCTGCCCGAACCAGTGCAGCAATGTCGGGCGCGTGGCCCGCTCGGTGTAGAGGCGTGTCGGACCGCCGAAGTGGCACAGCGCCGGGTCGGCCGCGACACTGGGATCGAGCCGGATGAGCGCGAAGTCGTACGGTTCGCGCAGGATCGCGTAAGCGAACTCGCCGATGCGCCGCCCGTCTCCGCCCTCGGCTGCCGGACCGCCGCCAGGACGCCACGTCCGTTCGCCGGCGCCGCTTGCGAAAGGCCCGTCACCGAGGATGCAGTGGCCCGCGGTGGCCATGTAGTTGCGTCCGTCGCTACCGCGGAAAAGGAAGGCGAGCGTGCACTGGCCGACCTCGCTGCGCACGACGGCTCCCGGGCGCACGCCCGGACACGAGCCGGGTGCAACGGGGAGCGCCGACACGCGTCGTTCCGGGGCTCCACCAGCCCCCCGAGCACCTTCGCTCGGCGGCGCGCCGCCGGCCGGCTTCGAGCCCTGCTCGCCACCCGCCCCGCGGTTCGCGCTGCCGGGCGTCGTGCAGGTGCGGTGGCCGGCCCGGTTGTCGTGCTTACGACGCGCGTTGCGCGACGCGGCTTGGGCTCGCTTGCGAGCGATCCGCTGCCGGCGAGCGCGCTCGGCGCGGAGCAGGGCGCGGCAGCGGCGCACGCGAGCGCTCGCACGGCGAGTGCTGTGCCTTCGCACGTTGTGCGCGCTGGAGCGGCGCTCCGTTCGCCGCGCCCGCGCCAAGAGGCGGCTGCAGTTGCGCACGAGGCGTGCCCGGCGTGCGCTTCGCGCCGTCGCGCGACGGTCGCTCGTGCCGCGCTTCTCGCTCGCTTGCGCCTTGGCGGCCGACGGCGTGGAACTACCGGCCGGTCGCGCGCCGGCGCTCGCGCTGGTGCCGGTTAGCGTCGCCCCGCCAGCAAGGGCTAGCAGCACGATCGCGCACGCCGCCATAGCGACGCGCAGTGTTCGCTTCGTCATACCCCTGCCCCCGTTGTCGCTTCGGCCCCACCAGAGCGGTCGAGCCTGCGCGATCGATCGTATCGACCACGAACGCGCGCGTGAACCAGCTACCGCGGGCGCTCACCCCCGGGCAGCTCATCGCGGAGCCGAGCCCGGTCGCTAGCGCTTGTGGGCTTGTGCCCGCGCCACGCGCTGCGCGATCTCGCGAGAACCGAGCCGCCGCTGCACCGACGCCACCAGCGAGGGGGCAACCGCCGCTATCCGCGCTCCGGCGCGCATCGGTAGCGGCGCCACATCGATCTCGACCTTGCCGCGCTCGATCCCAGCCACCACGGCGCGCGCGACCTGCTCGGGTGTGCTGGTGCCGACCCCCCGCGGCAGGCGCACACCCGTCTCGGCGAACATCCCGGCCTCGCGCACGAAACCTGGGAAGATCGCGGTCACTCCCACCCCTGTGCCGTGGAGGTCCTCGCGCAAGGCGAGAGCGAAGCCGCGCAAACCGAACTTGGTCGCCGAGTAGAGCGCCGATCCCGGCGGAGCGACCTTTCCGGCCAGCGACGACATGAAAACGAGGTGACCGCTCCCCCGCTCGATCATCGCCGGCAGCAACGCACGGGCAAGAGCGATCGGCGCGCGCAGGTTCACCGCCAGCGCGCGGTCGATCTGCTCGGGCGTGAAGTCGAGGATCGGGCCGCTGGCTGGCAGCGCAGCGTTGGCAACGAGCACGTCCACAGCTCCGGCCGCGGCGACAAGCTCGTCCACCTGCGTAGGGTCGGCGAGATCGGCGACGACGCACTCGACACTCTCGGCGGGAAGCTGTGCCGCCAGCCGCTCGAGCACGTCACGGCGCCGTCCGTTTACGACCAGGCGCGCCCCGCGCTCGGCCAGCGCCTTCGCGATGGCACCGCCGATTCCGCCAGTGGCACCAGTGAGGAGTATGCGCGCACCCTCGATCTTCATCTGCCGGTCGGCGGGGATTGCACCAGGTTCGCGCTCACTGGCGGGGGCGAAGGCTACGCGAGCGACGGGACTCGAACCCGCGACCTCCGGCGTGACAGGCCGGCGCTCTAACCAACTGAGCTACGCCCGCTCGGCGGTGCCCGAGGATAGCGCCCTCGCGCTCGCTCCGGTGCGCGGCGCAGAGCGCGCCGCGATGGCAACGACGCGTCCGCACCATCACGCGTTCGCTTGCGAGAGTAGCCACAGCGCGAGGCTCGTGAAAAAGACCATCACGGCGAGCATCCAGTACTGCGAGCGCAGCGCCTCGCGCGCGCCGCGGAAGAGCGCGAGCGCGCGGTCGTGGGCAAGCACTAGCCCCGCCACGTGCCCAGCGACAACGAAGCCCACCTGCAAGTACCAGAGCGTCGCGGTGCCGATCGCGTTGTAGTCGACCTGCCAGTCGGCGGTGCCGAGCAGATCGCTGCCGCGCCCGAGCGGGTCGGATGCGAGATACCCCACCGCCTGCCCCTGGAAGGCGAGCAGCGAAAAGTAGTGCGCGGCGACGTAGGCGAACGCGATCGGCACGAGCGAGGGGGCAAAGCGCGCCGCAAGGTCGGCGGCGCGTCCCGAGCCCGTCGCCGCTCGCACACCGGCGATGCCGAGGTGGTAGAGCGCCCAAACCAGCAGCACACAGAACGCGAGCCCGATCGCCGAGGAGATCTGGGTGGCCGTGGCGGGTGTCGGGCCGAGCTTCTCGATCGTGCGCGCGATGCTAGGCCCGACCGACGCCCACAGCTCGGACTCGGCAGCGCCGTCGAAGGTGACCGATCCGATCATCGTGGCTACGAACGGCACGAGCCCCGGTGCCGGCGCGAGCCGCGCAAGTCCACCGAGCGGCGGTCGCAAAAAGACGCGTCGGCCACGACGCTCCCAAGGTGAGAGGCGCGCGAACAAGCCGAAGTAAACGCCGAAGGCGTCGCAGTTGCGGCTCCACGTCTCGACCCCGAAGAGCGACATCCCGATGCACGCCCACAGCGTGTAGACGATCGTGGCGAGGGCGAGCGTCCGCGGCTGCGCCCCCTCGGCTACCACCAGCTCGAGCGTGACGAAGGCGATAAAGCCGACCAGCGCCGGCCACAAACCGAGTCGCGAGGGGTAGGTCGCGACGAGGGGCCGTGCACCGAGACGCCGCAGCACGGTGCCCGCAGCGCGCCCGATCGCACGCCACGGGCTGAGCACGCGGTACACGTCGCCGAGAAGGAGCGAGACGAAGGGAATGCCGACCCAGAACAGGACGAAGACGAGCGTCGGCCCGACGTTCTCGGTCGGTACCTGGCTGCCGGCGAAGCCGGCGTAGATGGTCAGGCCGAGCAGCGCGACGCTGGCCGCCCCTAGGAGGGCTTCGAGCAGCGGCGATGTCAGGCCGCGCGCGAGCGGTCTGGGCAGCTCGCGGCTGGGGGTGTGGTACTCGAGCCGCGGCTGCGACCACAGCGTGCCAAGCCCGACGAACGAAACGACGAGCACGAGGCTCGCTGCCCAGGCGAAAAGCCAGGGCGGTAGCGGCAGGTCGCCACGCACGGCGATGCCGTGCGCGGCGACACTGTCAGGGAAAAGCGCCCCGACCGCAACCACCCCCGCGGCGAGCGCGGCCGCCGCGGCGAGGGGGGATCCGCCCCGCCTCATTGCGGCCGCACCTCGACGCGGGCGACGTGCTCGCCGGTGGTGTGCGATTCGATCTCGAACGAGCCCTCGATGGCAGCTTCGAACGTGAAGCGTGCTGGCCGCCCCGGCGCAGCGTCGCGCTCGATGTCGTAGCCGTGCAAGTGGAGCTTCGCGGGCCGGTCGCTGGTGACAGTGATCACCACGCGATCGCCCTTCGACACGTCAATGCGACGCGGCCCTGACACAAGCTCGCCACCACGCAGCGTGAGCGCGAACCGCTTCGCTTGGAGCGCGGTCTGGGGACGCACGGCTGCGGTTCCGGTCGAGGCTCGCGTGTTTTCCCCAGTCCCCATGCTCGTGTGGGTTGCAACAGCCCGAGCGGACGGATTCGAACCGCCGTTGTCGTCGTCTTTCGGTCGCAGCGCGACATAACCACCGACCGCTACCACCGCTGCTGCTACCACGACTGCGATCCGCCCTTTGACGTTCATGTGCGTTCGAACCTCCTGATCGATCGGCGACCAGCCGGCGCCACCCCGCCGACTCGCCGCAAACGGTTGTCCTAGAACCTGCTCGCGCGTCGCGCGCTCAGGAGCGCGCGAGAGAACGTGGGGGCGCGCGCAAGCCGCGGTTCAGGGCGAGCGGCGAAAGCGGGCGGACGTTGTCCTGCCGATCGCTCGCGGCGAGGACACCGAGCGCCGGTGCGAGAGCGCGAGTACACAAGGCCTCGCGGACACGCTCGACGATGCGCTCGATCTCGTCGACCACCTCGGAGTGGCCGCCGCACACCAGGACTACGAACAGGCCGAGGAGAAACGCCGCAGGCGGCACGGCGAGCGCTTCGCCGCCTAAGAACACCGCTGAAAGCGAGTTTCCCGCCACCAGCGCCTCGATCGCTTCCTGGGCGAAGTGGGCGGCGAGGAGCAGCGCTGTCGCCTCGAGCACGCTTAAACCGCGGGCGCCGGATCGTGGGGCGCTTCGCACGAGCAGCGCAGCGGTGCTGCAGAGCACGGCGACGATTCCGCTCGCCAGCTCCGCTACCGACAGATAGTGGTGCGCGCCGTCGAGACCGGGCGGAGTCGCGCCGAGCAGCGCCGCCGCGGCGTAGCGCAGCTCGTGCAGCACGAGCAGAGCCGCCGCCATCAAGCCGATCGTCATCGGCGCGGCACGGCGAGCTGCTCTTGCCCCGAGCACGGGGCAAGTATTCCAGACACCGCAAAGGCTAAGTAGCGGTGTTACAGAACACGTTCAGGCGCTAACTGCGCGGAGGCGCCGCGCCGGACGCCCCGGAACCTCGCTCCCGCCAGCGGGGTCGACTGAACCCGGCTCCTCTTGCGTCGGCAGCGCGGTCGCGTCGAAAGACGAAGTCTGCGTCGGCGGCGCGCCCGCGATGCTGCGCGGTCGTGGATCGAACCGATAGCCGATCCCGAAGTGAGTATGGATGTACTCGAACTCGGGCGAGACCGCCTCGAGCTTCTTGCGCAGTTTGCGCACGAAGACGTCGACCGAGCGGTCGCCGTGCGCCATCGTGTAACCCCACACCGCCCGGTAGATCTCCTCCCTCTGCAGCACCCGCCCTTGGGCCTTGGCGAGCACCTCGAGCAGCTCGTACTCGCGTCGCGTGAGGTCCGCGCTGCGACCGGCGACGAACGCCTGGTACTGCTCGGGCCGAATCTCGAGCTCGCCCGCCCGAAGCGGCTCGATCTCGCGCCGGCCGACTACGCGCATGCGGGCGCGAAGCGCCGCCTCGACGCGCGCGACAACCTCCTCGGGGTGGCAGGGCTTGGTGATCCAGTCGTCGGCGCCAAGGCGCAGCCCGCGCACGCGCTGCGCGACCGTCGAGCGACCGGTACACACCAGCACCGCCATTCCCGGCAGCTCTTGCGCCACGCGCTCGAGCCAGTCCCAACCGGCGGGGCCGAACATCGCGATGTCCACGACCAAGGCGTTGACGCGCCCGGCGCTGAACTCGTCGAGCCGCGGCGGCGCCTCGAAGCGACGACTGCGCCAGCCGAGCGCCTCGGCACGCTTGAGCAAGACGTGAACGAAACCGCTGTCGGTATCGAGAACGGCCAGCGTTACGGCCATTGCCGCGACTGTACCCGAGGCGCGAAGGCCGCGTGGGCGCCCGCCGCCCTGTTTACATCTCGTTTACAACCACGCCACAAGTCGATAACAGGCTTCCGTTCGCGCGCTGGGAACCTCGCCGTCCGACCAACGCTCAACCGGTCGGAACACGGAGAGAGGAAAAAGGAGAAGACAAGTGCCAAATACCCGTCTGCTGATAGTGCCGCTAGCGGCCGCGCTCGCGGCGACCCTTGCCGCCTGCGGCGGCAACGGCGGTTCGAACGGAAACGGGAGCGGCCTCAGCGGATCGATCCGCATCGACGGCTCGAGCACCGTCGCGCCGCTTAGCGAAGCGGCTGCCGACGAATTCCAGAAAGAGAATCCTGGCGTGCGCGTGACCGTCGGCACCTCCGGAACCGGCGGCGGCTTCGAGAAGTTCTGCCGCGGCGAGATCGACATCGCCGACGCCTCGCGCCAAATCGAAGACGACGAAAAGGCCCTCTGCCGCAAGAACGGGGTCGAGTGGGCCGAAATCCAAGTCGCCAACGACGGCCTGTCGGTCGTTGTCAGCAAGGACAACGACTTCGTCAAGTGCCTGACGGTTGCCGAGCTGCGCAAGATCTGGGACCAGGGCTCGAAGGTCAAGAACTGGAAGCAGGTCCGCTCGAGCTTCCCCAACCGTCCGCTCGAGCTCTACGGGCCCGGGACCGACAGCGGCACCTTTGACTTCTTCACCAAAGCGATCAACGGTGAAGAAGGCCGCAGCCGCAGCGACTACAACGCCAGCGAGGATGACAACGTCCTCGTCCAGGGCGTTTCCGGCAATCCCAACGCTCTCGCCTATTTCGGGCTCTCCTACTACGAGCAGAACCAAGACAAGCTCAAGCTCGTTCAGGTAGATGGCGGCGACGGGTGCGTGACCCCGAGCAGGGAGACCGTTCAGAACGGTACGTACAAGCCGCTTGCCCGTCCGCTCTTTATCTACCCGAGCCGCAAAGCGCTCCAGCGCCGTGAGGTTCAGGAGTTCGTGCGCTTCTACATCGACAACGAAGAGGAGCTCACAAAGCGAGCGCTGTTCATCGACCTCACCGACACGCAGCAGCGCAAGGCGCGTCAGGAGGTCGACAGGCTCGCGGGCTGAACGGTGTGAGCGCTACTCACGACAGGGAGGTCGATCGCTGAGCGCTCTGCCCACAAGCGGAGCGGCAGGAGTTCCGGGGCGCCCGACGGGGCGCCTCGGGACCCGCCGCGTGCGTTGGGGCGAGCGCTTCGTCGTTGCGCTCCTGTTCGTTTGCGGCGCGCTGTCTGTCGCCACCACTGTCGGGATCGTGGTGGCGCTGGCGATCCCGGCGATCGAGTTCTTCCGCACGGTCGACCTCTTCGACTTCCTTACCGGGACGAACTGGTCGCCGCTCTTCGCCGACGCCCACTTCGGCGTCCTGCCACTCGTCGTGGCGACGCTCGTGACGACCTTTTGGGCGCTCGTCGTGTGTATCCCGTTCGGGCTCGGCGCGGCTATCTACCTCAGCGAGTACGCACCCGACCGGGCGCGCCGTGTGCTCAAGCCGGTGCTCGAGGTGCTGGCCGGCATTCCCACCGTTGTTTACGGCTTCTTCGCGTTGGTGTTCGTCACTCCGCTTCTGCGCGACATCTGGTTCCTGCCGGGCGACCCGCCGTCGACCTTCAACGCCCTTGCCGCTGGTCTCGTGATGGGCGTGATGATCCTGCCGACGGTGGCGTCGATCTCGGAAGACGCCATGTCGGCCGTTCCCCGCGGCCTCCGTGAGGGGGCGTACGCGCTCGGCGCGACGAGGATGCAGGTATCGATGCGCGTCGTCGTTCCGGCAGCGTTGTCGGGAATCGTCGCCAGCTTCGTGCTCGGCATCTCGCGAGCGGTGGGCGAGACGATGATCGTGCTGATCGCCGCCGGCAACCAGCCGAACCTTACGCTCGATCCGACAGAGCCGATGCAGACGATGACCGCCTTCATCGCGTCGGCGGGCATCGGCGACCTCCCCACCGGCAGCATTGGCTACAAGACGATCTTTGCTGTCGGGGCGACGCTCTTCGTTATGACCTTCTTCATGAACCTCGCCAGCGCGCGACTGGTGCGCCGGTTCCGGGAGGCTTACGAGTGAGCTCCGTGGGAGTGACGAGCGCCGAAGCGGACGCGGTCCGCGACGCCGTCGCCGCGCGCCTTTTCGCCGGCCGGTCGCGTCGCCTGCGCTGGCGCGAGCGGGCCTTCGCTGCGCTTTTGTTCGTGAGTCTGGCGATCGGGATCGTCAGCCTCGCGACGCTGCTCGTGACGATGATCGTGCGCGGGGCACCGCGCCTCGACCTGCGCCTCATCGAAAACTTTCCCTCGAGCACACCTTCCCTTGCCGGTGCACAGTCGGCGATCTTCGGGACGATCTGGATCATCTCGATCGTCGCGCTCACGGTCGTGCCGGTGGGTATCGGCGCGGCGATCTATCTCGAGGAGTACGCCGATCGCTCGCGCTGGTGGAACCGTCTGATCGAGCTGAACATCCAGAACCTGGCGGCGGTGCCGTCGATCGTCTACGGCATCCTCGGTCTCGCCTTCTTTGCGCGCGGTCCGCTCGGACTCGGGCCGACGGTTCTGGCCGCGGCACTGACGCTGTCGCTTTTGGTGCTGCCGATCGTCACGATCGCCGGGCGCGAAGCGATCAGGGCGGTACCGGACTCGATCCGCCAGGCGTCGTTGGCGCTCGGTGCCACCAAGTGGCAGACGGTCCGCCGCCAGGTCCTGCCGGCGGCGGTGCCGGGGATCGCGACCGGCTCGATCCTCGCGCTGTCGCGGGCGATCGGCGAGGCGGCACCGCTCACGATGCTGGGGGCGCTCACCTTCGTCCAGTTCAACCCCGACGGGCCGCTGAGCGCGTTCACGGCACTACCGATCCAGATCTTCGCTTGGATCTCTCGCCCGCAGGAGGAGTTCCGCACGCTTGCGGCGGCAGCGATCGTCGTCCTGCTAGCTCTGCTGCTGCTGATGAACGCGGCCGCGATCTGGATCCGCGATCGCAGTCGTCAGCGTTGGTGAACGGCGGGTAGGAGCTCGTGCACTTTCCGGAAACGTGGCGGCCGCCGAGAACAGCGAAACTTCGAGCACGGACTTGACAGCGCACGGAGAACAGGGGGAACCGATGCAGGGAACGTCCGCCCGGCCACGAGCTGGCGAGCGCACGTTGGTGCACATCGACGCCGACGTAGTGCGCCGCGACCAACCCGCACCCGAGCGTGTCGAGCCGGTCGTCGAGATCGAGAACGTCACGGTCCGCTACGCGGGCAAGCCTGCGGTTCGCAACGTCACCTTCGACATCGGTCGCAACCTGATCACGGCGCTGATCGGGCCGTCGGGGTGCGGCAAGAGCACGCTCTTGCGCTGCCTCAACCGCATGAACGACCTGATTCCCGGCGCAGTGGTCGAGGGCAAGGTCCGCTACCACGGCCAAGACATCTACGACCCGAACGTCGACCCGGTCGAGCTGCGCAAGCTGATCGGGATGGTCTTCCAGAAGCCCAACCCGTTCCCGAAGTCGATCTACGACAACGTCGCCTACGGTCCGCGCGTCACGGGGATGAAGGGCAACCTCGACGAGATCGTCGAACGCGCCCTGCGCCGTGCGGCGTTGTGGGACGAGGTGAAGGACCGGCTCAAGGACAACGCTTACGGACTGTCGGGCGGCCAGCAGCAGCGTCTTTGCATCGCTCGCTGCCTGGCTGTCGAACCCGAGGTGATCCTGATGGACGAGCCCTGTTCGGCGCTCGACCCGATCTCGACCGCGCGCATCGAGGACCTGATGGTCGAGCTGAAAGAGCGCTACTCGATCGTGATCGTCACGCACAACATGCAGCAGGCGGCGCGAGTGTCGGACATGACCGCCTTCCTGACCGTCGAGAGCGACGACAAGGGCGAGCGGGCCGGCGAGCTGATCGAGTACGGGCCGACCGAGCGGATCTTCACCAACCCTGCCGATCCGCGCACCGAGGCATACGTGACCGGAAAGATGGGTTGAGACGATGCCGGAGCGGGCGCGCAAACACTTCCAGGACGAGCTCGCCGAGCTCGAGCGGCAGACGCTCGGCGCTCTCGACATGGTCGTCGGCCAGCTCGACAACGCGATGGAGGCGTTGATCCGCCACGATGTCGAGCTGTCGCACCTCGTCGTGGCCGACGACGACCGCCTCGACGGCCGCTATCTCGAGGTGCACCAGGGCGTGCTCGGGTTGATCGCCCGGCAGGCGCCGGTCGCGGGCGACCTCCGTCTGGCGGCGGCGCTCCTGCACGTCATCCGTCATGCCGAGCGGATGGGCGACCACTGTGTGAACATCGCCAAGCTGGTACCGCTCGACGATCCGCAGCCGCGCACCGACGACCTGCTGCTCGAGAAGCTCGCGCGGATGGGGCAGCACGCGCGCCTACAGGTCGTCCAGGCGCGCCGTTGTTTCGCCGACCGCAATGTCCAGATGGCGCTCGACCTGGTGCGTCTCGACGACGAGATCGACCGTCTCAACCGCGAGTGCTTCGACCGTGTCGTCGAGATCAGCGACGACCTCGAGCTGCGCGAGTGGGGCATGCACATGATGCTCGCCGCGCGCAACATCGAGCGCATCGGCGACTATGCCGTCGATGTCGGCGAGCAAACCGCCTTCGTGGTCACGGGACTGTTCCAGGAGTTCCAGGACGCTTCCCATCCCGAGCTGTCGCCGCAGGTCGATTCGGACGCGTGACGCTGGCTGCTCGGGCTAGCCGGGCTAGTCGCTGCGCACAATGATCCGCCAGCCGTCGATCGTCGCCAGGAGCCGCCATCGCTCGCGCGCTGCCCGCCCGAGGCTCGCGCGCAGCTGAGAACCGCGCCGCTCGTTCGCGGTCGGGATGCGCGGGTGGTCGAGCGCGTAGCGCGGCAGCTTGCGCCGCGGTCGCTCCACGGCGACGATCGGCACGCCGAGGATGTACGCCGCGTGCGTCTGGAAGGGACGATCGACGCGCAGCGTTCCAGCCTCGATCAATCGGCGGGCGCCAGCCAAGCCCTCGCGCTCGCTGCTCGCCGGCACCCGCGCGCCGATCGCCGCCGGCGCAGCAGCCAGAGCGCGGGCGAGCGACGCCTCGGCGTCCATCCGCTCGCGCACGGCGCCGAAGCTCGAGACAAGCGCTGCCCCGGCGACCAGCAGCCCAGCTCCCGGCACCAGAGCGGCGAGCGGCGAGAGGCGCGCACTCCGGCCGTCGACGAACGCTACGACCTGCACTAGACCGACGGCGGCAAGGGCAGCCGCGAGCGGCACGATCGGCGCGTAGTAGCGAGCGTTGCCGGAAAAGCCGAGGGCGGTGCTCGCAGCGACCGCTGCGACCCAGGCGAACGTGATGGCTAGGAGCCACCTAGCGGCGCCCGTTGCGCGCGTGCGCCGCGCCAACAGCGCAAGCGACGCCGCAACGAGACCGGCGAGCGTCACCGGACCGAGGAGGCGCGCTGCCTCTCCGAGCGAAGCGAGAACCGGATCGTCGGCGTTGGATGCTGCCCACGACGGCCGCGACGCGGCCTGCTTGAAAGCGCCCAGGGGGTCGCCGGAGCCGACCCACTCGGGCACCGTCCACAGCGCGACGACCGCCGCCAGCGCAGCGGCGGCAGCGCGCGGCGAGAACGCTCGCCAGGCGACGAACGCGAAGATCGGTGTCGCCTCCGGTCGCACGAGCACGAGCAGCGCAAGCGCACAGGCGCCGAGGCGTGGCCGACCGGACAGAAGCGCGAGCGCGCCGAGCGCCGCGAACGACACGGCGAGGGGCGCGTCGCTGCCGGCTGCGAAGTAGCGCAGAAAACCGCCCCCGGCCAGCAGTGCAGCAGCGGCGAGCAAGGCTGCCGGCACGGCGAAATCGCGCCGCTCGGGCCACGCGGAGCGCGCGAGCGCGACCGCCAGGCGGGCGGTCAACACGATGCCGACGATCGCAGCGAAGCGCACGGCGAGCACCCACACCGTCGCGGGCAGGGTCTCGCTCAGGAGACGCAACGGAGACAGCGCAGCGATGACGATCGGCGGCAACGGTTTCCAGGAAGGACCGGCGCTCGTGTCGAGGCTGCCCTGCACCAGCTCGCGTCCCCACACCACCCACGCCCAGGGGTCGTACGTGGGTTGGGCGGGCAACAATGCGGTGCTCGCCAGCGCGAGCGCGGCCGCCGAGGCAGCTCCGAGAACGTGCCGGCGCTGCACCCTCTAGCTGAAACGCAGCGCTCGGCCCGAGGCGCGTACCGGATCGACGAGCCACTCGAACCCTTGCCGCGGCAGCCCCGGTGTCACGCAGCCGTTGGCCTGTGTTGGTCGCTGGCGCGGGAAGGTCGCGAGCGCCTGTCGCTCGCCGCCGGGAACGCGCAGCTCGACGGCGATCGACTCCGGGCCGACAGTTATCACGTTGTAGGCGGGGTGGGGGAAGGCGCGTGTCCGCAGCGACGCGGCCGTACCGGAGTGGGCGACGACCAGCCCGCCGATCCGCCAGGCGAAGGGAACGTGCCGGTGGCCGCCGAGCACGAGATCCACCCCGTTCGCCCCGAGCAGCGCGAGCACGTCGCCGGCGTCAGCGACCTGGTTGCGTTCGCGGCCGGTGCCCGGAATCGGCAAGAGATGGTGGTGGCAGACGAAAACGCGCAGGTCGGCGGGAGCGGCGAGCGCCTCCTGGATCGGCTTGTAGTGCTCGCGGCCGACTTCGCCCTCGTCGATGTCGGGCTTGCTCGAGTCGACCCCGACGATCGTCACCGCTTCACCGTCGATCGTGAGGCGACGCGTGGTTTCGCGTTCGCCGAGCATCGCCTCCCAGTGGAGATAGCCGACGTGCTTGGCGTCGTGGTTGCCGGGCACGGCCACCACTTCCAGACCATCGAGGCGAGCGAGCGCGGTTTTGACGACCTCGTACTGATCGGGGTAGCCCTCGTCGGTGAGGTCGCCACACACCACCACGAGGTCCGGAGCGAGCTCGGCGATCTCGGCCAGCACCTGGTCGAGCAGCGCGGGCTCATAGCGCGCCCCGCCCACGTGGAGATCCGATATTTGCGCGATGACGGTCACGCTGCCTGGGCGGCGAGCCTAGCGACCGGCCAAGGGCCGGTCGCATCGGCTCCCGCTTGCGCGAAGTCGTCACCCGCCCGGCCCGGCGGGGAGGGGAAGCCGGGCGGGCACGGGCGCGCGTTGGGCTCGCCCGCTTGTACCAAACGCCACGGGGTCTCGTGGACGAGACGCCGGACGTGCCGCGACGAGAAGCCGTGTGCGAGCAAAGCTGCCGATGCGGCCGAGAGCGTCGGGGGGCGCGTAGGGCCGTGGGCGTCCGAGGCAACGAGGTGGCCCATGCGGCGCGCGACGAGGTCGAGCGCGCGCCGTTCCGCGACCGGGCCGTGACGCCCGACGATCGAGAGCGCGTTGATTTGCAGTAGAGCGCCGCGACGGAGCAGTTCGCGCAGACGGCGCTCGCCCGCGCCGTCGAGCTCACACAGCTCGGGATGCGCGAGGACGAGGCGAAATCCGCGCCGAGCAAGGTCGTCGCAGGCGCGCACGAACGCCGGCGAGACACCTTCGAACGGACACTCGACCAGCAGGCACGGCGCCGCCAGCGGACCGAAGGCGACCGCGCCGAGCGCCCGAGGCGGGAGAGTCGCCGCGAGGTCAGCGCACACCTCGGCAGCGCAGACGATCTCGAGGTCGATCCGGTTGCTGCGCAGAAGGCGGCGAAAATCGACCGCCGCGCGCACGATCGCGCGCGGGTCGCGCACGTGGTCGCGCCGCAGATGCGGCGTCACGACTACCGTTCCGGTGCCGTCGGCGACCGCCGCGCGCGCGAGAGCGAGCGCCTGTTCGGGGCTGTCGGGCCCGTCGTCGATTCCCGGCAAGAGGTGGAAGTGCAGGTCGGTCTGCACCGGGCTGATGTCCCGCCCTTGCGCTCTGCTTGTCGGCCGTACGGGCCGCGCGACTTGGTTGTGCGTTCCGTGCATCTACGGGGAGGATCGCGCGCAGCGCAGAGCGTTCCGTGAAGCGCGCGTCAACGAGTCGTTGCGATTCGGTGAAAGACCGACCGTCGCGTGGGTCGCACGTCCGGCGGCGCAAGTGTCGCCTCTTCACGGAACGTTCACAGGCCGGTCGCGGGCGCTTAACCGGGCGGCGGCGTCGCCCGCCGATCCTCCCGCCATGACGATGGGAATGGAACGAACCACAAACGAGGAGACAGCCTCCGAGCTCACGCGCGTCGAGCGCGTGTCCGCTATCGCTGGAGCGGCTGTGGCGATCGTCGGGACGCTGGCGTTCGACAACGCGGCTTTTTTCGCCGGCCTAGCGCTCGCCGCTGGCGGACCAGTGGCGCACCGCGCCGTCGCCGCGCGCCGCGTCAGGCCACGCGGCGGATACCGGCTTCCTCTACGAGCTGCTCTAGCGCGCGCAACCCGAACGCCTCGACCGGGCCGAGCGCTCCCGACCCGTTGATCGCGCCCTCCTTCGCCCGTAGGGCAGCGAGCGCGAGCATGCGCGCGGTGAAGTCGTAAGCGTTGACGCCGGCTAGCTCGACGCGCGCGAGTTCGCGACCCGAACGGTCGTAGGCGCAGGCGACGATGCGCGACCCCACCCGTGCGCGTGTGGCTTCGCTCGGTCCCTCGCCGGACTTGTGGAGGACGTCGGCCAGCCGCCCTGTGGCGGCACGCGCCGTGGGCAGGCGCCGCAACGCTCCGCCAACCGCCGACACGACCTGCATCGGGCGCGACAGTGCGGCGAACCACCCCAGGTAGACGTTGACCTCCTCGAGCTGCGGGAAGGAGCGCGGCAAGCCAAGGTGCTCGCTGCCACCGACCGAGATGCCCTTGCGGTTGCCCACCGTGAGCTCGAAGGTGCGCACGCGGCGCGCCGCGCGCTCGGTCGCGAGCGACCCGCCGCGGAACGCGAACGACGGCTCTCCGGCGACCCCGGCGAGCGACGCGCGCGTTCCGCCGCTCATCGCGTCGGGCGTCGGACGGCCGTCGACGAAGTAGCCCACGTCGACCCGCACCGCGTCCTCGCCGACCACCTCGAGGGCCAGCGCGCCGGCCAGGTTCCCTGGCACGTAGTCGTAGCCGAGAGCCGTCAAAAGGACCGCGCCGGAGCGGGCGGCGCGCGGCCCGTAACGCTCGAAGACCTCGCGGATGAAGGGCGGCTCGCCCGTCGAATCGATGTAGACGCAGGGTGCCGCGACGGCCGCTTCGAGCGCCGCGTAGCCATAGCGCAGGAACGGGCCGACGGTCGTGACGAGCACGTCGCCGCCCGCGACAAGCGAGGCGACGGAGGAGGGATCGCTCGCGTCGGCGATGGCGATCTCGAGATCGTCGCGGCCCAGGCGCGCGCGTAACCGCTCGAGCTTCATGCGATCGCGCCCGGCCAGGACAGGCTGGACACCGCGCTCGACGAGCGCCTCGGCGGTCAGAGCGCCGGTGTATCCGGAAGCGCCGAAAAGGACGATCCGCCCTGCCACTGACCGCGGATCGTACAGGCGGATCGTGTGCCGCGTTCTGTGACGCGTTCCTAGCTCCCGGAGGCGACCTTTCCCGGGTCGGTCGCGAGGCGGCGCAGCAGGCTCGCCAGGTCGGAAGCTTCGTCGGCGCTGATCGCTTCGCTTAGGTGGCGGCGAAGCACTTCCTCGTAGAGGGGAGCCATCCGCTCGTAGGTGGCGCGTCCGGCGGCGGTGAGCACGACGTGGTACCCGCGCCGGTCCTTGGGACAGCGCGCACGCTCGACAAGGCCTGCCTCCTCGAGGCGGTCGACGAGGCGTGTGAGCCCGCTTTTCGACAGGCGCACGTGGTCGAGAAGCTCGCGCGGACGCAGCATCTGCCCTTCTGCGGTAGCGAGCGCCGCCAGCACCTCGAACCATCCGAGCGGTGGAAGACCGGCGGCAGCGAACGTCCGCTCGACCGCGCAGACCACGGTCGCGTGCGCGTCCATGAGCGCGTGCCAAGCGTCGCGGTGGCTGGTCACAAGCCAAGTTTACGCCCGCTCAAGCGTTCGTTGCGTACGCAATGATTGCGTTGCTAACCTCTTCGACGCGAATATGGTTGCGGGTGCAACCAGTGCGTACGCAACGAACTGCCGCCACGGGCACTGATGGCCACGTCATACGTACGAAACGAGGAGGTCAGCAGATGAGCACGAGCGCCACCAAAACGCAGGTCGAACCGGGCACGTACGCGATCGACCCGATCCACTCGACCGTGGGTTTCGAGGTCGAGCATCTCGGCATCTCGCGTTTCCGCGGCCGCTTCCGCGATTTCTCGGGCTCGCTGCGGTTCGACGAGAGCGGCGAGCTCGCGGGCGTGGAGGGTGAGATCGACGTGGCGAGTGTCGACGTGCGCGAAGAGACGCTCGCCCAGCATCTGCGCAGCGAGGAGTTCTTCTGGACCGAGCGCTACCCGAAGGCGCGCTTCAGCGCCACGCGGATCGAGCGGACGGGCGAGGGGCGCTGGCGCGTCGAGGGCGACTTCGAGTTGCGCGGCGCGACCCACCCGGTGGCGCTCGATGTCGAGCTGCGCGGAGCGACTGTCGACATGCAGGGAAAGCCGCGTGTGAGCCTTGCGGCACAGGGGGCGCTCGATCGCAAGCAGTGGGGCCTCTCCTGGGACGCCACGCTCGAGAACGGCACCAAGGTGCTCGGTGACGAAGTGACGTTGGTGCTAGAGGTGGAGGCGCAGAAGCAGTGACCGTCCCACCGACCGACAGCAGCACCGTGGAGGGCGTTAGGAGCGTCCCGGCCGGCGGCGAAGCCGCCGGCCGGCCGCTCCGCATCCTCACGCTCGTCGGCAGCCTGCGCAGGAACTCGTGGAACCGGCGGCTGGCGCTCGCTGCCAAGAGCTTGGCGCCACCGGGTGTGGAGGTCGTGCTGTGGGAACGCCTGACAGAGCTGCCCCACTACAACGAAGAGCTCGAGCACGCTCCCGGCCCGGCGGTGGAGGAGCTACGCGCCGAAGCCAGGCGGGCCGATGCGCTGCTTTTGGTGACGCCGGAGTACAACGGCGCCCCGCCGAGCGCCCTCAAGAACGCGATCGACTGGCTGTCGCGCCCTGCCGGCGCAGCCCCAATCGCCGGCAAGCCGGCGGCTGTGACGGGCGGGAGCGTCTCGTCGTTCGGCGCGCTGTGGGCGCAACAGGTCGCTCGCCGTGCGCTGATGATCGCCGGCGCGCGGCCGCTCGAGCGGGAGCTGCCGGTGGGCAAGATCGACCAGCGCTTCTCCGGCGAGGAGCTGGCGGACGAGGCGACGGCCCAGGCGTTGCGCGAGCTGCTCAGGGAGCTTGCCGAGGCGGCGCGATCCGAGGGCAGCGAACCCACTTTTGCATCCACCACCCCCGGCAGGCGCGAAGCCTGACCGACCCGCCTGGCGCGAGCACCGGAGGCGCGATCGACGGCGCGTCGCCCAGCCGAGCGCATCGCGCCAGACCCTTCAACGCGCGAGTCCACGATCGCACCCTGGACGCACCAGCGCGCGAGAAATCCGACCACGCCGAACAACAGGTCGACGACGATGGGGTAGGCAGAGGCGCCGCTGGCGTGGAGCACATACGGGCTCGGGGTGCTGCCGCCGACGCTCGCCGCCACGACCGACAGTCACACGGTCGCAGGTCTCTGAGACACTCGCCCATAAACAGCGCGGCCCTCGCGTGCGAAAGCAGGACCGTCACGGCGATGCGCAGGACCGAGCGTGTCGCCAACAACCGCAACCCCCGGCGCTACGCCTGGTGTAAGCGTGCGGAGTACCGCGACACGACCCCGCGTTTTGCAGGGGTTTTGCGAGTGGGCGGCGCCGGACTCGAACCGGCGACCTCCTGCTTGTAAGGCGTCTGGCCAAGCATGTGCCGCAACCGCCGCCAGCCGCATCGTAGAGACGAAAACCGCGATGCCGGACCTCTCGCAGGGTCTCCTTCAAATCCCCGCAATTTGCGGCCGATGAGGTGAGCATTGGGCACCAGAAACGTTCTGGTGCCCAATGGCGCGGCAGCCCCGACCGCCCGCAAGCCCCACCATGTCGAGCTACCCGCCGCCGCGCCCAACAACGACCGCGCGCCGGGCGCAGGGCGCTCCCGGCCGTCGGCGGAGCGGGTGCACGTACCGTCGGGCACCGGGAGTAGCGTGCGGGAAACAACTCAAGGAGGAGCGATGAGCGATGAGTAAGGGACGAGCGGGCGGGAGCGTCGAGGCGTCCGCCCTGCGCCACTACGCCGCCGCCGCCCTATCGGGCGCGATCGCCGCCTGGCTCACATCGCCTCATCCCGACCGGTCCGGGGCTTAGGCTTCGCGGCCGATGGAGGCTCGGCTGCTACCTGGCGACACCCCGGATCTGCGCAAGCAACGCGGGGCGTACTTCACGCCGTACCCGATCGCTGACTTCCTCGTCGCCTGGGCCCTTGCTGGCCGGCGTGATGCCACGCTGCTGGATCCCACCTGCGGGGAGGGCGTGTTCCTGCAGGCGGCCGCCCGGCGGCTGGCTGTAGCTGGAGCGACGCCCGGCGACATTCGGAACCAGCTGTTTGGAGTCGACCTCCATCAGGACTCGCTCGTCGAGGCGTCGCGCCTACTGGCAGCGGACGGGCATGAAGCGACGTTGCTGTGCGGGGACTTCTTCGATCAGCCGACGCCCGCACAGCTTGGAGCTCGTCTTCCCTGGGTGGATGCCGTGGTGGGCAACCCGCCGTTCGTGCGGTACCACGAGCACCGCGGGAGCGTCCGGGCGAAGTCTGCGGCCGCCGCCCTCGCGCAGGGCGTGCGTCTCAGCGGACTCGCGTCTTCCTGGGCTGCGCTGCTTGTCCACGCGTGTGCCTTCCTGAAACCGGAAGGACGCGTCGCAATGGTGCTCCCGGCTGAGCTGCTGACGGTCGGGTATGCGGAGCCGGTGCGTCAGTGGTTGCGGAGGCGCTTCCAGGCGGTGCACCTCGTCCTGTTCAGGGAGCTCCAGTTCGCGGACGCGGAGGAGCAGGTCGTGCTGCTCGTGGCGCGCGGCAGCGGTGGATGCGATGCCTTCGCTCTCCACGAAGTGCGCGATGCAGACGAGCTGCAGCATCTCCACCCCTTTGACGGAACTGCTGTCGCTCCTCACCCGAGTGGGAAGTGGACGGACCTCCTGCTGCCGGGCGAGCGTCGGCATCTGTTCCGGCAGGTTGCGTCCGCTCACTACACGCCGCTCTCGGCGTATGGTCAGCCAGAGCTCGGCACGGTGACGGGCGCGAACGACTTCTTCGCGCTGTCGGAGGCTACACGCGCGCGGTACGACATCGGCCGACAGCACCTGACTCCCATCGTTCCGCCGGGCACGAAGCACCTTCGAGGCACCCGGTTCACCCGTGGCCGCTGGGAACAGCTCAAGCTGGAAGGCCATCGCGTCTGGCTGCTCAACCCGTCCGTGAAGAGGCCATCCGGCGGGCTTGCGCGATACATCGCGCACGGGGAGGAGCTGGGGGTGCACGAGGCCTACAAGTGCTCGGTCCGTAAGCCGTGGTGGAAGCCACCGGTTGTTCCCCCGCCGGATCTCTTCTTCACGTACATGAGTCACCGGTACCCGCGTCTGATCCGGAATGAGGCGGGTGTTTCCCTGGTCAACTCGATGCATGGGGTGATGCTCCGGAGTGATGCTCCGGCGCTCGT
This sequence comes from Thermoleophilum album, assembly GCF_028867705.1. Lineage (GTDB taxonomy): Bacteria > Actinomycetota > Thermoleophilia > Solirubrobacterales > Thermoleophilaceae > Thermoleophilum. The sequence continues at coordinate 141,214 of NZ_CP066171.1, read as the reverse complement.
GCGCGAGGCGCTGCCCCTGCTGACCTACAACTCCGTGACCATGCTCGGGGCGGAGATCTACGGCCGGTCCTATGGGGGTGGGATCCTCAAGATGGAGCCGCGTGAGGCCGCTGAGCTCCCGGTTCCGCGGCCGGACGTCTTGGAGCGGGCGTGGTCGCTCCTTGAGGCACACAGGGCCAAGCTCGACGAGCTGGTGCGAGCAGGTGAGTGGCGCGAGGTGGTCCGTGAGGTCGACGACGCGCTGCTGTGTCGTACTGTCGGGCTGAGCTCGTCGGAGGTGGCGGGTCTCCGCGAGGCGGCCGCGCTGCTGCGGCGTCGTCGGACGAGGCGCGATGACTGATGGCGAAGAAGAAGGACGAGGACGACTTCACACCGTTCGAGCCGCTCCTCCAGGAGGCGGACACCAACAAGTCGCCCTGGAAGAACGGCGCCTACGTGCCCGACCTCGACCTGCTGGCGGAGCTGCTGTCGAAGCCGATCTCAGCTGGCGACAAGCAGGAGAGTGGCCGGCCCGCCAAGGCATTCGATGCATGGATCGCGCACGAGCTGCGACGTGCTGGCTTCCCGCCAGACGCAGTCTGGCCACGCGTTCGGCGTCCGCGGGTTCTCCCTGATGACCTCGCTCCTGTCGAAGCGGGCCTCGACCACCTCCAGCAGGAGCTTCGGAGGATTGAGCAGGAATCGGGCAAGCGGGTGAAGCCGAGGGAGCTACGGCAGGCGATCCGTGCACTCGACGGGAAGCTGCCCGGTGCGCCGAGCGCGTACATCCTGGGTGACTTCTACTCGAAGCAGATCGACGTGGCCATCTCGTCGTGGCGCCGCGGCCCAGACCTGCTCGTGTCGACGAAGACGATGTTCTCGTCTTACCGGAAGAACCTGAAGAACCGGCACGAGGAGGCTGTCGGGGAGGTCAAGAGCCTCCGCGCTCGCCACCCGATGGCCGCCATGGGCTACGCGTACCTTGTTCGCCGCACGATCTACGACGAGGAAGGGGCCTACGCGATCCTCTTCGACATCCTCGCTCGTCTGCGCCGAAAGGGTGAGGCCTTCGACGCCACGATGCTGCTGGTGGCCGACTGGGACGACGAAGCTGAGGAGCCGAAGGTCACGCACATCGATCAACCCGCGCCGGAGCTGGACGCGCGGACTTTCTTCCAGGACCTGATCGGCGCGGTGCTCGATCGGAGTCCCATCACGGAGCATGTAGAGGTGCGTCGCCGACGGGACGGGACGCCCCCGGGCGGACTCCCGGACGAGGCCGAGGACGAAGAGCTCGAATGAGCCGACGCCTAGCGGCGCCAGGCCAGCGGTCTCCGAGTCCGCGGACGTGTGGGGCGTCGCCGACGGTGGTCGCCGGGCGCTGGCTGCTGGCCTGCATGAGTGTCCGCCAGGGGCCGGCCAGGACGCTCGCTGGTCGCGTCGATCGGCGCGCGTGCCGCAGCGGGTGGGTGGCTGACGACGTGCCGGTCCTGCTTTATTAGGACCCCCGCAAACGCCACCACGCCTAGTGGGGTGGTCACGAATGCGCCAACTGTTGCGAAGAACCAGCGGCTTTCAGGGGCGCGAGCGCACGGTCGGGCCAGTCAACGACCGACCTGGAGGTTTGCTCAACGTGGCTTCTGCACCAAAGACGGTTCCGCCTGTGCCCCGTCCCGCTGGCGCTGTGGGAGGACTGGCGTTGACGTGGCTCCTGGGTGATCGCCCGCGGACCATCACGACGAAGGCGGGTGAGAAGCGCACGATCGTCGAGCTGCGCGATCCGGCGCGGCTGAGTCAGTCGCTGGTGATCTGGCTTGATGGAGGGGCCGACGACCTGCCGGACCTTCGGATTGGAACACCGATCGCCTTTCATGTCGAGGCCGTGCGGTCCGGGCGTGCTCGTGGTGAGCTGGTGGCGACGGTGTCGCGCGAGGCGGTCGTCGCAGCGTTCGCGCGTGCTCGGGAGGCGTCATGAGTGCGTCGCGGTGGCAGCGGCCGAAGGCCCGCCCGCCGAAGGGGCGGCTGTCGTCCGACGGTCGTGTGGTCGTCTTGCACGACGCCAGCTTGAAGGTGCCGACACCGCTGCCGGCGCCGCTGCTGCAGGCTGAGGTTGATCTGTGGCAGAGGCCGCCTGCGGGTGTCTGTTTCCCGTTGCATCCCGTGGCCATCACGGTGCTGTACGACCGTGCGTGGGCGGCGCTGGAAGGGACGGGGGTCCTCGACGGACTCGCGGAGGACGACCGGTCGACGCTCGCCTCCAAGTGCTGGCGCATCGCCTCCCTGCTGTTCAAGCCGGGGATGAGCATTCGCGCCGCGATGGAGCGCGTACTTGAGGGCCGAGCGCTCCATCCGAACCTCACCGGGGTCAGCACGGCCAATGATCGGCTCCGCCTGCTTCAGCTCGCTCATCTTGCGAGCTGGGCGGTGTTCCGCGCGGCCACGAGCTGGAGCGAGGACGCTAAGTGAGCACCGTGCGCGAACTCGGGGATGGCGCCGTGCTCCTGAGCCTCCACGTCGACGCTCTGGAGCTCTCCTGCGCGGTGGAGCAGGTGCCGATGCTCTGCGGTGGCCGCACGTCCGATGAACTGGACTTCAAGCTCTCGCGGCTCAAGTCGAGAGCGCGCGCCACGGTGCCGTCTGGCCCAGTGGCGACTGGGTGGCACTGGGACGAGGGTCTGGAGGCAGAGCCCGTGCTGCTCCTGCCGACGGCTCTACGGAGGGCCTACCGATACGCGCTCGCTTGCTCAGCCTGGGTGATCTTCGTAGCCCCGCCACGTGCCGTAGTGCCACGCTTCTGCGTGCAGCTCCGAGCTGACTACCTGCTGCGCGTCGGACCGCTGCACGCCTATCGGGCCGCGCGGGCGTCGGTGGAGCGGTTTCCGCTTCAGCTCGTCGAGGGCAAAGCGCCGGACGTAGAGCCCGTGTGGCGTATCTCTCGGCTCGATCTCGCGGCCGATGTGGCTGGTGTCGAGCTGACCACGTCGCACCTCGACCGGTTCACGACGCGTGCTCGCGTGCGCGGGAGCCGACATGACGGAGACGGATGGGATTGGGCGGATGCGACATGAGCGGAGCTGCTGCGACGCGTCACCTCGGACGGCGGCTGACGGGACTGACCTTCGGCAAGCGCGGACGGCCCGTGTACGCACGCATCTACGACAAGACGGAGCACGCGCCTGACAACGCCGTGATCCGGGAGGTGTGGGAACGAGCTGGCTACGAGCCGGCGCGTCACGGCTTCCAGGTGTGGCGCATCGAGTTCGAGGTGCGGGCAGAGTTCTTGCGGCAGCTCGCGGCGGACGATGGCCACCTCCCCTCCAATCCGGGCACCTTGCTGGGTCGGCACCTGGACGAGGTGTGGGCGCACTTGCTCTCGCGCTGGCTGGTCTTGCGGCGGGAAGGCGAGACAGCGCGGGTGGAGCGGCGTCCTGCGGCGCGATGGTGGTCCGCGCTTGCGACCTGTCGCGGGCTCAACGGCGAGAGCTTCGGGCCGGTGCGTGAGCTGAGCCGGCGAGCGCCGGTGCCGACCGACTGCACTCTCTACCTCCGCCAGGCAGCCGGTCTGCTCGTCGCGGTAGGAGCCGCGAACGGAAACCCCTCTCTGGAAGACGCACTGACCTGCTTTGCCCGGTGGGTGCGGGACACGATGGGAGAGCCAGGCTTCGCGGAGGCTGTCGCCGCACGTTCTGAGCGAGCCGTGCCGCACAGCGGGCCTGCTGGGCGAGCTGGGCAGGCAGACCCGCAGGTCGGGAGGCGGCGAAAAACGTTCGCAGAGGTTGCGGTCGCCGGCCCGAAAGCGCGTAGCTTCGCCGTGTGACGCCCCCCGGCAGCAACAACCCGGGCCCCAGGAAGAGGCTCGAAGTGCATGAGAGCCCGGACCGAACGTCGCGCGTTGCCGCGACGAGGCGACTCCCGGGGCAGACGCCGATGCCTGCTGAGGCCCGCGAGCGTCTGCGGGCCGCTGCGCTCGGGGTGCTACGAGACGCTTACCCCGGCTACCGGGTCGTCCCAGTCGATGGGCTGGATGGGTCCCTTGGCCGGCCGCCCCTTGCCGGGGAGGTCAAACTCGTACTCGGCCGCCTGGCCCTTCCAAAGGATGAGCGTGCGGCGCTCCGGAGGCAGGCCGCGGCCTGAACGGACGAAGATGCAATCGACCGCACCCGCGATGAGTGCGCGCTGCTGCTCGACGTCCAGGTCGTCCCACTTGAACTCGCGCGGGACGGCGATTGGCGGGCGCACCTCCGCGAGTAGTTCCTGCTGGGCGACCTGAGCGTCGCGAAGGGCCCGTTCGGCTCGCTCGACGGCCTCTTCCCAGAGGTCGGGTTTTCGCGCCGCCATGCTGATGTTGGCCTTGATGAGTTCGAGGTTGGCGCGGGCATTCTCAACGGCTTGTTCAGCGGCGCGGAGGGCGTCGTCGTCGACATCCTGCCGCCCAAAGAGCCGGGCCTGTACCACCTCGTCTGGCAAGACGACCCTGGTCTACGAGATCATCGCCCAGGCCCAGAAGATGGGGGGCGTGTGCGCCTTCATCGACGCCGAGCACGCCATCGACCCCGCCTACGCGCGCCGCATCGGCGTCGACATCGACGAGCTGCTCGTCTCCCAGCCCAACCACGGCGAGCAGGCCCTCGAGATCGCCGACGTCCTCGTACGCTCGGGCGCCATCGACGTCATCGCCATCGACTCCGTTGCGGCCCTGACACCGCGGGCCGAGCTCGAGGGACAGATGGGTAACCAGCAGGTTGGCCTGCAGGACGACCTTTTGGCGCGCGGCACCAAACCCATCGTCATCGAGGGACAGATGGGTAACCAGCAGGTTGGCCTGCAGGCGCGGCTCATGTCGCAGGCGCTCCGCAAGCTGGCGGGCAACCTCAACCGTGCCAACACCGTCTGCCTGTTCACGAACCAGATTCGGGAGAAGGTCGGAGTCATGTTCGGGTCACCCGAGACCCAGCCCGGCGGCCGCGCGCTCAACTTCTACGCCTCCCAGCGGATCGACATCCGCCGCATCGAGACGCTCAAGGAGGGAACCGAGACGATCGGGAACCGGGTGCGGGCGAAGATCGTCAAAAACAAGGTCGCCCCACCCTTCCGGCAGGCCGAGTTCGACATCGAGTACGGCGTCGGCATCTCGAGCGAGGGCTGCATCATCGACCTCGCCGTCGAGCACGGCATCGTCCGCAAGTCCGGGGCCTTCTTCAGCTACGGGGACGAGCGGCTCGGCCAGGGGCGCAACAACGCCAAGGCGTACCTGCGCGAGCATCCCGATGTCATGGCCGAGATCGAGGGCAAGATCTACGAGGCCCTCGGGATCGACCGGCCCGGCCAGCCGGCCGCAGCCACGGCCAACAGCGGCGCCGGCGCCCACTGGCGCTTGTCGGCCGATGGGGCGAGCCGCCCCCGGCCGCTGTGCGCCGAAATTGAGGGGGGCAAGAGGCGGACCTGGAGCGACGGGAGAGGTAGACGGAAACAACCGGGCGGAGGAGCACGCCTTGGAGGACACAGCAGGGCTGCCGAGCGGGCTGGCGGACGCGGAGACGATCGACGCGATCTCCCGGCGGGTCGTGGACATCCTCGAGGAGAGGACGGCGCGTCAAAGCGGACTGGTGGACGCGGCCACCCTGGCCGCCCGTCTGGGCGTGGCCCGCGACTGGGTGTATCGCAACGCGGCGCGCCTCGGGGCGATCCGCATCGGCGACGGGCCCAGAGCAAGGCTGCGTTTTGACGCTGAGCGCGCCGTTACCCTGGCCGACGAGGCGCTCGACAGCCCGCCGAGGCCGAAACCCAGGCCGCCACGGAGGGGACGGTCTGGCACGCCCCCGGCGGTCGAGCTGCTGCCCGTACGGGGAAGGCGCCGCTGACGCGCCGCGGCCTCGTCGCCGCCCACACATCGGGCCGTGTCAAACGCGCGCCGTAGTGCGGGCACGCCCGTGGGGGATGCCGGCGGCCCTCGCCCCACCCCGCGGCGGGTATCTTCAGGCGGCAGAAGAGCGAGGAGGACTGAAGCGGCACCGAAACCGCGAGGTGAGGTCATCGTCCGCGAAAGAAAGCGGGGGACGACGTTCGCCCTGCGCTTCCGCGCCTACGGCAAGCGCCGCTACATCACCCTGGGGACGTCCGAGGACGGTTGGACGCGGCAGAAAGCCGAGGAGGAGCTCCGGCACGTCCTCGCCGACGTGGAGCGCGGCCTGTGGCGACCGTACGAGCCACCCGAACTCGCGGAGCCGCAGAGAGAGCCCACCTTCCACGAGTTCGCCTCGCAATGGTATGCGGCCCGCGAGCCGGAGCTCGCCCCCAAGACCCGCAGGGGCTACCGCTGGCGGCTGTCCAACCACCTGCTCCCGTTCTTCGCCGACTACCGCCTCTCTGAGATCAGCGTCGAGCTCGTCGACCGCTACAGGGCAGCGAAGGTGCGGGAAAGCGAGCGGCTTCGTGCCGCCCGGGCGCGGGGCGAGAAGACGCCACGCCCGCTCTCCAACGAGTCGATCAACAAAACCCTCGTGCTGCTCGCGTCCATCCTCGAGACGGCGGTGGAGTACGGGCGGCTTGATCGCAACCCGGCTCGAGGGCGCAGGCGGAGACTCAAGGTCGCAAGACCGGAGCGCTCCTCCCTGGACCGGGCGGCGCAGATCGCCGCGCTTCTCGACGCGGCGGCGGCGCTGGACCGGGAGGCGCGCGCGGCGAGCACGCGCCACCGTCACGCGCTGCTCGCCGCGCTCGCGTTCGGCGGATTCCGGATCTCGGAGGCGCTCGAGTTGCGCTGGGGGGACGTCGATCTCGCCGCCGGCCGCGTGAGGGTCGGCAAGGCAAAGACCGCCGCCGGCGTCCGGCACGTGGATCTCCTGCCCGCCCTGCGGGACGCCCTCTCCGACCTGAAGGCGCGGCGCCGCCCAAAGTCCTGCGATCGGGTGTTCCCCACACTCACGGGCGGCAGGCCGTCGGAGTCCAACGTGCGCAGGCGTATCCTCGCCGCGGCGCGGGAGAGGGCCTGCGAGGCGCTTGCGAGGGCCGGGGAGGTTCCGCTGCCGCATCTCACCCCCCACAGCCTACGGCGGACGTTCGCGAGCGTCCTGTACGCGCTCGGCCACGATCCCGCCGACGTCATGGAGCAGATGGGGCACAGCGACCCGCGGCTTGCGCTGCGCATCTACGCGCAGGCGATGAGACGCGGCGAGGACGAGAAGAGGCGACTGCGGGCGCTGGTGAAGGGTGCCGATTGGGCACCATTGGGCACCACCGTCGATTCAGAAGCGCCTGTGGAGTCCTCCGACGACCCCTCCGAGCGACGGTAAAGGGCCTGATTTGCAAGTCCCTTTCCGAGCATGGGCGGCGCCGGACTCGAACCGGCGACCTCCTGCTTGTAAGGCAGGCGCTCTACCAGCTGAGCTAACCGCCCGTGGGGGAACGAGAGTAGCGCGTACCGCGGCCCAGGCCGCGTGCACTCGCGTAGCTCGGCTCGCCGCGAGCGAGGGGATCGACCCCTACGATGCGGCGCGTGGACAAAAGGTCTTTCACCCGTGCGCTCGTGGTCCAGGGGGCGCTAGTTCTCGCGCTTTTCGCGCTACTAGCGGCACTACCCCTCCCCGAGGACTTCTTCCGGAACTGGGGCTACGTCACGGGCCCGGTTGCTTGGACCCTATGCGCACTTGCAACGGCGCGCATCCTCGGCTTGCCCGTGCCGTTCACGTTGTTTTGTGCCCTCGCCGGCGGCGTCGCCGGCGCACTCGTCTTCCTCGCGGCAACCCACTGGGCGGGGATGGTGGCGGCGCTACTTGTCTTCGCCGCTTCGTGCGCCGGCTACCCAGCCTTCGTCGACGAGCGGACCGGCCGCTGAGCGTCGCGCGACCTGCGGCACCAGGTCGTAGCGCGGCCATCGCGAGCGGCCGCGAACGGCCGTGAGCGGCCACGGGCCGCCCCGCAGCCCACGGCGGGCACCGGCTAGACTCTCGCCCGCTCGAAGGGAAGTATCCCCGACGGGTGGCGTGCGTCAGCACGGTCGCGCCTGTCCGCGCGGCCCGGCGCCACCGGCCCAAGCGGCGGGAGAAACCTTCTCCGGTTAGCACCCACGACCAGAGGAGGAAGCTTCTTCGTGAGCCCACTCGCCGCCGCTCTCGAGCTACCCCTAGCCGCCAGCGAGGCGACCAAGATCGGAACCGATCTTGACGTTCACGTCGGCGCCTGGGCGCTGCTCGCGGCGCTCGTCGTGGCGATGATCGTCGTCGACTTCGCGATCTTTGGCCGCGGGCGGCGCGAGGTGACGCTGCGCGAATCGGTGATCTGGTCGATCGGGTGGCTCGTGTTAGCGCTCGCCTTCGCCGGCGTGATGGCCGCCTGGCAAGGGCATGCGGCGGGGGCCGAATACCTGGCCGGCTACATCGTCGAGCGCTCGCTCTCGCTCGACAACATCTTCGTTTTCGCCGTCATCTTCGGCTACTTCGCAGTGCCCTTGGCGGTGCAACCGCGGGTGCTGGCGTGGGGAATAGCGCTCGCGCTCGTGCTGCGGCTCGTGTTCATCGTCCTCGGCGCCGCGCTCCTCAACGCCCTCCACATCACCTTCTACGCCTTCGGTCTACTGCTCCTCTACACCGCCTGGAAACTCTTCCGCCACGAAGAGACCGAGATCGACCCCGAGCACAACCCGGCGCTGCGCGTCGTGCGCAAGCGCATCCCCATGACCGCCGACTACCGCGGCCACCGGCTGCTCGTGCGCGAGGGCGGCCGCCGCCTCGCCACGCCGCTGGTCGCCGTGTTCGTCGTGATCGCGACTACCGACATCGTCTTCGCGATCGACTCGATTCCGGCGATCTTCGCGATAACCACCGAGCCATTCACCGTCTTCGCCGCCAACGCCTTCGCGCTTCTAGGGATGCGCGCCCTCTACTTCGCGGTGGCGGGGCTGATGTCGAAGTTCGTTTACCTCTCGCAGGGTCTCGCCATCATCCTCGGCTACATCGCGGTGAAGATGCTGCTCGTCGACGTCTGGCACCCGCCGATCTGGCTCTCCCTGATCGTCATCTGCGTAGTGCTCAGCGCCACAGCCTGGATCTCGCTGCGGTTCGGGCCTAAGCCCCCCGGCCCCGCCGACCCCCAGCAGCGCACGGAGCCACCTGTAGCAGCCGGGTAGGCGTGAAGCGCGCGCCGCTCCCGCTCGCTGCCGACGGGCGGAGTCGGCCACGGTCGCAGCGAGCCGGCCGTCGGTCGCAGCGACCAAGCACCGTCCGCGAGACCCAGCCGCGAACAGTAGGGGCGACGGGATTCGAACCCGCGACCTCCGGCTTGAAAGGCCGGCGTCCTAGGCCTCTGGACCACGCCCCCGGGGTGCGCCAAGTCTAGGTGTTCCGGTCCCGAGCGGACCGCCCCGGGACGGCTAGCCCGCGCGCCGAGCGACGTCGGGGTGCGCCCGGGCGTGGCCCGCCGGGTGTCGCGTCGCCTCGCAACCGGACGGGCCACCGCACGGAGAGCAAGTGGGCCGCCTGGGACTCGAACCCAGAACCACCGGGTTAAAAGCCCGTTGCTCTACCAATTGAGCTAGCGGCCCGCCGCGATGCTAGACGCTCGCGGGCGGAACCGTTGCGTCGGGCGCGCCCGCGGCGCGACGCGCACCGTGCCAACGCTCGCCGGCCGCGCGCACCGCACCGTTTGCCGACGCGCTTTCTGGCACGTCGAGGATCGCGTCGATCAAGCCCGGGAAGCGCGCCTCGAGATCGTCGACACGCAGCGAAACGAGCCGCTTGCGGCCCTCCGGACGAGTGCGCACCACCCCCGCTTCGCGCAGAACGCGCAGATGGTGCGACAGCGTCGCGCGCGACAAACCGAGGTCGAAAGCGCCGCACGGAAGCTCGCCACCGTCGGCACGCAACGTGCGCACGATCGCGAGCCGCGCCGGATCGCTCAAAGCGTGCAGAACGTCGGCCAGCTCGATCCCCGCCCGCGGCGGGTGGTGCGGCTCCCTCATCGCCGGGCCTCCAAGAACATGCGGGCACGATCCTAGCCCGCGCGAGCGGCCGTCCCGACGCGCTCACCGCGACAGCCGCCCGGCGCGCGCCGGTCGCCATGTCGATCGCCCGCGGACACAGCGCGCCCGGAAACGCCGCGTGGGCAGCCCCGAACCTCGCGACCGCTCAGTGCTTGAAGTGACGACGGCGCGTGAACACCATCGGCACTCCGCGCCGGTCGCAGGCGGCGATCACCTCGGGATCGCGCTGCGACCCGCCGGGCTGGATGATCGCCTCGATACCGGCATCCATCGCCAGCTCCGGCCCGTCGGGGAACGGGAAGAAAGCGTCCGACGCCATCACCGCACCGCTCGGGTCGAGCCCGGCGATACGCGCCTTGTCGAGCGCGATCCGCACCGAGTCGACACGACTCATCTGCCCCGCGCCGATCCCCACCGTCGCGCCGTCGCGAGCGAGCACGATCGCGTTCGAACGCACGTGCTTGCAAACCCGCATCGCGAACAACAGGTCGCCCCACTGCTGCTCGCTCGGCCGCTGGCGGGTGACGACACGCATCTGCTCGCGCGGCTCGAGCCCGGTGTCGCGGTCCTGTATCAGGATTCCGCCGCGCACGCGCTTGAAATCGTGCTCGCCCGCGACCGGCCGGCGACGCTCCTGGTTCCAGAGGATGCGGACGTTCGCTTTGCGCATCAGGATCTCGAGCGCCGCGTCGTCGTAGCCGGGCGCGAACACGAGCTCCACGAACAGCTCGTGCAAGCGCTTGGCGAGATCCTCGTCGACCGGCCGGTTGAAGCAGTAGACGCCCCCGAAAGCGCTCTGGGGATCGCATTCCAGCGCGCGCTCGAACGCCTCGCGCAACGTCGCGCCGACCGCACACCCGCAGGGGTTGTTGTGCTTGATGATCGCCGCCGCCGGCACCTCGAACTCCTCGACCAGGCGGCGACCGGAGTCGAGATCGAGAAGGTTGTTGAACGACAGATCGCGGCCGTGCAGCTTCGACACCATCGACAACAGGTGGCTGCGAGTACCAACCTCGGCGTAGTAGGCCGCACGCTGGTGCGGGTTCTCGCCGTAGGCGAGATCCAGCACCTTCTCGAACGCGACGGTGGTGTGCTGCGGGAACTCCTCCTCGCGCCCGCTGAACCAGCGCGAGATCGCCGCTTCGTAGCGGGCGGTGAAAGCGAACGCCTCGGCCGCCAACGCCTCGCGCGTGCGGAACGAGATCGCACCGTCCTGCTCGCGCAGCTCCTCGAGAACGGCGTCGTAGCTTTCGGGCGAGACGACGACCGCACAGAAAGCGTGGTTCTTGGCAGCGGCGCGGATCAGCGTCGGCCCGCCGATGTCGATGTTCTCGATGATCTCGCTATCGGGCACGCCGCGCCGGCTCGACACGCGCTCGAACGGATAGAGGTTCACGCAGACCAGGTCGATCGGCTCGATGCCGAGCTCCCGCAACGTCTCGGCGTGCTCGGGATCGGAACGCACCGCCAGGATCCCCGCGTGGATGCGCGGGTTGAGCGTCTTCACGCGACCGCCGAGGATCTCGGGAAAGCCGGTGTAGTCCTCGACGTCGCGCACCTCGATACCGGCGCGACGCAACTCCGCCGCCGTGCCACCCGTCGACACGATCTCGATGCCGAGCTCGCACAAACCGCGCGCGAAATCGACGATTCCGCGCTTGTCGGACACAGTCAAAAGAGCACGCCGCACCCGCACCTCGTCGGGAACGGTGGGCACTGCTGTGGTCGGTTCACGCTGCTCGGACATCGCTCGTATCGAACTCTCTCGCGCTCACACGTCTTGGGCGACGTGGACGATCCGGGGGCTTCGCTCGTCGGGACGCACCGCACCGCGGGCGATCAACCGAACTGCCTCGGGCAGGAGCCGGTGCTCGACCGCGTGGATCCGCTCCTCGAGCTCCGACACGTCGCGAGAATACGGGACCGGCACCGCCTCTTGCAGGATGATCGGCCCGGTGTCGACACCCTCGTCGACGAAGTGCACGGTGACGCCGGTGACCTTCACCCCGTACTCGAGCGCCTGTTCGATCGCCCTCGTACCCGGAAAGGCCGGCAAAAGCGCCGGGTGGACGTTGACGATGCGCCAGCGGAAGCGGTCGACGAACTCGGCAGAGAGGATCTCCATGAAGCCGGCCAGCACCACCAGATCGACCGCGCGCTCGGCGAGCCAGTCCGCGAGCGCGCGGTCGCGAGCGGCACGGTCGGGATAGCTCGACGCCGAAAACACCGCCGTCTCGATGCCGGCGCGCCGCGCCCGCTCGAGCGCCTGGGCGTCGGCACGGTTGCTGGCGACGGCGACGATCTCAATCCCTTCACAGCGGTGAACGCGATCGATCAGCGCCTGGAGGTTGGTCCCCCGTCCCGACACGAGCACGCCGACGCGAAACGCCACACCGGCATCATGACCGCTCGCCTAGCGTCAGCGCCCGCAGCCGCCGACCGCCGCCAGTCAGCCGCGAACGACCGGAAGCTCTTCGAGCGCGTACTTGCCGACCTTGCGGCGCTCGGTGTCGGCGATCGGGTACTCGCCGCTGAAACAGGCGTCGCAATGGTGCGATCGCGCCTTGCCGATCGCCTCGTAGAGGCCCTCTAGCGACAGGTAGGCGAGCGAGTCGCAGCCGAGCTCGCGGGCGATCTCGTCAACGTCGCGGCCGTGGGCGATCATCTCCTCGCGCGTCGACATGTCGATCCCGTAGTGGCAGGGATGGCGGATCGGCGGCGACGAGATCCGCAGGTGGATCTCGCGCGCACCGGCGTCGCGCAGCATCGTGACGATCTGGCGCGTCGTGTTGCCGCGCACGATCGAGTCGTCGATCACCACCAGCCGCTTGCCCTCCACCACCTCGCGGAGCGGGTTGAACTTCATCCGCAAACCGTGGCGGCGCAGCTCCTGGCCCGGCTCGATGAACGTCCGTGCGACGTAGCGGTTCTTGATCAGCCCCTCGTCGCGGGGGATCCCCGACGCTGTCGCGAAACCCACCGCGGCGGCGTTGCCGGAATCGGGCACGGCGATCACGAGATCGGCCTCGACCGGCGCCTCGCGCCACAGGATCTCGCCCATCCGCCGTCGCGCGACCTGGGTGCGGACGCCTTCGAGAACCGAGTCGGGGCGCGCGAAGTAGATGTGCTCGAAAACACAGAAAGCGCGCCGCGGAGCGGTCGCTACGCGCTGCGACTCGAGCCCCCGCTCCGACAGCACGACCATCTCGCCCGGCTCGACCTCGCGTTCGAGCTCGGCGCCGATGATGTCGAAAGCGCAGCTTTCCGACGCCACGCACCAGCGCTCGCCGAGACGCCCGATAGCCAGCGGCCGCAAGCCGTACGGGTCGCGGAAAGCGACGACACGGTCGCCGGTAAGAACGACGGTCGAGAACGCGCCCTCGAGCCGCGGCACCACCTCGGCCACCGCCTCCGGCACGCTCGCCGCCGGGTGGCGGGCGATAAGGGCGGCGATGATCTCGGAGTCGGAGGTGCTCGTGAAGGTCGCGCCCGCGGCGCTCAGCTCGGCGTGGAGCTCGACAGCGTTGGTGAGGTTGCCGTTGTGGGCGAGCGCCAGGCGGTGGCGGTCGGCCCGCCACACCGGCTGGGCGTTCTCCCAGCGCGGCGAGCCGGTCGTCGAGTAGCGCACGTGCCCGATCGCCGCGTCGCCGGTGAGCGCCCGCAGCTTCTCGTCGGTGAAAACTTGCGAAACCAAGCCGAGGTCGCGGACGGTCGTGATCTCGCCGCCCTCGCACGCCGCGATGCCCGCCGACTCCTGCCCGCGGTGCTGGAGCGCGTAGAGGGCGAAGTAGGCGAGTCGGGCGACGTCACGGCCCGGTGCGTAGACCCCGAAGACGCCGCACTCGTCGCGGGGACCCTCGCGCTCGCGAACGTTGTCGTGAGAAGCCATCTGGCGGCGGCCGAAAGCTGGCGGGCCGACCCGGAGCTGGCCCGCGTTGTCGAGGTTACCAACGGCTCGCGGTGCCACCGGCGGCTGCCCGCTGCCGGCTAGGCGCGACCGAGCGCGTCGCGAAGCGGCTGCGCCCAGGCGCGCTCGAGCTCGCCGCGGGCGATCGCGAGCTCGCCGGCGGGCGTTACGACCCGCAACGTGGCCTCATCGCCGCCACCGGTCACGGTGCCAATCACTGTGCCGATCTCGCCGACGACGTGGCTGGGACCGGAGACGACGAACCAGCCTGGGGCCTCGCCGAAGAGCTCTTCGTCGTCGAGCGTCGGCAGCTCGACCTCGGCGCCCCGGCCGCCAGCGAGCACGCACTCGGCGAGAGCCACCAAGAGACCCCCTTCGGCGACATCGTGGGCGCTTGCCAGCGCGCCGCTGGCAGCGAGCTCGCGCACACGCTGGATCGTCGCGACAGCAGCGGCGGCGTCGAAATCGTCGAGCCCTTCCGGCAACTCGTGGCCGTAAAGACGCGTGAGCTCCGAGGCTCGCAGCGAGCGCCTGCTACCCGCCGGACCGACCAGCGCTATCGCGTCGCCGGGGTTCGCGAAGCCGAGGCGGGGGACTCGCGCAGCGTCCTCGACGAGGCCGACGAGCCCCACGATCGGAGTCGGCAGGATCGGCCCCTGTTCGCTCTCGTTGTAGAGCGAGACGTTGCCGCCGACGACGGGAATGCCGAGCGCGCGACAGGCGTCGGCCAGCCCTTGGACCGCGTGCTCTAGCTGCCACGCCGCATGCGGGCGCTCAGGGTTACCGAAGTTGAGGCAGTTCGTCAGACCGAGCGGCACCGCGCCGACGCAGGCGAGGTTGGCAGCGCACTCGAGCACGGCGTGGAACGCCCCGCGGTAGGGGTCGGCGGCGACGCGCCAGCCGTTGCCGTCGGTGGCGGCAGCGACAGCGCGGCGGGAGCCACTCGCAGGATCGACGAGCAGAACGGCGGCGTCGGCCTCGCCGGGGCGGCGGACGGTTCGCGCCCCGACCAGCCAGTCGTACTGCTCGAAGACAGCGAGCCGCGAGCAGACGTTGGGGCTAGCGAGCAGCGCCAGAAGTTTGGTGGCGGGATCCGCTTCCGGCGCGACGACCGCCGGCGGGGGATCGTAGAGCGTTCGCGGCGGGCGCTCGCCGCGAAGGTCGTAGGCGGGGCACTCGTCGACGAGCAGCGCTGCGGGTATCTCGCCCACCAACCGCCCGTCGTCGAAAACGCGCAACTTGCCGGTCGCAGTCACCTGGCCGATTGCGGTCGCTCGCACCTCGTGGTGTGCGCAGATTGCTTCGACCTCGGCCACGCGGTCGGGCTCGACGACGCACAACATGCGCTCCTGGGACTCGGAGATCATCACCTCGAACGGCTCCATGCCCGGTTCGCGGAGCGGCACGCGCGCAACGTCGATGTCGATCCCGACGCCGCCCTTGGCGGCCATCTCGGCGGCGCTCGACGAAAGACCAGCGGCCCCCAGATCCTGCAGCGCCACCAACAGCCCGCGCTCGGCCAGCTCGAGACAGCACTCGATCAGCTTCTTCTCCTCGAACGGGTCACCGATCTGCACGCTCGGCCGCTTGTCTGCCGCGGACTCGTCGAGGTCGGCGCTCGCCAGCACCGACGCGCCACCGATCCCGTCCCGCCCGGTGAGAGCGCCGAGCAGCAGCACGCGGTTGCCGGGACCGGCCGCTGCGCTGCGCAGAAGCTGTTCGCGCCGAGCGATGCCGACGCACATCGCGTTGACGAGGCAGTTCTGCTCGTAGGCGCGGTCGAAATAGATCTCGCCGCCCACGGTCGGCACCCCGACAGCGTTCCCGTAGTGCGCGATGCCGCGCACCACGCCGTCGAGCAGATAGCGCGTACGCGAGGAGGCGAGGTCGCCGAAGCGCAGCGAGTCGAGCACCGCGACTGGTCGCGCGCCCAGCGCCAGCACATCGCGGAGGATGCCGCCGACACCGGTAGCCGCCCCCTGGAAGGGCTCGACCGCGCTCGGGTGGTTGTGCGACTCGATCTTGAAGACGGCGACGAAACCGTCGCCGACGTCGACCGCGCCGGCGTTTTCGCCCGGCCCGAGCACAAGCCGCGAACCGCTGCGCGGAAGCCGCTTGAGCAGCTTGCGCGAGTGCTTGTAGCCGCAGTGCTCGGACCAAAGCAGCGAGAAGATCGCCAGTTCGAGCTCGTTCGGCAGCCGCCCGAGCTTGGCGCACACGAGCTCGAACTCGCTCGCCGTCATGCCGAGCTCGAGGGCGCGCTCGCGCAGCCGCTCCGTCGCCGCGACGTCCCCTGCCCGCGGTGTAGCCGTACCGCTCATGCAGCGACCGCGGCTCGCGCGACGCACTCGAACAGCACAGCACCGTCGGCCGAGCCGAGGAGCGCGTCGACGGCGTGTTCGGGGTGGGGCATGAGACCCACCACGTTGCCCCCGGCCGAGGCCACACCGGCGATGTTGCGCTCCGATCCGTTCGGGTTGTGTCCGGGGGCGTAGCGGAAGACGACACGACCGGTGCGCTCGAGCGTGTCGAGAACCTCGGGCGGCGCCCAGTAGCGCCCGCTCTGATGCTTGACGGGAATCCGCAACCGCCTGCCGGGCTCGGTGCAGCGGGTGAAAGGCGTGGCGTCCGACGCGACCTCGACCTCGACTTCGCGACAGACGAAGCGCAACCCGCTGTTCGGAAGCAGCGCACCGGGCAGGAGGCCGCTTTCGCACAGCACCTGGAACCCGTTGCAGATGCCGAGCACCGGGCCGCCGGCGGCGGCGAAGCTGCGCACCGCGCCCATCACCGGCGAGAGCCCGGCGAGCGCCCCGGCGCGCAGATAGTCGCCGTACGAGAAGCCGCCCGGGATCACGACGCAGTCGAAACCGGCGAGGTCGCTTTCGCGGTGGTCGACGAAGTGCGCCTCGCCGAAGCGCGAGCATGCCAGCAGCGCGTCGCGGTCGTCGCAGGAGCCGGGGAAGCGCACGACAGCGAAACGCACTAGGGCTCGACCTCGACGATCTCGAACTCCTCGATCAGCGTGTTGCAGAGCAGGCGCTCGCACAGCTCCTGCAAGCGTTCCGGTCGATCGGTTTCGAGCTCGACCAGGCGACCCACGCGCACGTCACGGACGCTGTCGAAGCCGAGCGCGGGGAGAGCCCGTTCGATCGCCTGTCCCTGCGGATCGAGCAAGCCCTGCTTGGGACGGATGAGAACGCGCGCTTTCACCGCGCCCCCGCCCGTTTCAACCACTGTTGGAAGGGCTCGCCGGTGATGCGCTCGTAAGCCTCGATGTAGCGCGCCCGTGTGCCGTTGACGACCTTGGTGGGCAGCGGCGGCGCCGGCGGTGTGCGGTCCCACCCGATCTCGGTCGCCCAGTCGCGGACGTACTGCTTGTCGAAGGACGGCTGCGGGCGACCGGGTTTGTAGGCGTCGGCCGGCCAGAAGCGCGAAGAGTCGGGCGTGAGCACCTCGTCGGCGAGCACGAGCGTGCCGTCACGACGGCGACCGAACTCGAACTTCGTGTCAGCGAGGATGATCCCGCGCTCGCGCGTGTAGCTCGCAGCGAAGCGGTAGAGGGCGACCGAGATGCGAGCGAGCTCATCGACCGTGTGGCGGTCGCCAACGATCTCGGCGGCGGTGGCAAGGTCGATGTTCTCGTCGTGCCCTTCGCTCGCTTTGGTGGCGGGCGTGAAGAGCGGCTGCGGCAGCTCCGCCGCCTCCTCCAGGTCGGGCGGCAGCTCGATGCCGCAGACGGCGCCGCTCTCGCGGTATTCGCGCCACGCCGATCCGGCCAGATAGCCGCGCACCACGCACTCGATCGGCACCATCTCGAGCCGCTCGACGAGCAGCGCACGGCCACGCACGTCGTCGGGGACGGCGGTGAACGAGATCAGATGGTTGGGGCAGATGTGGCGGGTGCGCTCGAACCAGAAAACCGAGAGGCCAGTGAGGACCGCGCCCTTGTCGGGAATCGGCGTCGGGTGCACGACGTCGAACGTCGATATGCGGTCGCTCGCCACCAACAACAGCCGGTCGGGGCCGGCTGCGTAGATGTCGCGCACCTTTCCGCGCGCGACCAGCTCGAGACCTTCGGTGCCAGCGACCATCGGCCGGCAGGGTACAGCCCGTCGCGCGCCGCCGTTCAGCGGTCGAACGCTTCCAGCCGCGCGAGGATCGCGTCGGCGTGGCGTACGAACGGCGCGGGATCGAAGACCGCGTCGAGATCGAGTTCCGGTGCCTCGGCGGCGAGCAGCTCGCGAAAGTGGCTTTCCCCGTCGAACGCTCGTTGCGCCGCGCGCTGGACGATGCGGTAGGCGTCGTCGCGCGTGCGCCCGGCTGCCACCAGCGCAAGCAAGGCACGTTGCGAGTAGAGCGCGCCGTTGGTGGCGTCGAGGTTGCGCCGCATGCGCTCGGGGTAGACGCGCATCCCCTCGACCACTCGCAGCGCCAAGTGTTGGGCGTAGTCGAGCAGTATCAGCGCGTCGGGGATAGCTACACGCTCCACCGACGAGTGCGAGATGTCGCGTTCGTGCCAGAGGGCGACGTTCTCGAGCGCCGCCTGCTGGTAGCCGCGCAGAAGGCGAGCGATGCCGCAGATGCGCTCGCTGACGATCGGGTTGCGTTTGTGCGGCATCGCCGACGAGCCCTTCTGCGCTCCGGCACGGAACGGTTCTTCGACCTCGCGCACCTCGGTGCGCTGCAGGTGACGCATCTCGGTCGCCAAGCGCTCGAGGCCGGCACCGGCGAGCGCAACCGCCTGCAAGAGCTCGGCGTGGCGGTCGCGGGGAACGACCTGGGTCGAGACGTCCTCGCGGCGCAGGCCGAGTTTGCGCATCACCCGCTCCTCGAGTTCGGGGCCGGTGGCGGCATAGGTGCCGACGGCGCCCGAGATCGCACCGGTCGCCGCCTGTTCGAAAGCGTGTTCGAGGCGCCGCAGGTTACGGTCGGCCTCGAACGCGAACCCGGCGAGCTTGATGCCGAAGGTCGTCGGCTCGGCGTGAACGCCGTGCGTGCGACCGACGCACAGCGTGTGCGCGTGCTCGCGCGCCCGCCGCGCCAGGGCGTCGCGCAGCGCCCGTGCGCCGCCGACGAGAAGCGGCGCGGCCTGCGAGATCTGGAGCGCGAGCGCGGTGTCGAGAACGTCCGACGAGGTCAGCCCGTAGTGGATCCAGCGCCCCGCCTCACCGACTGAGGCCGCCACCACGTCGACGAAGGCGGCGACGTCATGGTCGGTGACGCGTTCGCGCTCGCGGACGGCCTCGACGGTGAACGAGGCTCGCTCGCGGATCACCGCGGCGTCCTCGGCAGGAACGATTCCCATCTCCGCGAGCGCCTCGACGACGGCGAGCTCGACCTCGAGCCACGTCTCGTACTTGCGCTGCTCGGTCCAGATGGCGCCCATCTCGGGCCGGGTGTAACGGTCGATCACGGCAACCTCCAGCGCTAGGCGTGCAGGATCCGGGTCGCGAGCACCGCCGCGTTGATCGCCTGGTTGACACCGACCGCCGCCACCGGCATGCCCGGCGGCATCTGGGCGATCGCCGCGAGCCCGTCGAAACCACCGGCGATCGAGTGCGGCCCGCTGATCGGCACTCCGATCACGGGCAGATCGGTGTTGGCAGCGATCATCGCCGGCAGCGTCGCAGAGTAGGAGGAGCCGGCGATGATCACCCGCAGGCCGCGTTCGCGCGCGTTGCGCGCGTAGTCGCGCACCGCGTCGGGGTCGTGGTGTGCCGGTAGCACCTTCACCTCGAACGCGATGCCGCGCTCCTCGAGCTCCTGCGCCGCCTTCTCCATCACCGGCATCTCGCTGCGCGAGCTCATCACGATCGCCACTGCGGGCGGCTGTTCGTCGCTTCGCTCGGCGAGCGGGGCGGGCCGCGACGCCGGTGCGGTCTCGGGCTCGCCCACTGCGCTCGCCCCCTAGCTGCGCCCGGCGGCGATGTCGCGCCGCAACTGTTTGCCGTCGAACTCGACGAGATCGGCGGCGCGGTAGGCAGCCTCGCGCGCTGCCGCGAGATCCGGTCCCGTCCCGACGACGTTGATCACCCGTCCGCCAGCGGTCACGAACTGCCCGTCGCGTTCCGCAGTGCCGGCGTGGAAGACGAGCGCGCCAGTCCGTTCGGCCGCCTCGATGCCCGCGATCGGGTCGCCGCGCCGCGGCGCCTCGGGGTAGCCGGAGGCCGCCAGCACGACGCAAACCGCGGCGTCGTCGGCAAACTCGCAGCTCGCACCGTCGAGCCCGCCGGCGAAAGATGCCCGCCACAGAAGCTCGAGCAGGTCGCTACGCAGCCGCGGCAGGAGCGCCTGCGTCTCGGGGTCGCCGAAGCGGCAGTTGAACTCGAGCACGCGCGGACCGTCGGCGGTGAGCATCAACCCGCCGTAGAGAACGCCGTGGTACGGCGTCCCCCGCTCCCGCAAGGCGTCGACGATCGGCTGGTGGATCGTGGCGACGATCTCGGCGACGAGCTCGCTGTCGACCTCGCCAACCGGCGAATAGCTTCCCATACCGCCGGTGTTGGGACCCTCGTCGCCGTCGCGCAGTCGCTTGTAGTCGCGCGCCGGCGCCAGCGGCAGGGCGCGCTCGCCGTCGCACAGACACAGCAGCGAGAGCTCGTCGCCGACAAGGAACTCCTCGAGCAGCACGGCCGTCTCGCCGAAGCGGCGCTCGACGAAGTACGCGTCGATCGCGGCGCGCGCCTCGGTCTCGTCGGCCGCGACCACGACCCCTTTGCCGGCGGCGAGCACGTCGGCCTTGAAGACCGCGGGATAGTCGAGCTCCGCGAGTGCGGCGAGCGCCTGCTCGCGACTCTCGAGGACGCGGTAGGCGGCGGTCGCCACGCCGGCTTCGGCCATCAGCTGTTTGGCAGCGAGCTTCGAACCCTCGACGCGCGCCGCCTCCTGCGACGGTCCGAGACAGCGAACCCCGGCCGCGGCCAGGCGGTCGGCGATCCCGGCGACGAGCGGCGCTTCGGGGCCTACTACCACGAACTCGATGCCCGCGCGCTCGACGAGCGCGACGACGGCGTCGCCATCGAGGGGATCGACCGCAGCGCAGTGCACGCCGTCGCGGGCGATGCCGGGGTTGCCGGGCGCCGCCCAGAGCTCCGGCCGCGCCGGGCTTCGCTGGAGCGCGCGCACGATCGCGTGCTCGCGCCCGCCACCACCGAGCACGAGCACCTTGCGCGGAAGATCCCCGGAAACCGGCTCCACGGCCGCGATCAAATCAGATCGCTCGATCGGCGCGGCATCAGGGCGACGGTGGCCGCAGCGGCCGCCACGGAAGCGGCCGCCGCCACCAGCTCACAGCGAGGCGATGAAGTCGTCGACGGGAATCGCGGCGAGCGTCTCGTAGTGAGCGGTGCCGCGCGAACCGAGCTCGAGCGAGACACGGGCGATCGTCTTCTCGTCGGGCGCCTCGACGACGTTCACGAAGTCGAACCGACCGAGAACGGCCCACTGCGCCACGACCTTGGCCCCCAGCTGCTCGACCTCTTTGTTGACCTCCCGCAAGCGCTGGGGGTTGTTCTTGAGCGTCTGCACGCCCTCGGGGGTCAGGGTGCTCAGCATGATGAACGTCGGCATCAGCGTCCTCCTTCGATCGATTCGACTCGACGCGCCGAGTCTCGCGTTCGCTGCCACTGGCGTCCACTCCTTCCCGCGGGTTGGCAACAGCCCCATCAGCGGGTATCAGTCGGAGCGACGGTTCCGCACACACCGACACCGCTCAGAGCCCCTGGTAGCGAAGCGGTGATAGCGGACACTCTCGGCGCCGCTCTCGATCGCGACCCGCCAGTGGCCGTCCGCTTCTGGGACGGTTCGCTCTTGCCCGGCCGCGACAAGGGCAGCGACCTTCCGACCGTTGTCGTTCGCTCGCCGCGCGCGCTCGCGGCGCTCGTGCGCGAGCCGAGCCAGCTCGGGCTGGCGCGAGCGTGGGCGAGCGGGCTCGTCGACGTCGAGGGCGACCTCGAGGAGGCGCTACGGCGCGGCTTTCTCGCTTTTCGCGACGAGCCGTGGCGGCCGAGCTGGGCGCAGCGCTTGCGCCTCGCCGCGGCGGTGGCGCGCACTGTGGGCGTGGGCGCACTCCTTGCCGATCTCACGAGCGCCGGGCGGCACCCCCTCGAGGCACGCGTGCGCGGCCGGCGGCGCTCGCTACGTCGCGACCGTGCCGCGGTCCGGCACCACTACGACGTGTCGAACGACTTCTACCGCCTGATCCTCGGCCCGACGATGGTCTACTCGTGCGCCTACTTCGAACGCGACGACGAGCCGCTCGAATCCGCGCAGGAGCGCAAGCTCGACCTCGTCTGTCGCAAGCTCGCGCTGGCACCCGGCGAGCGCTTCCTGGACATCGGTTGCGGCTGGGGTTCGCTTGTCGTACACGCAGCCAGCCGGTACGGCGCGCGCGCCCTCGGGATCACCCTGTCGGAGCCCCAGGCAGAGCTCGCCCGCGAGAGCGCTCGAGAGGCCGGTGTCGCCGACCGCTGCGAGATCCTCGTCGCCGACTACCGCGAGCTCCGTCGCGGCGAATTCGACAAAGTGGCGAGCATCGGCATGTACGAGCACGTCGGTCGCGAACGGCTCGGCGAGTACGTGCGGCGAGTACGCGACCTGCTGCGTCCCGGCGGTCTGTTCCTCAACCACGGGATCGCCCGGCTGCGCCCGATCGATCCCGGGCCCGACACTTTCATCCGCCGCTACGTCTTCCCCGACGGCGATCTCCACCCGCTCGGGTACCTGGTTCGTGAGCTCGAGCAGGCCGATTTCGAGCTGGTCGACGTCGAGTCGCTGCGCGAGCACTATCCCCTCACCCTGCGACGCTGGCGCGCAAACTTAGAGCGCGAGTTCGCGACCGCCAGGACCCTCGTCGGCGAAGAGCGGGCGCGCATCTGGCGGCTGTATCTCGCGGCCTCGGCGGTCGGCTTCGAGTGCGGCGAGATCACGGTGTTCCAGACGCTCGCTGCGCGCCGCGGCGCCGATCACGGCTTGCCCCGCTTGCGCCGACGCTGGCTCGCGGGAGGCGTGCCGGTTTCGGTCTAGCTGGCTGCGACCGGCTCGGCGGCAGCGATGCGCTCGAAGCGCAAGGCGCCGTCGGCAGCATCGATGCGCACGCGGTCGCCCGGCTTGAACTCGCCCTTGAGCAAGCCGAGCGCGAGCTTGTCGACGACTTCGCGCTGGATCACGCGCTTGAGCGGTCGCGCCCCGAACGCCGGGTCGTAACCGAGCGTGGCGAGCAGCGTGCGCGCCTCGTCGCTGAGCTCGATCTCGAGCCCGCGCTCGCGCACCCGCTCGGCCACGCGCCGCATCTGCAGGTCGACGATCTGCTCGATGTGCTGGCGCTGCAGCGGGTGGAACTCGATCACCTCGTCGAGCCGGTTGACGAACTCCGGCTTGAAGTGCTGGCGCACCCCGGCCATGCCGCCCGGGATGTTCGAGGTCATGATCAGGATCGTGTTGCGGAAGTCGACGGTGCGGCCTTTGCCGTCGGTGAGCCGCCCGTCGTCCATCACCTGCAAGAGGACGTTGAAGACGTCGGGATGGGCTTTCTCGATCTCGTCGAGGAGCACGACCGAGTACGGCCGGCGCCGCACCGCCTCGGTGAGCTGACCGCCCTCCTCGTAGCCGACGTAGCCCGGGGGTGCACCGATCAGGCGCGCGACGGCGTGCTTCTCCATGTACTCCGACATGTCGATGCGCACCATCGCTTCTTCGGTGTCGAACATGAACTCGGCGAGTGCCCGCGCGAGCTCGGTCTTGCCGACACCTGTGGGCCCGAGGAAGAGGAAGACGCCGATCGGCCGGTTGGGATCGGCGAGGCCGGCTCGCGAGCGGCGGAGCGCGTTCGACACCGCCACGACGGCGTCGTCCTGGCCGATGACGCGCTCGTGCAAGCGCTCCTCCATGTGCACGAGCTTCTCGACCTCCGACTCCATCAGGCGCGAGACGGGAATCCCCGTCCAGCGCGAGACAACCTCGGCGACGTCCTCCTCGTCGACCTCTTCCTTGAGGAACTTGTGCTCGGACTGGAGCTCGCGCAGCTTCTGTTCAGCCTCTTGGACCCGGCGTTCGAGCTCCGGGATCTCGCCGTAGCGCAGCCGTGCCGCTGTTTCGAGGTCGCCTTCTCGCTGCGCCCGTTCGGCTTCGCGGTGCGCCTGCTCGAGCCGCTCCTTCGCAGCCCTGATCGCCTCGATCGCCTCTTTCTCGGCGCGCCAGTGCGCTTTCATCTCCTCGGCACGGGCGCGCAGCTCGGCGAGCTCGCTTTCGAGCGCCTCACGCCGCTTGACTGAAGCTTCGTCACGCTCCTTCTTGAGCGAGTGGAGCTCGATCTCGAGCTGCTGGATGCGGCGCTCGACCTCGTCGATCTCCTCGGGCATCGAGTCGATCTCGATGCGCAGGCGCGACGCTGCCTCGTCGATCAGGTCGATCGCTTTATCGGGCAGGAAGCGGTCAGCGATATAGCGGTGCGAGAGCGTCGCCGCGGCGACGAGCGCCGAGTCCTGGATGCGCACACCGTGGTGCACCTCGTAGCGCTCCTTGAGCCCGCGCAGGATCGCGATCGTCTCTTCGACGGTCGGCTCGTCCACGTACACGGGCTGGAAGCGCCGCTCGAGAGCAGCGTCCTTCTCGATGTACTTGCGGTACTCGTCGAGCGTGGTGGCGCCGACGCAGCGGAGCTGACCGCGCGCCAGCATCGGCTTGAGCATGTTGCCCGCGTCGACGGCACCCTCGGCCGCGCCGGCGCCGACGATCGTATGCAGCTCGTCGATGAAGAGGATGATCTGCCCCTCGGATTCGGCGATCTCTTGGAGCACAGCCTTCATGCGCTCCTCGAACTCGCCGCGGTACTTGGAGCCGGCAAGCATCGCGCCGAGGTCGAGAGCGATGACGCGACGGTTGCGCAGCGTCTCGGGTACGTCGCCGGAGACGATGCGCTGCGCCAAACCCTCGACGATGGCTGTCTTGCCGACGCCCGGCTCGCCGATCAAGACGGGGTTGTTCTTGGTGCGCCGCGACAGTACCTGGATGACGCGGCGGATCTCCTCGTCGCGACCGATGACCGGGTCGAGCTTGCCCTCGGCAGCCTCGGCGGTGAGATCGCGGCCGAACTTCTCGAGCGCCTGATACTTGTCCTCGGGGTTCTGGTCGGTGACGCGGTGCGGACCGCGGATGCGGTTGATCGCTTCGAGCAGAGGCTCGCGCGCCGCACCGCAGTCGACCTGGGGTTCGCTCGCCAGCGCCAGCAGCAGGTGCTCGGTCGAGACGTACTCGTCGCCCATGCCGCGACGCTCCTCGTCGGCGCGTTCGAGCACGCGCGCGAGATCGCGGCTTACGGTCGGCTGGGAGGCGTCGCCCGACACGGTTGGCAAGCGATCGAGCGCTTCACCGGCACGCCGACGCACACCCACGGGATCGGCTCCCGCTGCTCGCAGCGCCGGCGCGACGATCGTGCCCTCCTGCTCGAGCAGTGCCACGAGCAGGTGGTGGGGAACGATCTCGGGATTGCGCCGCGCCTGCGCCAGACGCTGAGCCGCCTGGAGAGCCTCTTGCGATTTGATTGTGAAGCGCTCGATATTCATCGTTCCTACCTAGAAAATCTAAGTCTCTTCGTTATAGATGTCAACAGTATAGGTACGGTCAACCCGTACTGTCACGGGGCTTTCCCGAACGGGCACGATGTCCAAGACCGGCTGTCGGTAGGGCACGATCGCCACGCTCGTCGCGCGCCGGACGCGCTCGAGCTCGGCGCGTAGTTCCGCCTCGACCGCCGCCGCCTTGCGCTCGAGCGCGCGGAGGCGCGCTTGTAGGCGCTCGATCTCCGCCTCTAGTTCGAACACCTTCTCGACGCCGGCGAGGTTCATGCCGAGCTCGGTTGTCAGCTGTTGGATGCGGCGCAAGCGCTCGACGTCCTCGTCGCTGTAGAGGCGCGTGCCCTTGGGGGAGCGCTGCGGTCTGATCAACCCGCGCGCCTCGTAGATGCGCAAGGTCTGCGGGTGCATCCCGGCGAGCTCGGCAGCGACCGAGATCATGTAAACGCCGCGCTTGCGGCGTGCAGCGCCGTCGCGGCGCGCCGACGCGCCACCGCGCCCTACTGCCTCGCCCGTCGAGGGCGCCTTGTGTCGCGGCTGCGTGTTGCGCCGGCGGCTCATGCGCTACCTCCACTCGGGCGCCGACCGCTGGCGCTACGCGCCCGCGCCAAGAGCTCGGCGCGCGGGTTGCCGTCGAGCACCTCCGCCAAGCGATCGACAGCCGCCTGCTGGTCGCGCGTCAGCTCGCGCGGCACGTCGATCACGAGGCGGTAGCGGATGTCGCCGCGTCCGCCGCCGCTCGGGCGCGGCGGACCCTCGCCGCGGAGACGCACGACGGTCCCGTGGCGCGTGCCCGGAGCGACCCGAATCCGCTTCGTCCCGTTAAGAGTGGGCACCTCGATCGTGGCGCCGCGCAGTGCCTCGACGACCGTGATCGGCACGTCCACTTCGAGGTCGTCGCCACGACGGCGGAAAATCGGCGAGGGATCGACGCGGGTGATCACGTACAAATCGCCCGGGGGGCCGCCGCCTTGTCCCGCCTCGCCCTTGCCGGCAAGGCGCACGCGCGAGCCGTCACGCACCCCCGGCGGGATGTTCACGCGCAGCTTGCGTACCCGCCGCACGCGCCCGGAACCGCGGCACGTCGGACACGGGTCGGTGACCCGCGTGCCGCTACCGCCGCACGCCCGACAGGGCTGCGAGATCGCGAAGAGGCCTTGCGATTCCGACTCGATCCCGCGCCCGCGGCAGCGCGGACAGATCTCGGGCTGCGTACCAGGGCGCGCACCGGTGCCCCCGCAGGTGGCGCACACTTCCTCCACCGGCACGGCGATCGGCACCTGAGCGCCCTCGAGCGACTGTTCGAACGACAGCCGGACCTCGGTTTCGAGGTCGCGTCCCCGGCGCGCACGCCCACCGGCCGTGCGCGCACCGCCACCGAACAGATCGGAGAGGATGTCGCCGAAACTTCCGAAGCCGCCGCGGAACGTGCTCGCGAAACCTTCGCGGAAAGCGCCCGGGTCGAAGCCGCCGAACATCCCGCCGCCCTCGTCGTAAGCGCGGCGCTTCTCGGGGTCGGAGAGAATCGAATAGGCCTCCTGCACCTCCTTGAAGCGCTCCTCGGCCTCCTTGTCGCCGGGGTTGCGATCGGGGTGGTAGCGACGGGCCAGGCGCCTGTACGCCTTCTTGATCTCCTCTTGCGAGGCCTTGCGGTCGACCCCGAGAACCTTG
The DNA here is from genome assembly GCF_028867705.1 of Thermoleophilum album. GTDB lineage: Bacteria > Actinomycetota > Thermoleophilia > Solirubrobacterales > Thermoleophilaceae > Thermoleophilum. The sequence goes on along the minus strand of NZ_CP066171.1, from coordinate 114,108 downwards.
TACGGGTCCTTCACCGCTGGCATCCCTGCCTCCCTAGCCGCTAACCACCACCCGCGCCGGACGGACGATCCGTTCGCCCAGGCGATACCCCCTTTCGACCACCTCGACGACCGTCCCCGGCTCGACGCCCTCGACCTCGCGGGTCGAGAGGGCGTCGTGCACGGTGGGGTCGAACGGCTCGCCGCTCGGGTCGAAGGACTCGACACCGTGCTGCTCGAGCGTGTTGAGCAGGCCCCGCAGGATCATCCGTACCCCGTCGGCCAGGGGATCGCCTTCGGGGGCGACCTGCAACGCTCGCTCGAGGTTGTCGACCTGCGGCAGCAGGTCGCGGATCAGGTCGATCTTGGCACGAACCCCGGCGTCGGCTTCGGCGCGCGCGACACGGCGGCGGAAGTTCTCGAACTCCGCCTGCTTGCGGCGCGCCAGATCGAGGTACTCGTCGCGTTCGCGACGCAGCTGCTCGAGTTCCTGTCGAGCGATCGTTGCGGTTTCGCCCTCCTCGCGAGCAGCGGCGTCCTCGCGAGCAGCGGCGTCCTGTTCCTCGCCCCCGCCGGCGGCACGTGCCGACTCGGCGGCGGTGACTGCGTGCCCATCGGCGTCAGCGCTGACGGTCGCACTCGCGGTCTCGCCGTCACGCTCCGCCGCCGCCGACGACGCTGCCCTCCCGTCGGCGCCGGCGGGCGGAGGCTGCACGTCGGCCGCCGCTTCGACAGCGGCCTCGCGCGCAGCCTCCTCGCTGTCGCTATCGCGGTGCACGCGCACCATTGCGGGCACCTCCGCTACTTCTCGTCGCCGTCGACCACCTCGGCGTCGACGACCTCTTCGTCGCCCGCCGAGGCATCGCCCGAGCCGCCATCGCGACTGGCGCCGGCCTGCTGCGCGGCACGCGCGTAAACCTGCTCGGACACCTGGTGCCACGCGGCTTGCAGCTCCTCGGTCAAACGCCGGAGCTGGGCAGCGTCCTCGCTTTGCAGGTTGTCGCGGATCTCCTTGATCTTGGCCTCGATCCGCTGGCGCGCGTCGGCGTCGATCGAATCGCCGATCTCTTTCAGCTGGCGCTCGGCCTGGTAGGCGGCGTTCTCGGCGTTGTTGCGCGCCTCGGCGAGCTCGCGCTGACGGCGGTCCTCCTCGGCGTGCGCCTCGGCATCGCGGACCATCCGCTCGATCTCCTCCTCGGTGAGACCGGAGCCAGCCTTGATCTCGATCTTCTGCTCCTTGCCGGTGCCGAGATCCTTGGCCGAGACGTGGAGGATGCCGTCGGCGTCGATGTCGAACGTCACCTCGATCTGCGGCACGCCACGCGGCGCCGGCGGAATGCCGGTGAGCTGGAAGCGACCGAGCGACTTGTTGTAGCGCGCCATCTCGCGCTCGCCCTGGAGGACGTGGATCTCGACCGACGTCTGGTTGTCCTCGGCGGTCGAGAAGATCTCCGACTTGCGCGTCGGGATCGTCGTGTTGCGCTCGATCAACTTCGTGAACACACCGCCCTTCGTCTCGATGCCGAGCGACAGCGGCGTGACGTCGAGCAGCAGGACGTCCTTGACTTCACCGGCCAGCACACCGGCCTGGATCGCCGCACCGACGGCAACCACCTCGTCGGGGTTGACGCCGCGGTGCGGCTCCTTGCCGGTGAGCTCGCGAACCTTCTCCTGGACAGCTGGCATGCGCGTCATACCGCCGACGAGCACGACATGGTCGATGTCGTCGGCGGTCACGCCTGCGTCGCGCATCGCCTGCTTCGTCGGCCCGACCACGCGGTCGAGGAGATCGGCGGTGAGCTCGTTGAGCTTCGCCCGCGTCAGCCGCATGTCGAGGTGCTTGGGCCCCGACTGGTCGGCGGTGATGAAGGGCAGCGAGATCTGCGTCTCTTGCGCCGACGACAGCTCGACCTTGGCCTTCTCAGCGGCTTCGTACAGCCGCTGCAAGGCCATGCGGTCCTGGGAGAGGTCGATACCGTGGTCCTTCTTGAACTCGGCGACCAGCCAGTCGACGATCGCCTTGTCGAAGTTGTCACCGCCGAGGTGGTTGTCACCGGCGGTCGCCTTGACCTCGAAGACGCCGTCGCCGATCTCGAGGATCGACACGTCAAACGTGCCGCCGCCAAGGTCGAAAACGAGGATCGTCTGGTCCTTCTCCTTGTCAAGCCCGTAGGCGAGAGCGGCGGCCGTCGGCTCGTTGATGATGCGCTTGACCTCGAGCCCGGCGATGCGCCCGGCGTCCTTTGTCGCCTGTCGCTGGGCGTCGTTGAAGTAGGCCGGGACGGTGATGACCGCGGCGTCGACCGTCTCACCGAGGTACGCCTCGGCGTCGGCCTTCAGCTTTTGCAGGATCATCGCCGAGATCTCGGGCGGCGCGAACTCCTTGTCGGCCGCGGGGACGCGGACGCGGACGTCACCGTTAGGCCCCGGGACCACCTCGTAGGGGACGATCTTCTCTTCCTCGACGACCTCTGCGTGCTTGCGCCCCATGAAACGCTTGATCGAGAAGATCGTGTTCTGGGGATTAGTCACCGCCTGGCGCTTGGCGGGTGCGCCGACCAAGCGCTCGCCCGATTCGGTGAAAGCGACAACCGACGGTGTCACGCGCGCACCCTCGGCGTTGGGGATCACCGTCGGTTCGCCGCCCTCCATGACTGCCATGCACGAGTTGGTGGTTCCGAGATCGATGCCGATCGTCTTGCCCATCGCAAGCCTCCCTACGTCGACGACTGAAAAAATCTAAGCGCCTTTATAGCAGATCTGTGCGTTTCCGCCTCGCCTTTCGGTGGGCTTCGGTGGCGTTCGCCGCCGAGCGGCAGGTGGCTGCCGCCGCCGTGGCCGGCTGGCAGGCGGCTTAGCGGCCGGTCGGACAGAGCGAGCGCAACGGGCAGCTACCGCACTTCGGGTTGCGCGCGGCGCACAGGCGCCGTCCGTGACGGATCAGAAGCACGTGGAACTCGTAAGGATCGAAATCATTCGCGTAGCGCAGCGCGATGTCGTGCGCGGCCTCTAGCGGCACCCCAGCTGGGAGCAGCCCCAGCCGCGTCGCGACACGGTGAACGTGCGTGTCGACGGGCACCTCGGGGCGCCCGAACGAGAACAGCAGGACGCACGCCGCGGTTTTGCGACCGACGCCGGGCAACGAGCAAAGGAACGCCCGCGCCTGTGCGACCGGGGCATCGGCGAGCCAGGCGAGATCGTCGTCGCCGATCGCGTCGAGGATCGCACGGATCCGCCGCGCCTTTGTCGGCGCGAGCCCGCCGGGGCGAATCGCGGCCTCGATCGCCTCCACCGGCGCCGCACGCACGTCGCTCCAGGCGGGAAACGCCTCGCGTAGGCGCACGTAAGCGACATCGCGGTTGCGGTCACTCGTGTTCTGCGAGAGCACGGTCAAGACGAGCTCGTCGAGCGGCCGGCCGTGCGGTCGCAGGCGGGGAGCGCCGTAAAAGCAGCGCAGGCGCGCAACGATCTCCGCGACCCGTCGTCGCGGCGGTCGTCGCCAGCGCGTCGAGCTCGTAGACGCTCTAGTCATCACGGACACGGTCGCACACCGGTCGCCGATCCGGCGTGCACTAGCCTGCCGTCGTTGCCGGCCGAGACAGGCATCGAAGCTCCTAGTCATCCGCGCCCGGAGGTCGGAGCCGAGAGCGCGCGCCGACCCCTCGGCAAGCGCTCGCTCTTTGTCGGCGGCGCGGTGCTTGTGCGCGCGGCGGCAGGGAGGCTTGCCGGCGGCGACCGCTGGTCACTGGTCGCTCTCTCGGCTTGCGCGGCGCAAGGGATCGCCGCGCTCATCTGGAAGCCCCGCGTCGTCGACCTCGCAGCGCACGAGTTCCGCGCCTGGCTGTTCGGAAGCGAGGGGTTCGCGATCTGGAACGGTCAGTGGTACGGCGGCCACCACGCCCCGGCGTACAGCATCCTCTCGCCGCTGCTCGGGTGGGCGCTCGGCGTGCGCACCGCACTGGCGTTGGCAGCGCTCGCGAGCGCTGCCCTGCTCGCGGCGTTGCTGCGCCTGCGCTACCCGCCGTCGGTGTCGCGTCTCGGTGTCCTCTGGGCGGGAGTCGGTTGCGGGACTTTGATCTGGACGGGACGTCTGCCGTTCGCGATCGGCACCGCCCTGGCGCTCGCTTCGCTCTACGCGTTCGCCCGCCGACGCCCCTGGCTGGCGCTAGCGCTGGGCGTGCTCGCGCCGCTCGGAAGCCCGGTCGCCGGGCTGTTTTTGACGATGGCGGCGTGCGCGATCGCGATCGCGCACCGCAACGAGCGAAAGACGCGCGAATGGGCGCTCGCGCTCGCTGCCGCCTCCTTCCTACCGCCGGTGTTCCTGTACTTCGCCTTCCCGGAAGGCGGCTGGGCACCTTTCCCGACCACCGCCTATTTGCCGATCCCGTTGTTCGCGCTCGCGTGCCTCGCGGTTCTGCCCCGGCGCGACGCGAGTTTGCGCTGGGGAGCGGTACTGTACGCGCTCGGCTCGACGCTCGCTCTCTTTATCGAGACGCCGATGGGCGGCAACGCCGTACGTTTGGGCGCGCTTGTTGGGGGACCGCTGCTTGCATGCGCCGCCGCCGAACGCGGCCTTCTGCGCTTGCGGCCGCTCGCTGTGCCGGCGGCCGCCGGTCTCGCGCTACTCGCTGTTTGGCAGTGGTCGCCGGCGGTTCGGGACGTACGCAAGTACCTCGAAGACCCCGCGGCACGGAGCGACTACTTCGAGCCGCTACGCCAGTACCTCGCGACGCTGCCGGATCAGCGACGGATCGAGATCCCCTTCACTCGCAGCCACTGGGAGAGCGCGGAAATTGCCCCGCTCGTGCCCCTAGCGCGAGGCTGGCTGCGCCAACTCGACACCGGCCGCAACCCGATCTTCTACCGCGGACCGCTCAACGAGCTCACCTACGCGAGCTGGCTCTCCGAGAACGCCGTGCGCTACGTGGCGCTGCCCTCCGCCAAACCCGACCGCTCCTCCTACGGCGAGCGGGCGCTGATCGAGCGCGGGTTGCCCTACCTGAAGCTTCGCTGGCGCTCGCGCGACTGGCGGGTCTACGAGGTGATGCTGCCGGCGCCTTTTGTGATCCCCCGCGGACAAGCCGCTGCCAGCCTCGAGCGGCTCGAAACCGACCAGGTGCTTTTGCGCGTGGTGCGGCCGGGCGACTTTCTCGTGCGTGTGCGCTGGACGCCGTACTGGTACCTGCCCGGCGGCTGCGTCTATCCGGACGAGGGTTGGACCGGGGTGCGGGTGCGCCGTCCCGGCTTCGCGCGACTGGTCATCAGGTTCGCGCCCGAGCGCCTGTTCGCCCGTGGTCGCCGCTGCGACGACGGCTGAGTGCGACGTTTAAGCTGCCGACGTGCGCCGCGACCCCTACCCACTGCCCGCTTCCGTCGACCGTGCTGCCGGCGCGCCCCGTGATTCGACGGCGCGTCCCGCTGCCAGCGCGGTGCTCGCCGACTTACGCCGGATCTGGCGCGCGAGCGGCAGCTGGCTGCCGCACGGGTGGGGCGACGCGCTCGTGCAGCTCGCCCTCTTCGCCGGTGCCTATTACGCCTACCGCCTTGTCCGCGGCCACATCGACGGCGAGGTGGCGCGAGCCTTCGCCAACGCCCGTGCGATCGTCGACCTCGAACGCTCGCTGGGCCTCTTCTTCGAACCGTCTCTACAGGCTTGGGCGAGCGCCCACCGTTGGCTCGTCGAGGCTGCGAGCGCGATGTACGTGAATTCGCACTTCGTCGTCACCACGACGTTCCTGATCTGGCTCTACATCGCCCGCAACGAAGCCTTCTACTTCGTGCGCAACACCTTCATGCTCGCAATGGGCTTCGCGCTGCTCGGCTACGCGCTGTTCCCGACGGCGCCACCCCGCTTCCTACCCGAGTGGGGCTTCACCGACACCGTCGCGTCGTTTTTCGGCGAGAACGCCCAGAAGAGCGCGAGCGCGCTCTACAACCCCTTTGCGGCGATGCCGTCGATGCACGTCGCCTTCGCCTTGATGATCAGCGTCCCGGCAGTGGCGCTCGTCCGCAACCGGGCTCTGCGCCTAGCGTGGGCGGTGTATCCGCTGGTCGTAACGTTCGTCGTCATCGTCACCGCCAACCACTTCTGGCTCGACGCCGCGGTGGGTGCGGCGGTCGCCGCGACTTCCGCCCTAATCGCGCGCTCGGCGCTTTCGCGTGCGCGTCCGACCGTCTGGGCATGGCCGCCAGCGAACGCCAGGACGACAGCTTGAGCGGGCGCGCTGGCGCGCCACCCCGGCGCGCAGTTAGGAGCGACGACGACACGGCGCTCGCGGCGATGCGCGCCCGCGCGCGCGAGCGCCTGATCGAGTCGCGGCTCACGCCCAACGCGATCTCGCTCACCGGCTTCGCCCTCAATCTCCTCGCCGCTGGGCTCGTGCTCGCCGACCTCTTTGTCGCCGCGGCGATCGCCTTCGCGGTGGGCTCGCTGATGGACATGCTCGACGGTCGCTACTCGCGGATGTCGGGCAAGGGCACAGCGTTCGGCGCCTTCCTTGACTCGACGCTCGATCGCGTCGAGGAGGGAGTCGTCCTCGCCGCCGTCGCGGCCTACTTCGCCCGCCACGGTCAGGACGCTGCTGCCGGCGCCACCGTGCTCGCGGTGGTGGGGTCGTACATGGTCTCGTACACGCGCGCCCGCGCCGAGGCGCTGGGGGCGGAGTGCAAGGTCGGCATCGCGACGCGACCGGTTCGCGTCGTCATCCTCACGGCGGGTCTGATGTTCGCCGACGGCGCCGGTGTGGTTGACTTGAAGCTACTGGAGCCGGCTGTCTACCTTCTTGCCGGTATCACCGTCGTGACTACCCTCCAGCGCGTACACCACGTGCGGAGGCAACTCGCCTGACGGCCCGCGCGCCGGAAGTGGGAGTTGTGCCGCCGGCTAACGGTGGCGGCAGTGCGGGGTAACCCGAAGGAACCGAGCAGACGCGGCGGGGCGAGCACGACGCACCCGAGCTGCAGGGGACTTTCGCGACCAAAAGGAGGACTCTCGTGACCAACAACATCGCCGGAAACGGGGCCTCGCGATACCAGACCGAGAAGGTTCGCGTGGCCATCGTCGGAGTAGGTAACTGCGCGTCGTCCTTTGTTCAGGGCGTCCACTACTACCGCGATGCCGATCCTTCCCAGCGTGTGCCGGGTCTTATGCACGTCGACCTCGGCGGCTACCACGTCCGCGACATCGAGTTCACCGCGGCGTTCGACATCGACGCCGAGAAGGTCGGCAAGGACCTCGGCGAGGCGATCTGGGCGGGCCAGAACAACACGATCAAGTTCTGCGACGTGCCGAAGCTCGGCGTGCCCGTCTACCGTGGCATGACCCACGACGGGCTCGGCAAGTATCTGAAGGAGAAGATCCGCAAGGCACCCGGCGACACCGCCGACATCGTTGGGATTCTCAAGGAGACGAAGACCGACGTCGTGGTGTCGTACCTGCCGGTCGGCGCCGAGCAAGCCACTAAGTGGTACGTCGAGCAGGTGCTAGAGGCGGGCTGCGCGTTCGTCAACTGCGTGCCGGTCTTCATCGCCAAGGAGCGCTACTGGGCCGACCGCTTCCGCAAGGCCGGTCTGCCGATCGTCGGCGACGACATCAAGTCGCAGGTGGGGGCGACGATCGTCCACCGCACGCTCGCGCGGCTCTTCCAGGACCGTGGCGTGCGCCTCGCCCGCACCTCGCAGCTGAACGTGGGCGGGAACATGGACTTCTACAACATGCTCGAGCGCGAGCGCCTCGAGTCGAAGAAGATCTCGAAGACGCAGGCGGTCACGTCGCTGCTCGACGAGGAGCTCTCGCCGGACGACGTCTACATCGGTCCGTCCGACTACGTGCCGTGGCTGACGGACCGCAAGTGGGCGCACATCCGCCTCGAGGGCGAGGCGTTCGGCGGCGTGCCGCTGACGATCGAGGCGAAGCTCGAGGTGTGGGACTCGCCGAACTCGGCGGGCATCGTGATCGACGCGGTGCGCTGCGCGAAGCTCGCTCTCAACCACGGCGTCGGCGGGCCGCTGATCGGGCCGTCGGCCTACTTCATGAAGTCGCCGCCGGAGCAGTACCCCGACCCCGTGGCGCGCGAGATGACCGAGCAGTTCATCGCCCAGTACGGCGGGGCGCCGAAGCTGCCGGCGAGCGGGCCGGTGCCGGCGGTCGAGCACAGCTCCGCTTCCTGAGCCGCAGCGCTCGGCGCGAGGCTTGCGAGCGCCCCGCCGGCACGCCGGCGGGGCGCTTTTTTGGCGTCGTATGCTGCACGCGGTGGGCGACGAACGGTTCCGCATCGCCCAGGTGACTCCCTACCCCTGGGAGCACGATCACGAGGTCAACCGCTGGGTCGACCGGGTCGCGAGCGAGCTCGCCCGCCGCGGACACGCGGTAGTGGTCGTGGCCCCATCGGACTCTCCCGACCTTGTGCGTCGTGGTCGAGAGCGGGTAGCTGCACTCGCCGGCGGCACGGAAGAGCCCGCGTGGGGCGAGCGCGCGGTGCTGTGCGTGGGGCATAGCGTGCCGTTTCGGCGCGGCGGGTCGCTCGCGCTGCCGATCGACGTGTCGCGCACGATCGAGCGCCTTTTCGAGCGCACAGCTTTCGACTTCGTGCACGTCCACGAGCCGTTCGCACCGAGCGCTTCGTCGGCAGCGTTGCGTCACGCGCGCTCGCTGTCGGTGGCGAGCTTTCACGCCGCCACCGAGCGCTTTCTCTCGACACAGCTGGCGCGACCGCTGGTGCGCCTTCTCTTCAAGCGTCTCGACGGCCGCACCGCTAGCTACCGGGCGACGCGCGACCTCTTGGCACGCTTCTTCCCCGGCGACTACGAGCTCGTGACGCCGGGCGCGGCGCGCTTCGAGGCCGCGAGCGGCGACCTTGCGCGGGGTCTTGTGGAGGACGCGTCGGGCTGTCTGATCGGCTACGTCGCCGACGAGGAACCTGCCGCTCTGCGTCTGTTCCTGCGCGCGCTCAGGCGCCTTCCCGACGACGTGCCGTGGCGCGCAGTCGTGCTGGCGCGCGGCGGCGCCGCGCCAGCTCAGCCGCTGTCGCGGCGTCTGCGCGAGCGCGTGCGTTTCGTCGGCACCGGCGAACTCGACGAGGAGCGGCTGCTAGCGGCCGCCGACGTCCTCGTGGCAGCGTCGTCAGGGGTGGCGGCGCGGCCGGGAACGGTGCTGGCGGCACTCGCTGCCCGCTGCGTCCCTGTCGTCTCGCGCGTGCCCCTCTACGAGGAGTGCGTCGCCGACGGCGAACGCGGTCTCCTCTTCCAGCCGCGCGACGCCGCCACTCTCACGAGCCAGCTCGAACGGGTGGTGCGCTCCCCGAGCTTGCGCGAAAACCTCGTTCGCGCGGCGGAGCCGCTGCGCGCGCACCTCGACTGGGCGCGTGTGGCGAGCGAGGTCGAAGCGCTCTATCGGCGTATCGCCGCGCACCGCAAGCGGGCTATCGCCGATCCAGCTTTGCGCCGCAGGTTGGCACGCAAGCCCCTGATCGACGTCGACCTGCACATGCACACCGACCACTCGCCCGATTGCGCCACTCCCGTCGAGGCCCTGTTGGAGCGTGCCGAGCGGGTCGGCTTGGGGGCGATCGCCGTCACCGACCACAACGAGATCTCGGGCGCGCTCGAGGCTCGCGCCAAGGCCGACGGCCGCGTTCAGGTGATCGTCGGTGAAGAGATCAAAACCGCCGAGCAGGGCGAGGTGATCGGGCTCTTCATCGAGCGCAAGATTCCGCGCGGCCTCTCGCTGGCGGAAACGATCGCCGAGATCCGCGCCCAAGGCGGGATCGTCTACGTCCCCCACCCCTTCGACCGCATGCACGCGGTGCCCGACTACGAGCATCTGCTGTCGGTGATCGACGAGATAGACGCGATCGAGGTCTTCAATCCCCGCGTCGCCTTCTCGGCCTTCAACGAGGAGGCAGCCCGGTTCGCAGCCAAGTACCGCATCCCCGCCGGCGCCGGTTCGGACGCGCACGTCCTGCAAGGGCTGGGTTCGGTGCGCGTGCGGATGCGCGCGTTCGACGGGCCCGAGGAGTTCCTCGCCTCGCTGCGCGACGCCGAGATCATCCGCGGCCGACGCAGCTTGGTGTACGTCCAAGCGCTCAAGTTCTTGCAGACACGCGCCGGTGTCGCACCGCGCGCCCAGCCGCGCCCGCGCAAACGCAAGCGCGACGCGAGCAAGACCTGATGCACCGTAGAGGAGGGTCTCGGGGAGCGTCAAAAGCCAGGGCACGGATGCCCGCAACGGACGACGAGATCAGGGAGAAGTACCTCGAGCGGGCGATCCGTGAGCTCAACGAGCTGAACCGCGAGCTCTACGCCTGCGAGTGGTGCCCGCGCGCAGGGGCGATGCCGGTGCTGGGATCGGGCCACCCGTTGGCCGACATCTTCCTAGTCAAGTTTGCGCCGACGCGAGCGGAGATCGAGGAGGGCGTGGCGTTCTACGGCCGTTCCGGAACGGCTCTCCTGAAGAGCTTCAACCGCCTCGGAATCGATCCGCTCTGCGTGTACGGGACAGTCGTCGTGAAGTGCCCAGTCGCCGATCTCGAGCTCTCGGACGCGCGCTGCCACGCCCGTCTGGCCGAGGAGTTCGCGATCGTCGAGCCGCGCATCCTGGTGGTGATGGGCGAACGTGCGCTCGAGGCCGTGAACGCTCTCGAACTGCCGCTGTCCGTGCCGCTCGAACCGAAGCTCGGGGTGGTGCAGCGGCTGACGCCGAGCTGCGAGGCGCTGTTCGTTCCCGACATCGACGACTCGCTCGACGAGGAGCGCGCCAAACGCACGTTCTGGAACGCTTTCCGCGTGCTCGGCGAGTGGTGGGCGGCGTTCCCGCCCTACTAGCGGGGCGACGCCGGGCGACTCGCTTGACAGAATCAGGCGCGCATGGATCTCGAAGAGCACAGCATTGAGCCACTGATCAAACGGCGCAGCTGCGAAGTCTGTGGCGTCGCCCTCACCGAGGAGGAGATCCGCGCTGCGCTCGAGAGCGACGGACGCTTCCTCTGCACCGTCCACGCCAGCGAGGAGGTGCCGCTCGACGACGAGGAGCTCGAGTCACCGGGCTGATGGGCCGTCGACCGTCCGCTTGAACGCCGCCACGCACTCGATGTGCGGCGTCTGCGGGAACATGTCGACAGGACGCACCCGCTCGAGCTCGTAGCCGGCCGCGACGATCGTGCGCGCGTTCGGCGCGAGCGTCGTCGGGTTGCAGGAGACGTAGACGATCCGCTCGGGTCGAGCGGACAAGAGGTGCTCGAGCATACGTTTGGAGAGACCGGCCCGCGGCGGATCGACTACCGCCACCGCGGGGGGTGTCGGAGCGCGCTCGCAAAGCTCTGGAAGCGCATCGGCCACGTCGCCGCAGTAGAAGGTCGCGTTGTCGATCGCGTTCAGCCGAGCGTTGGCGATCGCGTCCGCGACGGCACGCGGATTCAGTTCGAGGCCCAGCACAGCGCGCGCCTCCAGCGCCATCACCAGTCCGATCGTGCCGGTCCCGCAGAAGAGATCGAGCACCGTTTCCGTGCCGTCGAGATCGGCGTAGGCGAGCGCGAGCCGGTAGAGCTCCTCCGCCATCTCGGTGTTGGTTTGGAAGAAGGCGTCGGGAGAGATCCGGAAGCGCAAGCCGCAGAGCTCCTCTTCGATCCACTCGCGCCCAGCGACAAGTTCGCTTTCGCCCCCGCTCGTCACCTCGGCGAGCGCGTCGGTGCGCGTCCAGACGACCCCCGTCGCTGGCAGCGCGGCCGCCAGCGCGGCCGCGTCGAGCGCACCGGGCGCGGTGACTAGGCGCACCGAGAGATCTCCCGTCCGCCGCCCCTCGCGCACGACAAGATTGCGCAACAAGCCCTCGCGTGAACGTCGGTCGTAGGCCGAAAGCCCGACGGCGAGACACCAGTCGCGCACCGCGTTGCGCACCTGGTCGACCCGCTCGGAGGCGAGGATGTCTTGCTCGATAGGGGTCACGAGATCGAAACGGCCGCGGCGGTGGAAGCCGAGCACGACACGCCCGTCGCTGCCCACCCCGAACGAGTACTCGAGCTTGTTGCGATAGCGCGTCCGCTCACGCGCCGGCACGATCGGCTCGAGCGGTGGCGACCGAAAGCCGCCGAGCCGTTCGAGGGCGTCGCGCACCTGCAGCTGCTTCCAGTGCAGCTGGGTCTCGTAGCGAAGCGCAAGCCACGGCGCGCCGGGATGGTCGACGGCGGTCGCGACACGGTCGCCGCTCGGCTCGAGCAGCTCGACGACCTCGGCCTCGGCGTAGGAGCGGCGACGACGGGTGACGCGCACGCGCACGCGATCGCCCGGAAAGCCGCCGCGCACGAACAGCACGAAGCCGCCGCGACCGAGGCGCGCCACACCCGCGCCCCCGTAGGCGAGCGCCGACACTTCGACGTCGAGCTCCTCCCCGCGACGAGGCAGGCGCGCACCACCGTCGTCGACGGCTGTCCCTGCCGTGGTCGCGACGGTCCCGTCATGATCGGGGATCGTTCCGCCGCAGCGCTCGCTCACAGCCCCCATGGTCGCAGAGCGCGTCGCAACCCGGCCGCGGCGCGCGCCCAAATACGATCCCGGCGATGTCGACGCACAAACCAGGCGAAGCGCCGCCGCGCCACTTCCTCACCGGCAGCGAACTGAGTGCCAGCGAGCTGTCGCGGCTGCTCGCCCGTGCCAGCGAGCTCAAACGGTCGCGGCGGCAGCGTGGCCGCGGTGACGGCGCCCTCGTCGGCCGCTCGGTCGCGCTCGTCTTCGAGCGACCTTCGACACGCACGCGCGTCTCGTTCGAGCTTGCAGCGGTCGAGCTCGGCGCCCACCCGGTGGTGCTGCGCGGCGACGAGCTGCAGCTGGCGCGCGGCGAGTCGATCCGCGACACGGCTCTCGTGCTATCGCGCTACGTCGATCTGATCGCCGTTCGCACCGCCAGACACGCCGCGCTCGACGAGCTTGCGCGCTGGAGCTCGGTTCCCGTGGTCAACCTGCTCTCCGACGACTACCACCCTTGCCAGGCGCTCGCCGACCTTTTGACTCTGTACGAGCGGTTCGGGGAGCTCGCCGGCCTGCCGGTCGCCTGGGTCGGCGACGGCAACAACGTCGCTCATTCACTGATGCTCGCAGGCGCCGTCGCCGGTCTCGACCTGCGTGTCGCCACCCCGGCGGAGCTCGCGCCGGCGGCTGCGGTCGTCGAGACGAGCCGCTCACTGCTTCCGCCCGGCGGGCGGCTGCTTATCACCACCGACCCGCAGGTCGCGGTGACGGGAGCGCGCGCTGTCTACACCGACGTGTGGGTAAGCATGGGGCGTGAAGACGACGCCGAACGGCGCAGACAGCTGCTCGCGCCCTACCGCGTCGACGAGGAGCTGCTCGCGGCCGCGGCCGACGACGCCGTGGCGCTGCACTGTCTGCCCGCCCACCCCGACGAGGAGATATCGGCGAGCGTTCTCTACGGGCCGCGCTCGGCTGTGTGGGACCAGGCCGAGAACCGCCTGCACGCGCAAAAAGCGCTGCTCGAGCTCTTGATCGAAGGGGTGTAGAGTCGCCTTCGTCGCTGCGCACGCCGGCGCTGCCACGCAGCGACCGGCGCGGCAGGTTCCGAGGGGAGGTCCACGTTGGACATGAACGAGCACGAGAACGGTCTTCGCGAACGGCAAAAACGGCACCGGGTACGAACGCGACTGATTGCGCTCGGCGCAACCACGGTCGCCGTGGTAGCGCTCGCAGCCGGCTGTGGCGGTAACGACGAGAACGGCGGCACCACCGGAACGGCAACCTCGCCAGCCACGAACGCAGCGCGCGGCGGCACGGTCGAGGTGGCGATGAAGAACATCCGCTTCCAGCCCGAGAAGGTGACAGTGCGGCGCGGCACACGGATCGTGTGGGTCAACGACGACTCCGTCGCCCACGACGTCCACAAGGTGTCGGGGCCGGGAGCGGACTTCGCATCGGGTCCCGCGGGCGGCATGCAACCCGGCGACAAGTACGAGATCCGGGTTACGCAGCCGGGCACCATCAAATACGTCTGCGAGCTGCACAAGCCGTACATGGCCGGCGAGATAACGGTCAAGTAGCCAGCTGCGGGGCTGCTGGCCGCCGCAGGAACTGCTGGGTCTCTCAGGGGTCGAGCACGGGCACGCCCTCGGTCGGCGACGACGGGCGCGCGTAGGTGCGGCGGGGAATACGCCCGGCCTCGTACGCGTAGCGTCCCGCCTCGACGGCCAGGCGCATAGCGCGCGCCATCGCCACCGGGTCACGCGCCCGCGACACGCTGCTCGCCAGCAGAACACCGTCGCAACCGAGCTCCATCGCGAGGGCCGCGTCCGACGCCGTGCCGATACCGGCGTCGAGAATCACCGGTACCCGCGCCTGCTCGCGGATCAGCCGCAAGTTGTACGGGTTGTTGATGCCCATGCCGCTGCCGATCGGCGAGCCCGCCGGCATCACCGCTGCGCAGCCGACCTCCTCGAGGCGCCGCGCGAGCACGGGATCGTCGTTGGTGTAGGGCAAGACGACGAAGCCCTCGGCGACGAGCGTCGCGGCGGCATCGAGCAGCTCGGCAGGGTCGGGGAGGAGCGTGTCCTCGTCGCCGATCACTTCGAGCTTGACCCAGTCAGTCCCGAGCGCTTCGCGCGCTAGGCGCGCTAGCGCGACAGCTTCGCGGGCCGAGAAACACCCCGCCGTGTTGGGCAGGACGCGGCATCCCGTCGCCTCGATCACGTCGAGCAACGAACCTTCGCTTCCCGGCTCGACGCGCCGCAGCGCGACCGTGACGAGATCCGTTCCGCTCGCCTCGATCGCCTGTCGCAAGACCTCGAGGTTGGAAAAACCGCCGCTGCCGAGGATCAGTCGCGAGCGCAGCTCGACGCCGTCGATTACGAGACCCACCGCTACCTCGCCTCAGCCGCCCTGGACCGCACGCACGACCTCGATGCGCTCGCCGCCGGCGAGCGCGACGTCGTCCCAGCGTCCGCGCGGCACCACCTCGCCGTCGACCGCGACGGCGACGCCGCGCGCACCCTCGTCGCCCGCGAGCTCCCGCACCACGTCGGCGACGGTCACGCCGACCGGGAGCTTCCTGTTCTGGCCGTTCACCACCACCGTGACGGTACCGCCCTCACCTCGCGCCTCGACGGGCGTCTCGCTTGGCGGCCCCACGGCGATCAGCTCCTTTCGAACGCCGGGGCGGGGTTCGCCACAACCGCGGCGCGGCTGGCGGTGGCAGCAGCGACGAAACGGGCCGGGTCGTAGGGACTGGGGTCGATCGCCGGCCCGCGACCGAGCACGAGATCGCGAACGAGGTCACCGACGAGCGCAGTCCAGAGCACGCCATTGCGCCAGTGGCCCGTGGCCCAGAAGAGGCCGTCGAGGTCGGGGTCGAACCCGACGATCGGCTCGTTGTCGGGGGTGGCCGGGCGGTGACCGCTCTTCGCAGCGAGGAACTGCGCTTCGTCGACCCCCGGCCACACCTCCCAGGCTTCTTCGAGCAAGGTGCGCAGCGCGCCCGCCGTGACCGTGCTGTCGAAACCGCGCTCCTCCTGCGTCGCGCCGATCACCACGCGTCCGTCGCCGCGCGGCACCAGGTAGACGCGGGGCGTCCGCACCACGATGCGGGGCGCTTGCGCGCGCCGCCCGTCGGCGGCGACGGTGATGAGCTGACCCTTCACCGGGCGCACGCTGCGGGCGACAGCCGAATCGGGCAAAAGCTGGCGCGTGCGTGCCCCGGCAGCGACGACGACGAGATCGGCAGCTATCTCCGTCCCGTCGGCGAGCATCACTCCCCGGACGCGGCCCGCGACGGTTCGCAGCTCGGTCGCCGCCGCGCGTTCGCGCAGCTCGGCTCCCGCGCGCCGAGCCGCGGTGGCGAGCGCCGCGACCACGAGCTCGGGATCGACGGCACTCTCTTGCGCGACCGATAAGGCGGCGAGCGCACGCGGACCGAGCTCCGGCACGTGCGCCCGTAGCGCCCGGCGGTCGAGCCACTGGCTCGCGACGCCGACGCTTCGGTGCAGATCGTGCAAACGGCGAAGTTCGGCGGCGTCGTCGCGGTCGACCGCCACGATCACGCTCCCTCCGTACACCAGCGCTGGCTCGACCCCGCTCGCCTCGGCGAGCTCGCGCGCAAACGCGGGCCAGCGCTCGAGCGCCGCGAGCCGCCCGGCGAGTGCGGCGGTTTCGGCGTAGTCGAGCTCGCTGACGGGCGCAAGCATCCCCGCAGCGACACTCGACGCGCCCGCACCTGGAGTTTCGCGTTCGACGAGCGTCACCGAGAGACCACGCGCGGCCAACCGCCACGCGACCGCCAGACCGACGAGCCCAGCCCCGACGACAACGACTTCTCTATGCGTTGAGAGCCGGTCGCTGCGACCTCGCGTGCTCGCGTCTATCGCTCGCTGCTCGTGTCGGTCGTGCGCGTTCGTGTCGTCCGTCCCTCCGCCGGCATTACCCGGATCAGGTGCAACGGTCGGCGACGGTTCGCGGCCGCCCTCTCAGCCCGGCTCCCCGAGCTCCCGTCGACTGTCGAACATTGATGGTATTCGCGCGCTGCCTGTTGTACGCACGCGTTTTCGGCGAGCGGATGCGCGCAAGCGGGCTCCGGGCGGGCGTGGTCGTGGTGCAGAGACCGTCGCGGACATACACCGGCCGCACGCGGCGACAGGGGACCTAGCGCGAGACACCCGCTACGGTGCGGACTTCTCCGCAACTATCGCCCCGGAGTGTGTTGGAAAGCGCGAGGACGGGCAGCCGCTCGCGGCTTTCGCGATCCGGTCCCGGGGCTTCGCAGCCCCACCTTGACCCTCGAGAGCGACCGCCAAGGAGGTGATTTTTTGTGCGCAAACCGGTCCTGGCACTGGCAGCAGTCGCCCTTCTCGCCGCCGGCGTTGCCGCTCCTGCACCGGCCGCCGCGGCTGGGCGCCAGCTGACGATCATCCAGGACGACTTCCTCGCCGTGCACTCGAACGACGCCTACCGCGTCCGTCTGCTCAACGAAGCGCGCGCTCTCGGCGTCGACGTGGTCAAGGTGCAGCTCTTGTGGCGCGAGGTGGCACCGGCAGCTAACTCGTCGCGCAAGCCGCGTGTCGACCTGCGCGATCCGGCGAACTACAACTTCGCTCGTTTCGACGCCTTCGTGCGGGACGCGGTCGCACGGGGACTGCGGCCATACATCGCGATCGGCGGCCAGGCACCACGGTGGGCAGCCAAAGGCACCTCGTCCCAGCCCGGTAGCTGGCGTCCCGACCCCTCCGCCTACCGCGACTTCGTCTATGCGGTGGGACGCCGGTACTCGGGCGCCTACCCCGGCATTCCGCGGGTGACGATCTGGTCGGCCTGGAACGAGCCGAACCTGCGCTCGTGGCTCGGGCCGCAGCGGTCGAGCTCCGGCGTGCCGCTCGCGCCGACCATCTACCGGCGCCTGTACAGCGCCTTCGTCGCCGGACTCGAGGCGTCCGGGCACAGCCGCGACACGCTTCTCTTCGGCGAGCTTGTGCCGTTCGGGTCGAGCTCGCGGCGATCGCCAACGCGCATATCGCCGCTCGAGTTCCTGCGCGAGATGTTCTGCCTCGACAGCCGCTACCGCCAATACCGCGGTCGTGCCGCGAAAGCGCGCGGCTGCGGACGGGTGGGGCGACTGAAGACGTCGGGCATCGCCTACCACCCCTACGTCCCGCGCGGCGGCATCTACGGCCGTCTGCCGAGCCGTGACGACGCCGCGATCGCGCAGCTCTCGCGGCTGGTGCGGACCCTCGACGCGCTCGCACGTCGCGGCAAGCTGCCGAAGCGGTTGCCGATCTGGATCACCGAGTTCGGTTTCCAGACCAACCCGCCCGATCCCTACCAGTTTCCGATCGCGCGCGTGCCGGGCTACATGGACGAATCCGAGTGGCTTGCGTTCCGCAACTCGCGGGTCGTGAGCTACTCGCAGTACGTGCTGCTCGACGAGGCGCCACGACCCTCGCGCTCGCCGGTCGTGCGCTGGTCGGGCTTTCAGCAGGGACTGCGCTTCCACGACGGCCGCGAGAAGCCAGGCGTGTACCTCGCCTTCCGCTTCCCGGTCTTCGTCCGCGAGTACTCGCGCGGGAGGGTCGAGGTGTTCGGCCGCACGCGACCGCAGCGCCCCGGAGCGACGGTCGAGATCGCGGTGTCGTCGGGTCGCAGCTACCGCGTCGCGGCGCGGACCAAGGTCAACCGTTACGGCTATTTCCGCAAGACGCTGCGCGTCGCGAACGCGACCAAACGCAAGTTCCGCATTCGCGCCGCCGGGCTGACGCGCTACAAGCGGGCGGTGCGCCGCTAGCGGCGCACCGCCCGAACGAAGGGCGGGGCAGCACCTCGGCCGGAGGGTGGCGTGTTAACGTCGCACCGTTACTGCGATCGCAGCCGCGACGCCACGTTTCCGATCTCTGCCTTTCGACCTTGGGCTTTCGACCCCGAACTGCTGTAGCTCTAGCGCTCGCCGTCATCGCGCTCGCGGCGAGTGACACTACGCCTGCGCACGCGGCGCGGGGACTCGAGATCGCTGTGCAGGACGACGCGGTGTTCTTGGAGCGCAAGTGGTTCGACCGCGACCGCGCCTTCCGGCTCGCCCGCAGCATCGGCGTTACCCGTCTGCGCGTGGGGATGGCGTGGGCGTGGACGCTACCTCCCGAACAGCAGCGAGCGAAAACTGCGCCGCCGTCGCCAAGCTATTCGTTCGGCGCCTGGGACGACCTCGTCGCGCACGCCGCCCGCTATGGCATCCGTGTGCACCTGAGCTTGCAGGGACCGGCACCGGCCTTCGCGACCGGCAATCGGCGTGTCGGTCCGTACAAACCGAACGCGCGCTACTTCGGCCAGTTCGCCGCGGCCGTTGCAGCGCACTTCGCCGGGCGTGTCGACCGCTACTCGATCTGGAACGAGCCGAACTGGGCCACGTGGCTCGCACCACTGCGGTCGACACCGACCCTCTACCGCAACCTCTATCGCGCCGGCTGGGCGGCGATCAAGCGCGTCGATCCGGGTGCGAAGGTTCTGATCGGCGAGACGGCTCCCTATGCGCGGCGCGGTTTGTCGATCGCTCCGCTCGACTTTCTGCGTCGCCTTCTCTGTGTCGATCGGCGCTACCGCTTGCGCTCGAAGCGCTGCCCAGCGCTCTCGACCGACGGTTATGCACACCACCCCTACGACTTCGCGCACGCACCGACCTACCGGTTCCCGGGCGCAGACAACGTCACGATCGGCACCCTCGGCAGACTGGCGTCGGCACTCGATGCCCTGCAGCGACGCCGCCGCTTGAAAGCGGCGAGCGACAGGAAGATCCCTATCTATCTCACCGAGTTCGGCTACTTCTCGAGCGGGCGGCGGATGTTGCGCTCGCCCCGGTCCCGCTACCTCTACACCTACCGGTCGTTCGAGATCGCTCTCCGCAACCCGCGCGTCAGGGCGCACCTGTACTACACGCTCGTGTCACCGCCCCGGAGGAGCCAGTGGGCCTTTTTCGACCTCGGCCTTGTCGACCTCCGCGGCCGCGCGCGTCCGCAATTCGAAGCCGTGCGCGCGTTCTACAAGCGCAACCGCACGCGCGTCGCCCGACCTGCCGCTCGTGCACCCCTCACCTCGACGGGCGGCGCGAGCAGTCGGTGATGCGTGCGAGCGAGCGGCGAAAGCGCCTGGAGGCAGCACACCTCTACCTGATCTGTCCAACCAAGCCGCGCAAACACGATCTCGCGACGCTTGTCGAAGCCGCGTTGCGAGGCGGCGTCGACATGGTGCAGGTACGCGAGAAGTCGCTGCCTGACGAGGAGGTGCTAGCCGCAGCCGAAGTCTGTCGGCAGCTCTGTCAGCGCTTCGGCGCGCTGCTGTGGATCAACGACCGTCCGGATCTCGCCCTGGCGGCGGGTGCTGACGGCGTACACGTGGGGCAGGACGACCTTCCACCGCGTGAGGTCCGGCGCATCGTCGGCAACGACCTCTTGGTCGGGCTCTCGACCCACTCTCCGCAGCAGCTCGAGCGCGCGCTGCGTGAACCGGTGGACGAGATCAGCGTCGGCCCGGTGTTCGCAACGCCCACGAAACCAGGGCGCCCGGCCGCTGGACTCGCCTACGTGCGTCACGCTGCCCGCCACGCGTCGGGACGTCCGTGGTTCGCGATCGGAGGCATCGATCGCGCTAGCGTGCACTCGGTGGTCGCCGCCGGAGCTCGCAGAATCGCCGTGGTACGTGCCATTTGCGATGCCGACGACCCCGAACGCGCCGCCAGCGAGCTACGTTCGGCCCTCGGGAGGCGGTGAGTGAGCGGCAACCGTTCCAGCGGGCCGTCGGAGCGAGGAGCCGCTTCGCGCGCCAGCGCGCGCCCGCGGGCGGTCACGGTCGCTGCGGCGGTGGCGTCGCTCTTGGCGGTCGCGAACCTCGTCGCGCTCGTGGCCGCCTACGACCCCGACACCCCCGGCAAGACCGCCGGCAGCCTCGCCGCGACGGCGCTTCTGGCGGTGACCGCCGTCGGTCTCTGGCGCAGCCGTTACTGGGGTGTGCTGGGCATGGAGACGCTACTCGCCCTGACGATCGTTTTCGCTGCGCTGGCCTTGATCCGCGCCGCCGATATCCACGGCGTGCTCTTGCTCGTCGCGATCATCGCCGGCGCCGGGACGCTGCTCGTCGCGCTCGCCCGATCGCTGCGCGAGCTCGACTTGCCGACTCCATCCGCGCAGCGACCGGGAGGATCGGAGCGGAAGGCCCAGCCTGCCAGCGATAGCGCGAACGAGCGCGAAGCCAAGCGCGAGCGCTCCGAACGCAAGCGCTCGCAAGCCCCTAGGCGATAGGCTGGCGAGCCGATGAGCGAGCGTTTCGACTGTGTGGTGGTCGGGTCGGGACCGGGCGGCTACGTCGCCGCGATTCGCGCCGCCCAGCTCGGCCTGAAAACTGCGGTGGTCGAGAAGCACAAGATCGGCGGGCGCTGCTTGAACGAGGCTTGCATCCCGGCCAAAGCCGTACTTCGCTCGGCCGAGGTTCTCGACGAGGTTCGAAACGCGGCCGCTTTCGGCGTCACGCTCGCTGGGGATCCGCAGGTCGACTACGCGCGTGTAGCCGCTCGTCGCGACGAGGTGATCGCGTCGCTCACCGGCGGCGTGGCGATGCTTCTGCGCAAGAACAAGGTCGAGATCGTCGAGGGCGAGGGGCGTCTCGACGCCGACGCCAACGTCGTCTGCGGCGAGCGCGTACTCGAAACTGACCGTGTGATCCTCGCCTGCGGCTCGCGGCCGCGGCCGGTAGCGGGTGCCACTTTCGGCGGACGCATCCAAGACACCGCGACCACCTGGCTGGCCGGCGAGCTCCCCGCGTCGCTGGCGGTTGTTGGTGCCGGCGCATCCGGCTGTGAGATCGCTTCCGCGTTCCGTCGCTTCGGTGTCGAAGTGACGCTGATCGAAGCCCTAGACCGCATCCTTCCCGCCGAGGACGAGGACTCTTCGCGTGCAGTAGCGCGCGAGTTCAAGCGCATCGGCATCGACGTTCGCACCGGGGCGCGAATCGCGGCGATCGAGGATTGTGGCGATCGCGCGACCGTGACGCTCGAGGGCGGCGAGGAGCTCGCGTTCGAGCGTGTCTGCATCGCCGCCGGACGGGCCCCCGACGCCGACGCACTGGGTCTCGACGCGGCCGGCATCGAGCGCGACGAGCGTGGCTTGATCGTCGTCGACGAGCGCCTGCGAACCTCGCGACCGGGGGTGTGGGCGATCGGCGACATGGTGCGCGGACCGGCACTCGCCCACAAGGCGAGCGAGGAAGGGATCGCGGCGGCGGAGGACGCCGCCGGTCGCGATCCCCACCCGCTCGATCTCGACTTCATTCCCTCTGTCACGTTCTGCCACCCGCAGGTGGCGAGCTTCGGTCTCACCGAACAGCAGGCCCGCGAACGCGGCCACGACGTTGTGGTGGGCAAGGTGCCGATCGGCGCCGTCGGCGCTCCAACCGTCTACGGCGACCGTGGCGGACTGGTGAAAATCGTCGGCGACAAGCGCTACGGCGAGCTGCTCGGCGCGCACGTCGTGTCGGCCAAGGCCGCCGAGCTGATCGAGGAGCTGGTGGTGGCACGCGAACTCGAGGGCGGTTATCCCGAGCTTGCGCGCATCGTCCACGCCCATCCCGTCTTCGCCGAGGCGGTCGCCGAGGCCGCACGCGCTGCCGACGGTTGGCTGATCCACGGCTGAGGCGCAAGCTGACCACCGCCGGTAACGCCCCCGGCGTCGAAAAGCGGCCGCTCTTCTTCTTCGACCTCGGCTGCCCTTACGCGTACCTCGCTGCCGAACGCGTGGCGACGGTTCTGCCCATACCCCCGATCTGGCGACTGGCTGAACGCGCAGCGATCCTCCGCGCCAGCGGACGCGACGACTGGATGTCCGGACCCGCCGAGGCTCGGTTGCGCCACCTAAGCGAGATCGAGCGCCGGGCGCGCGAGCGCGATCTCTTGCCGCTGCGCTGGCCGGAGCTACCGGTCGACACGCGGCGGGCGATGCTCGCCGCGGCCTTCGCCCAGGGCACGGGGCGACTGGTGGCGTTCTCCCTCGCTGCCTTCCGGCACGCCTACGCCGCCGGTCGCAGCCTCGCCCGCGACGAGACGATCTTGCTCGCCGCCGCCGCCTGCGAACTGCACCCGCGCGCGGTGCTAGCCGGGATCGACCTCGACAGCACGCGTGCGCGACTGGAGCGCTCCACCGCCGAGGCGCTCGCCGCGGGTGTGCGAATGCTGCCCGCGGTCGTCTGGGAGGGCCGTGTTTTCCACGGCGACGACAGCCTCGAGGCAGCAGCGTCGGCGATCGCCGCATAGAGCTCTCTAAGCGACAGGGCGAGCCGTGCAGGCGCAGGCGATCGTCCGCTCCGGGTCTTGGGCGGGAGCCGGCTCTGCCGATTCAAGGGACGGTGCAAAGCTCTTTCGACGCCACCCAACACCACGAGCGCGACCCGCAAGCGGGCGCTAGGCCACAGCTGCGAACCGAGCAAATGCGCTTGCAAGGAAGCGCCCCCGACGGGGCACCGCTGCGAGCGATCGATACAGTCGAAACGCGAGTGGATAGCGCCGGCACCCAGCAAGGCTTGCTGCGGCCAGAGGAAGCCGGGTTGCGACCCGCGCAACACCCGCTGCCGCCGCGCGACGAGTGCTTGCGCCTGTTCGAACGGATGCTCTTGATCCGACGCTTCGAAGAGCGCGCCGGCGAGATGTACGCGCGCGCCAAGATCGGCGGCTTCCTGCACCTCTGCATTGGCGAGGAGGCGACGGTGGTGGGGACCTGCGAGGCGATGCGGCCCGGCGACTACCTCCTCTCCACCTACCGCGAGCACGGCCAGGCGCTCGCTCGCGGCACTTCGGCGCGCGCCGTGATGGCCGAGCTGTTCGGCAAAGAGGCCGGCTGCTCGCGCGGGCGCGGCGGATCGATGCACCTCTACGACGGTCCGCGCCGTTTCCTTGGCGGCTACGGAATCGTCGGGGCGAACCTGCCGATCGGCGCTGGTGTGGCTTTGGCTTGCGCTCTGCGCGGCAGCGACGACGCGGTGGTGACGATGTTCGGCGACGGTGCCACCAACCAGGGCACGTTCGGCGAGACGATGAACCTCGCCGCGCTGTGGCGGCTGCCGGTGGTGTTCGTGGTCGTGAACAACCAGTTCGGGATGGGCACGCGCATCGACCGCCACTCGGCGGTGCTCGACCTTTCGCGGAAGTCCGAGGGTTTCGGCGTGCCGGGGCGGCGCTGTGACGGCATGGACGTGCTCGATGTGCGTCGCGCGATCGGCGAGGCCCTGCGACTGGCGCGCGAGGAGCGTCGCCCACAGCTCGTCGAGGCGGTCACCTACCGTTTCCGCGGCCACTCGATGGCCGATCCCGAGGTGTATCGCGTCCCCGAGGAGGTGGCCGAGTGGCGGCGCCGCGACCCGCTCGCGACCTTTCCGCAGCGCCTCCTCGACGAGGGTGTGGCAACGCGCAGCGATCTCGAGGCGATCGAGGCGCGTGTGCACGAGGTCGTCGAGGATGCTGTCCGGTTCGCCGATGCCGCGCCGTTCCCGGCACCGGAGACGCTGTACGACCACGTCTACGTCTACGGCGGCGACGTGCCGGGGTGGTGGACGGTCGACGAGCGCAGTCCCGACGTCTACCGTGGCGAGCGCGCCCGCGAGGCGAGCGAGCGTGCCCGGGAGCTGGCCGAGCAGGCGGCGCAACACCAGGAGGAAGCTGCGCATGTCGGGCGCACGCGCCGCGACCTTCCCGACGAGCTAGCGCCGAGCCCGCCACCGCCGCCCGCGCCGGACGTCGCAAGTGCGTCCGCCGCCGACACTGGCGGCAGCGCCGAGCGGCCGGCAGAAACCGCTAGCCATCGCGCCGACGAGACCCTCCAGCCATGAGCTCCGAGACAAGCGCCACGACCCCGCACCGCCCACCGGCCGACGAACAGGCGACGCGCGCGCCGGCGGCGACACGCACGATCACCTATCGCGAGGCGCTGCGCGAAGCGCTGCGCGAAGAGATGCTCGCCGACGAGCGCGTCTTCCTGATGGGCGAGGACATCGGTGTGTTCGGAGGCGCCTTCAAGGTCACCGACGGGCTTCTCGCCGAGTTCGGCGAAGAGCGCGTGCGCGACACACCGATTTCCGAAAACACGATCGTCGGCATGGGTGTGGGCGCGGCGATGGCGGGCATGCGCCCGGTGGTCGAGATCATGCAGCTGAGCTTCGCGTTGCTCGCTCTCGACCAGATCTTCAACTCGGCGGCGCACGTTCGCTACATGTTCGGCGGCCAGCCGACGGTGCCGATGGTGATCCGCATGCCGCAGGGCGCGGGCCACCAGCTGGGTCCCACGCACTCGCACTGTCTCGAGTCTTTCTTCCTGCACGTTCCCGGCCTCCTCGTCGCTGTGCCGGCAACGCCGGCCGACGCGAAGGGACTGCTCAAGTCGGCGATTCGCGACGAGAACCCCGTCGTCTTCATCGAGCACAAGTCGCTGTACGGGATGCGCGGCGAGGTTCCCGCCGATCTCGGCCCACTGCGCTTCGGCGAGGCGGCCGTCAGGCGGCGCGGGAGCGACGTCACGATCGTCGGCGTCTCGCGGATGGCGGTGGTCGCCGAGCGCGCCGCCGAACGCCTGGCGCGCGATCACGGCGTCAGCGCCGAGGTGATCGACCCGCGCACGCTGCGGCCGCTCGATCTCGACACGATCCTCGAGTCCGTGCGCCGCACCAATCGGCTTGTGATCGTCGAGGAAGGTTGGCCCCACGGCGGTGTGGGCGCCAACCTGGCGGCGCTCGTCCAGGAACAGGCCTTCGATTGGCTCGACGCGCCAATCGAGCGGATCGCCCGCGCCGATGTGCCGATGCCTTACTCCAGGCCGCTCGAGCAAGCGGCTCTGCCCCACGAAGAGAACGTCGTCGCCGCCGTGCTTGCCACTCTCGGTCGCGGCGCTGGTTGAACGGGGTCGCGATGGCTGTCGAGATCGTCATGCCGCGCCTCACCGACTCGATGGAGGAGGGCACGGTCGTGCGCTGGCTGGTCGCGCCGGGCGATCGCGTCGAACGAGGCCAGCCAATCGCCGAGATCGAGACCGACAAGGCGA
Source organism: Thermoleophilum album (assembly GCF_028867705.1). Classification (GTDB taxonomy): domain Bacteria; phylum Actinomycetota; class Thermoleophilia; order Solirubrobacterales; family Thermoleophilaceae; genus Thermoleophilum. The sequence goes on along the minus strand of NZ_CP066171.1, from coordinate 88,592 downwards.
CGATGACCTACGAAAGCGATAGCTCGGGCGTGGTTCTCGAGCTTCTCGCCGAGGAGGGTGAGACGCTTCCGCTCGGGGCTGTGATCGCACGGCTCGGAGATCCGGGTGAAGCGCCCGTGCACGCCGCGCCACCACAAGGCGACGGCGCCGAGGCAACCGTGCCCGAAGGCGCCGCCCCACAAGCGAGCGCGCTCGAAGCGACCGCACAACGAGCGAGCGCGCCAGACGCGAGCGCCTCAGGTACGACCGCGTCCGAGGCTGCCGTGTCTGAACCGGCCGCGCCGGAAGCGACCGACGCCGCGCGCGACGATCAGGAGCGGTCCGACGGCCGCCTGCGCGCATCGCCCCTTGCCCGGCGACTCGCACGCGAGCTCGGCATCGACCTCGCCACGGTGAAGGGGTCGGGCCCCGGCGGGCGCATCGTCCGTGCCGATGTCGAAGCCGCGGCACAAGCCGCCGCGACGAGCACAATGGCCGAGGCCGCCGCAGTCGCGAGCGGAGCCGTCACAGGCGCTGACGAGAGCGCCGCGCCGACACCGGAGGACGCCGCGGTCGCCGCCGGGACAGAAGTCGCGGACCGCGCCGGGGCGGCGAACGAGGCGGCTGCCGTCGCTACATCACCGCCGCTCAGGCCAGCCGCAGACATCGAGCCGACGGCCACGCCGCCCCGTCCCGAGGGTGCGCGCGGCGCCTCGACGTTCGAGGAGCTCGACCGCACCCAGCAAACGATCGCCCGTCGCATGGCGGAGTCGAAGGCAACCGTGCCCGACTTCGCGCTCGAGCGCACCGTCGACATGGAGGCTTGCCGCGAGCTGCGGGAACGTTTGCGCGGTCGGATCGACCCGCTGCCCACCTTCAACGACCTGGTCGTGAAAGCTTGCGCGCTGGCGCTGCGCGACCACCCACGGGTGAACGGCTCTTACCGCGACGGGCGGTTCGAGCTGCACGAGCGCATCAACGTCGGCATCGCGGTTGCACGACCGAATGCGCTCCTCGTGCCGACCGTGTTCGACGCCGACCGCAAGCCGCTCGTAGCGATCGCGCGTGAAACTCGCCGGCTCGTCGAGCGAGTGCGCCGCGGCGAGATCACCCCACCGGAGCTTGCCGGTGGCACCTTCACCGTCTCCAACCTGGGGATGTTCGGCGTCGACCGCTTCACCGCGATCGTCAACCCGCCGCAAGCCGCGATCCTGACCGTCGGGGCGGTGGCTCCGCGGCCGGCGGTCGCCGCCGACGGCTCGCTGTGCGTGCGCCACTCGGTGGTGCTGACCCTCGTGCTCGACCACCGGATCGTCTACGGCGCCGACGGAGCGCAGTTCCTGGCGCGCGTCGCCGAGCTTCTCGAAGAGCCGCTGGCGATGCTTGCAGCCGGCTGACGGCGGCCATGGCCGACGCGTTCGAGCGCCGCACACCGGCCACCTACGACGAGGAGATCCTCGCCGCCGAGCGGCACGAGGTGATCTCGTCGTATACCGACGAGGATCGTATTCGGCGGGTCACAGAAGAGCTGCGCGCCGGCTTTCGGGCGCTAGCTCACGTTGGTGCGGCGGCGTCGTTTTTCGGTTCGGCACGCACACCGCCGGGTGATCCCGAGTACGAGCTGGCGCGCCGTTGCGCGCGCCTCGTCGGGGAGGCCGGTCTAGCGGTGATCACAGGCGGTGGGCCCGGGATCATGGAAGCTGCCAACCGGGGGGCGCGTGAAGCGGGGGCGCCGTCGATCGGTCTCAACATCGAGCTGCCCTTCGAACAAGGGCTCAACCCCTACGTCGACCTCGCCCTCGAGTTCCACTACTTCTTCACCCGCAAGGTGATGTTCGTCCGCTATGCCAGCGGCTTCGTGGTGTTTCCCGGCGGGTTCGGCACGCTCGACGAGCTGTTCGAGTCGCTGACGCTGATCCAGACCGGCAAGATCGTGCACTTTCCGGTGGTGCTGGTGGGCAGTGCCTACTGGCGTGGCCTCGTTCGCTGGCTCGAGGAACGCGTAGTCGCCGAGGGCAAGGTGTCGCCCGAGGAGCTGCGCCTTTTCACGGTCACCGACGATCCCGAGGAGGTCCGCGACATCCTCCGCGCCGCAGCCCACCGTCGCCCGCGCATCGACCTCTCGGCCGCGAACGACGGCGCCGCGTAGCGACGCCCGCGCGTCGTCAAGCGCACGGGCATCGCCTGGCGGCCGCGTCGACCTAGGCGCGGACGCTTCCGGGCGCGAACCCCACGCCGCGTGGCGCCGGCAGCGGACTCTGGGGCAGGCCGTCGGGCGGGTCGGGCTCGTTGTAGCCGGTGGGCGCGACGTCGTTGGGCGCGTCGGGATGGAAGAGGCTCGCCAGATGCTGGATCTGGCTGCGCCCGGGTCCGAGCTCGAACTGCCCGCCGCCGTAGGCGGCGATCCCTTCGCGCTCGCAGTGCTCGTAGAGGGCGAGCAGACCGGCAAGCGACCCGATACGCGACGGCTTGATGTTCAGGTGGCGGATGGGGAAGGGAAGGGTCGCGAGATCTTCGACGCTGTGGATAGGAGCGTCGAAACTGATGCGCTCTGCGTGCTTGGCGAGCAGCGGCAGCGTCGCTTCACCGACGTCGGGGTCCTCGACGATCGCGTCGGGAAAAGACTCGAACACCAGCTCGTAGAGGCGAACGTCGGTCTCGACATCGACCGGCGTCCCCCGGTAGTGGCCTTTCAAGTCGAGCACGTCCACCGCTCCCGTGGCAGCGAGCTCGGCGCACACGCGCTCGTCCCAGGCGTTGGTGGGATCGAGCTTGAAGCGCAAACCGGGGTAGCGCTCTAGCAGCCGCAAGACGCGGGCGGGGTCGGCGCGGCCGTCGACCTCGTCGAGGCGCAGCGATACGACGAAGCGCAGCGGCCGCGGCTCGCGGCCGAGAACCTCGGCGAGGTCGCTGTCCGACTGCCGTAGCGCGAGGTCGAGCGCCGCCGCTTCGAGCGCCCAGCGCCGGTAGCGGCGCGACACTTCGCGCACGGGCGGGGCGGGGAAAAGGTCGAGCTCGGCAACCAGGGCGGCGAACTCGGCGAGCGTGAAATTGCCGCGCAAGCGGCGCGCGCAAGCGCCGTCGGGGCTCGCCCATGCGGGATCAGCCTGCAACTTCGTGTGGTCTTCGGCGTCGTAGGTGACGTCTTCGCCGATCCCCTGTGTGCCGTCGGGGCCGCTGAGGACGAAAAGGGTCGTGAGGCGCTCGAAGCCACTCGAGACCGTGACGCGCTGGCCCCGCAGCTCGAGCCGCTCGACCGCCAGCTCGAGCCCCGCCAGCCGTTCCCAAAGACGCGTCGTGCTGCCAGTTCGTGCCACCCGACCGACCCTACAAGGCGCCGCAAACCAGCCGACGCTCGGTCACCGACCCGAGCCCACACGCCGCCACGCGCCCAAGCGAGGGGCGGCACCGGCTTTACGCGCAACCGTCGCTCGGCCGGTCAGCACCGGTTACCCTGCTCGCCCGTGCGCGCGAAGCTCGCACTGGTCCTACTTCTCGCCGTGCTCGCTGGCGGTGCCGCGGTGGTGTGGGCGGTGGAGCGTGGGGGTTCGGCGGTAGCGGCCGACGCTGCGGAACCGCCGCGCCCGGCGGCCCAGCCACCACGAGTCGTCGTCTTCATGACCTTCGACGAATTTCCCGTCGATGTTCTGCGTCTCCCGGACGGGCAGATCGATCCAGCGCGGTTCCCCAATCTCGCCGCTTTCGCCCGCACCGCTACGTGGTTCCCGAACACCCAAGCGGTGCACGACTCGACCGAGAAGGCACTGCCAGCGATCCTCGACGGGCGGTTGCCTCCCCGCAACGGTCGCGGCACTCTGCGCTGGCATCCGCGCAACCTCTTCACGCTGTTCGCCAAGCACGGCTACAAGGTCGTCGCCAGCGAAGAAGCGACGAGCCTCTGCCCGGTAAAGGTCTGTCCCAACGTTGTCAAGCGCAAACCGACGCTCGAGAACATCAAGGGCGGCAGGCGCGAGCGTTGGGACCGCTGGATCGCCCAGATCAAGCGTCGCCCTGGGCGCACGCTCTACTACAAGCACCTGCTGCTACCGCACCTGCCGTGGATCTACCTGCCGTCGGGTCGCGAGATGCGCGTGACCCTCGAACGGCTCGCCAACGTCGCCGGCTTCGGCGACCGCTGGCTGACCCTGCACAACGAACAGCGGATGCTCCTGCAGGCCGGGTTCGTCGATCACCAGCTCGGCCGCATCTTCGCGCGACTCAAGAAGCTCGGCCTGTTCGACCAGGCGCTGATCGTGATCACCGCCGACCACGGGATCGCCTTCGAGGTCGGGGTGCGCGACCGGCGGCAGGTCACGCGCTCGAACGTCGACGAGGTGGCGCCGGTTCCGTTCCTGATCAAAGCGCCTGGGCAACGTCGTGGCTCGGTGGTCGACGCTCTGGTGCGCACTGTCGACGTGCTTCCCACCGTCGCCTACCTCGCTGGCCTGCCGATCGACTGGCGCGTCGACGGGCGCCAGGCGTTCGACCCCGTCCATCGCCACAGGCACACGGTGTCGATCCCCAAGCGCGACTTCTCGGCAACGGTACGGATCTCGCTGTCGGAGTGGAACCGCCGCCGGCGCGCGAACATCCGTGAGCGCGCGCGGATTTACGGCACCGGGCCGGCGAGCACGCTGTTGCGCGGCTCGCCGTGGGCGTCGCTGTACGCGTTCGGCGACAGCGGGAAGGTCGTTGGCGCCTCGGTGCGGTCGGTCGCGAGCGGGGCAGCGAGCGTTCGCGCACGGTTGCTCGGGGCCGAGCTTTTCCGCAACGTCGACGCGCGCGCGCGAACGATCCCTGTGCAGGTGGCGGGCTGGGTCGAGGGTGGTCGTCCCGGCGCTCGTCGACGGATCGCGGTAGCCGTGAACGGGCGCGTGGCCGCTGTCGGCAGCACCTTCCACATGCGTGGCGATCGACGCGAACTCTTCTCGCTGGTGATCCCGGAGAGTGCGCTGCGGCGTGGTCGTAACGACGTCGCCGTCTACGAGCTCAGCGGAACCGGGAAGGGCCAGCGACTTTTGCGGATCGCCTCCTACTAGCGCAGGGCGAACACCCAGAGCGGGTCGGTCCCCAACTCAGCGCTCGCCGATCGCTTCCGGGTTGGGACGCGAGTCGCGGTCGCGGACGACGCGCGGCGGATCACGCGACGTATCGACGAGCAGACACACGTAGATACCCGACCGCTTGCGGATGCAGGTGCGGAAAAACCGCTCGGCGAGCGCGACGGTGTTGGCGCTGGCGAGGTTGGCGACGAGCTCCCGGTCGCCGCTCCGCAGCACCCAGTCGCGGACCGCGCGGGCGTTCTCTTCCTGTTCGCGGTCGGCGGCGACGACCAGTGGGCGACTGGCAAGACCGGCAGCTACCCAGCCCAACAGTCCGAGCACGACGAGCAGCGCTGCGACGCGGTCGCGCAACGCGACCCGTCGCAGCGCCGGCGGCAGCTCTTCGCCCCCTGCTATCGCGCGCCGCTCGAGGCGGCGGCTGAGCCACGGCGCGACAGCACCCACGAGCAGGAGGTTCGCGCTGGCCGCGACGATCAGCGCGAACGGCACGCTCATCGCCTCCGAACGCACACCGAGAGCCGCTGGCGGCAGCTCGTGCAGCACTAGCCCCTCGAGCAGGGTGCAGACAACGAAAGCGCTCGCTGCGAGCGCTCCGCGCACTCTCCACAAGGCTCGCCGGCCGACGAAGCGCAAACCGCCGCGAGCGTCTCCGTGCACGACGGATAGCATCGCATCTGAATGGCCGCCGAGCTCTGGGTCAGCTGGCTGGGACGGGTCGAGTACAGCGAGGCGCTCGCCCTCCAGGTACGCATCCACCGGGCGCGCGCAGCTGGGCGCATAGCCGACACCTTGCTGCTCCTCGAGCATCCGCCCGTCTACACACGGGGCGTGCGCACCGAGCACGGCGACCTGCCGTTGCCCGCCGACTTCTACGCCGAGCGGGGGATCGCGATCTACGACACCGATCGCGGCGGACGCGTCACATACCACGGTCCGGGACAGCTCGTCGGTTATCCGATCGTGAAGGTCGGCAGGGTGCGCGAGTTCGTCGCTGCCATCGAGCGCGCCCTCGTCGCCGTGCTCGCCGCCGAGGGTGTGGTCGCTCGACCGGCACCGCCCGGTGACGCCGGCATCTGGACCGACCGCGGCAAGATCGCGTCGATCGGCATCCGCGTGCGCGACGGCGTGTCGATGCACGGTTTCGCGCTCAACGTCGACTGCGACCTCGAGCCGTTCTCGTGGATCCGGCCTTGCGGGATGGAGGGCGCGGCGATGTCGTCGCTCGCCCGCGAAGGACGGCCGGGACGGATGCGTTGCGTGCGCCGCCGTGCCGGCTACGAGGTCGCTCGCGCGCTCGACAGGCGGCAGCGACTTGTGTCCGCCAAGCGGCTGCGCGCGCTCGCGAGTTCGCCTGCCCGCCCGCCGCGGCGCGAGCGGCGACCGGTGGGAGCGGTGCGGCCGTGAGCACCGGTGGTGCAGAAACGATCGGCAGCGATGCGCACGTGACCGACAGGGGCATCCCTGCGAGCGCGCCGGCGCGCGCGAGCGCGAAGCGCGCTCTCGCTAGCCGCTCGCGCGCCCGCCCGGGCGGCTGGAAGGCGATCGATCTGCCACAAGCGCGGCCATTCCGTGATCGCAAGCCGCGCTGGTTCAAGCGCCCGGCTCCGGGGGGTCCGAACTACCGGCGGCTGCGCGCGCTGATCGCCGCGGAGGGTCTCCACACCGTCTGCCAGGAAGCGGCTTGTCCGAACATCGGCGAGTGTTGGGAGCACGGCGCTGCGACCTTCATGATTCTCGGCGACGTCTGCACCCGCCGTTGCGGGTTTTGCAACGTGCAGAGCGGCAAACCAACGCACAACGACCCCCTCGAGCCGCTCAAGGTCGCGCGCCAGGTGCAGCGCATGGGTTTGCGTCACGCTGTCGTCACGAGCGTCGACCGTGACGATCTGCCCGACTACGGAGCGGGCGCTTTCGCGGCCGTCATCCGTGCTATCCGCACCCTCAACCCGGGGTGCACGGTCGAGGTGCTGACGCCCGACTTCCGCGGCGAGGAGATGCCGCTCGCGCGGGTGATCGCCGCGGGGCCTGACGTCTTCAACCACAACGTCGAGACGGTTCCGCGCCTGTACCCGCTCGCGCGGCGCGGCTCCGACTTCGCGCGCTCGTGCCGCGTGTTGCGCAACGCCAAGCTGATGGGCGGCGAGCGCGTGCGCACGAAGTCGGGCCTGATGGTCGGACTAGGCGAGACGTTCGACGAGCTCCTCGAAACGCTCTGGCTGTTGCGCGAACACCATGTCGAGATCGTCACCGTCGGGCAGTACCTGCGGCCCTCGCGCAACCACTTGCCGGTGGTGCGCTACTGGCACCCGGACGAGTTCGTGGCGATCGAGCGCGAGGCGTACGCGATGGGCTTCAGCGCGGTGGCGGCAGGCCCGCTGGTGCGCTCGAGCTATCAGGCCGAGCAGACGCTGCGTGCCGCGGCGGACGCGGGCGCAGCGGAAGGAAGTGGACGGGTAGCGGACTGCACGGCAGCGAGCGTCTCCGCGTCGGGGCCGCGACCGGCCGCCGCGTAGACGACCTCGCCGGTCGCGACATCGACGAGCAGCACAGTCGGCGCGACAGCGATGCCCGCTCGCGCTGCGAGCTCGGGACGCTCGCGCAGGTCGATCTCGACGACCGGTTCGGCGGCGCCGGCAAGCAGCTCCTTCCACTGTCGGCAGGCGTGGCAGAGCGGCGCCGAAAACAGCACCCACGCCCGTTGTGCTCTACCGTCGCTGCCAGCGGCCGCGCTGTCGAGAGCGAGCTCGCCCAGATCGAGGCGTGCCGGCAAGGCAGCGACGCGTCGGCGCCTTGCACGACGAAGCGCGGCGGCGGTGATCGCGACCGACACCATCAGCGCGATCGCCACGACCAGGCGGAGACCCTCGTCCAAGCTCGCAGCCCCCTCAGCGGCCTACGAGCCTCACGCCTCGGCGGCGCGCGACGAGGGCGTAGAGCTCGCAGCCCAAACAGAAGCCGCTCGCCGCGGCGAGCAGTGCGAGCGCAGCGACGACGAGAGCGAGCACCCAGCCAAGCGTCTCGAGGCCGGCGAGGAATGCCACGGTCGCGAGCGCGGTGAAGGCGAGACCGAGCATGTTCGCGAAGCGAGGCGGGCGGGCGTCCTCGATCGGCCCCTCGCCCAGCCGGGGCTGCAGCACCTCGAAGTAGAAGACGCAGGGCAAGCAGAAGCGCCGTCCGAAGACAAGCCCGACCGCCAGCTGCAAGGCGACAAGCGCGACGAGCAGAGGGGCGTCGAACACGAACGCCGCGAGCGCCAACAGACCGACGAACGCCTGGTTAGTGCGCGGGGCGCGCGCGTCGATTACGTCCGTGTCATCGTACGGGTGGACGCTGCGGAGGGCGCGTGCCATCGCGCCAATTGTGGCAAAACCGACCGGTGTTTCCCATAAAGGACAACCTGCCGACTAGGCGCTTCCCGATCCTCACCGTTCTGCTGATCGTCGCCTGCGCCTTCGTCTACTTCGGCTTCGAGCGCGGGGGGTTGGGTCTCGGCGCGACCGGCAACGAGCGCGTGGCGCAGTGGGGCGCAGTGCCCTACGAGATAACCCATCCCGGACGCGAGTGCGTGATACCGCCGGCCGGCTCGCGCGTCGCGCAGCTCGCCGAACAGGCGGGCACGGCGATGGTCTGCGAGGGCCAGACGCTCGAGCTTCGCGATCCCTTCGGCGGCGTTCAGCAGGTCACTCTCCCCGACGAATTCCCGCCATCGCTCACCGGCGGACAGCCACCGGCGCTGCTGACGCTGCTGACGTCGATGTTCTTGCACGGCAGCTTCCTGCACCTAGCCGGCAACATGCTCTTCCTGTGGATCTTCGGGAACAACGTCGAGGACTCGATGGGGAGGCTGCGCTTCGTCGCTTTCTACGTCCTCGGCGGGGTCGCAGCGATGATCGCCCAGGTGGCTGTCGACCCGGGTGCGGCGGTGCCGACGGTCGGAGCGTCGGGAGCGATCGCGGCGGTGCTAGGCGGCTACGCGCTCCTCTACCCGCGGGCACGGGTGCTGACCGTCGTCTTCATCATCTTCTTCTTCACGATCGTCGAGCTGCCCGCGCTGATCGTGCTTGTCGCATGGTTCGGCCTTCAGCTCGCTTACGGCATGGCGGGGCTCGCGGAGCCGCTCGGCGACGGTGGCGTTGCCTACTTTGCGCACATCGGTGGCTTCGTCTTCGGGCTTTTGGCGATCAGGGCGTTCGCGAACCGACCGAACCCCTGGTACCACGGTCGGCTCGCCGTCTAGGGGTGTAGGGAGGTCGGGCGGGTGCGCTGGCTCGTGGTCGCGGCCACCGCGGCGTTGTGCCTTCTGCTTGCCGGGCTGACGTTGGCGGTAATCGTCGAGCACGGTTTTGATCTGCTGACGGTCGCGGCGCTGCTAGTCCTGGTCGTGATCGTTGTCGGTGTAATCGGCCCGCTGGTCGACGCGCGCCGATCGGGGGGCGACAGCGACCGCCGTACGGGGGAGTGGTGATGCGCCGCCGTGGCCGCCCGGCGCCACTGCGCACGCCGCTCGTGCTGGGCTCGCACACTCGCCGGCCCAGGCGCAACCGACCGTGCCGGCAGCGTGCTCTCGCGGTGCTTGCGTTGGCCGCAGGGTGCGTTGTGTTCGTTGTCGCCGCGGTCACGCGCGACATAGGCAAAAAGGCAACCTCCAGTGTCGGCAGCGCGCGGGCGGCACGCCCGCACCTCGCCAGTCGCGCTCCCGTCGGCCGAGCGGAGGCGCCACTGCCGGGCGGTTTCGTCTGGGCTCCGCGCAAAGAGCAGCTCCGGCTGCACTTCCGCAGGCCACCGCGTGCTGCGCTCCTCGCCGACCTCGACCCACGCGAGGTGCTTTTCGCACGCCGGGCGCTCCGGCCCTATCCGATCGCCAGCCTCACGAAGATCGCCAGCGCGCTCGTCGCTGTGCGCCACTTCGCGCCGACGGAGCGGGTACGCATCGCCCCCGCGGCGTTACGGTACAGCGGCTCGGGGATGGGAGTGCTGCGGCCAGGGCTGCGTGTGCGCGCCGAGACGCTACTGGCCGGCATGCTCGTCGTATCGGGCAACGACGCGGCTCTCGCCCTGGCGCTAGCAGCGGGCGGACAGCACCGCTTCGTTGGAGAGATGAACGATCTCGCGCGGTCCCTCGGCCTGCGCTGCACGCACTTCCGCGACCCGCACGGTTTGAGCCCCAAGGATCGCTCGTGCGCGGCCGATCTCGTGGTGCTCGCGCGCGCAGCGATGGCGCAACCCCGCATCCGCCGCATCGTCAGCCGTCGTGCCGCTCCGTACCCCTTCCCGATCCGCGGCGGCCGCCTCTGGCTAGTCACTCACAACCCGCTTCTGCGCACCAGCTATCCCGGCACGATCGGCCTCAAAACCGGCTTCACCGCTGCTGCCGGTCGCTGTCTAGTGGCCGTGGTGCGACGCCGCGGGCGAACACTAGTCGCCGTGGTCCTCGGCTCGACGAACCCCGCCGCGCACGCCCGCGCACTGTTCGACACGGCTTTCGACCAGCCGCATAGCCGCCATGGACAGCTGTCGCCGCTGAGCTAGCGTGCACGTTTTCTAGCCGATAAACACACGCCCGCAGCGACGGACGATCTCGAGCGGATGGCGCCACACGGAGCGCAGGATCGGCTCGGTTAGGACCTCATCGGCCGGGCCGGCGGCGGCGACGCGACCTCGGTCAAGCACCACGACCTCGTCGGCGTAGCGGGCGGTGAGCGTCAAGTCGTGCAGAACACACAGCACCGTTCCGCCCGCTTCGGCACGCCGTTTGCAGATGGCCAAAACGGCGTGTTGGTGGGCGGGATCGAGCGACGCCGTCGGCTCGTCGAGCAGCAGAACTGGCGTCTTGCGAACCAGCGCTCGCGCCAAGTCGCCGAGCTGCAGCTCACCACCCGACAAGGTCTCGACCCGTCGGGCGGCCAGATGCCCGATGCCAACCTCATCGAGGGCGCGGAGTACATCGTCGCCCAGCTGACCACCGGTTGCTGTCGCGACCATCTCGGCGAGCAGAAAGCCCTCGGGCACCGGCGGCCGCTGCCTCACCACGGCACGCAGCTCTGCAAGCTCGTGCAGCCCGAGATCGTCGATGCGCCTGCCGCCCAGCGTCACCTCGCCAGCGTTCGGTCGGCGAACACCAGCGAGCACGTCAACCAGGGACGTTTTACCGGTTCCGTTCGGGCCGATCACGACGGTCAGCTTCCCCGGCTCGACGTCGATCGAAACTCCGTCGAGAACTCGCACCGGTCCGAATGCCAGGGTCACGCCGCGAGCGGCGAGAACGGTGTCGGCGAGCACAGTGCCCCCTTTGGTGCTTGTGCGTAGCGCGCTTCTCACCGCACCACCGTCGCGCGCGCTCGCGCCCGGCGCACGAGCCACAAGAAGAACGGGCCGCCGACGAGGGCGGTGACGACACCGATCGGGATCTCCTGCGGCAGCGCGATCGTCCGTGCCGCGAGATCGGCAAGACCGCACAGCGCGGCGCCGGTAGCGAGGCTCGCCGGCAAGAGGAAACGGTGGGCCGGTCCAGCGGCGAGGCGGACGATGTGGGGCGCGACAAGACCGATGAACGAGATCGCCCCCGCAACCGCGACCGTTGCCGCCGTCAACAGCGTGGCCGCGGCGATCGTGATGGCGCGGACGCGCTCGACATCGATGCCGAGGTCACGCGCTTCGCGCTCGCCGAGCGCGAGCGCGTCGAGCTTCACCGCCAACGGCATCAGGGCAATCGCACCGACGACGAGACAGGCGGTAACGAGCGCTACGTCACGCCAGTGCGCGCCGGCGAAGCTACCGAGCAGCCAGCCTGTCAGTGAGCGCAGCTCGGCGTCGTCGGCGAGGTAGAGCATCAATCCCAGAATGCCGAGCCCGATCGAGTTGATGGCGATGCCGGCGAGGATCAACGTGAGCACTTCGGTACGCCCCTCGCTGCGGGCAAACCGGTAAGCGAAAAAGGCGGCTACCAAACCGCCGAGGAACGCGCTACCAGCCAGGGCGCTCAGCCCCGGTAGTGCCGCGAGCGACAGGCCCGCTACCGCGGCGAGCGCAGCCCCAGCCGCGCATCCTGCGGACACACCGACGATCCCAGGGTCGGCAAGCGGGTTGCGGAAGATGCCCTGCATCGCCGCGCCAGCGAGGGCAAGTGCAGCACCGCCAACAAGGGCAAGAACGAGGCGGGGGAGGCGGATCGATTCGAGCACCGCCACGGTCTGCGGATCTGGCGCACCCGCGAAACCAAGCTTGCCGAGGAAGAAGGAGAGAACCTCGCCCGGCGGGATCTTCACCGCCCCCAGCGTTGTGCCCCCGAGTACCGCGGCCACCAGCGCGACGAGCGCACAGAGCGCGGTGGCTAGCCGTGCCTTGCGACGCGCGGCGATCGCGTCGCTTGTGGCCGTGCGTGCCGTCGGCAACCCTGGCCCGCCGGAGGCGGTGGCAGGGCCGGGCGGCCGTACGGCCGCCCGGCCCGCCTGCTCCGCAGAAAGGGACCGACTCACCGGCGATTGGCCGATGCGAGGGTCCCGATCGCCCGCGCCAGCCGTTCGATCACCCGCGGTGTGCGGGGTCCAAGACCAAGGAACTCGAGATCGTCGAAGGAGAGGATGCGTTTGCGTGCACCAGCGGGTGTGTCCGCAACGCCCGGCAACTGCAACAGGCCGCTCACGCCTCCCACGGACTGGAGACCCGCCGCGAGGGTGACGATGTAGTCGGGCTTCATCGCCACCAGTGCCTCCGGGGAGAGCGGCCTGAAGCCGCGCAGCCCAGCACTCGTCCCCGCGTCGACACCGCCCGCGTACGAGATCACGGTGTCTGCACCCGACCCACGGCCGCCGATGTACTGCACCTGTGTCCCGCGTAGGTAGAGGAAGGCGACGCGCGGCTTGCGCTTAACCCGCCGGATTCGCTTGCGGACCGCGCGCAGTCGCTTGTCGGTGGTGGCCGCGAGCTTCTTCGCCCGCTTGTAAGCCGTCGCTCCGAGCGCCTTGCCGACTGCGCGGATCTTGGCGGGGATGTCGCGCACCGAGCGCGCCCCCTTGATGATCACGACGCGCTTGCCGGCAGCTCGCAGCTGATCGAGCGTCGCCTGCGGTCCGGCCACTTCGTCGCCGATGATCAGGTCGGGGTTGAAGGCGAGGATGGGCTCCGGTGCGAGCGTGCGCTGGTAACCGATCTTCGGCAGCTTGCGCGCCGCAGCCGGGTAGGTCGCACTGACGTCGACCGCGACCAACCGGTTGCCGTACCCGAGCGCGAAGATGATCTCGGTGATGTCGCCGTTGAGCGACACGATGCGCTTGGGCGTCGCTGCGAGCGCCGCTCCGCTCCCGGCTACGGCCAGCGCAAGGGCAGCGCCAGTCGTCGCCAGGAGCACGCGCACCCACCGCCGGGCCAAGCGCGCGCGAAGAGTTCGTTTCATCTGCGCGACCTCCATTCGTCGTTCCTGGTTAGGGGACCCTAATAGGTCTGCCTAATCAATTCCTAGCACATCGAACGGGAATCGTTAGGATTCCCTAACCATGATCGTCGCAATGAACTGCATCACCGTTCCCGAAAACCAGGCCGAGGAGTTCGAGCGCCGGTTCCTGCAGCGCGAGCGGCTGCTGGCGCAGGCACCCGGTTTCCTCCGCTTCGACCTCTTGCGCCGCGACCGGCCGGGCGACTACGTCGTCCTGACCTACTGGCGAAGCGAAAGCGACTTTCGCGGCTGGGTGAAATCCGACCTGTTCAAGCGCGCCCACTCGCGCGAGGCCGAGCGTCCGCTCGGCGGTCACTCGGAGCTGCGGCTGTACGAGGTCATCGACTCCGAGGCGGCGGCTGGCAGCTCGTTCGCTGCGCTTTCTCCGGACGACGAGCACGCCCTGGGCGAGGCGTTGGCGAACTGAGAACGCGCAGCCAACCGCGACACCGTCGAGCGCGTGTTTCCGTAACCGATGCACCGCAACCGAGGCCGTATCTGGGCGAGCGCACTCGCTGTGGTCGCAGCGGTGGCGTTGGCTGGCGAGGCTCCTGAGGCTGGCGCGTCGGTGGCGATCCAGCTGCCCGGGCAGGCACGGCCGGTCGTAGTAGAGGACGATCGCCTCCGCGAGCTCTACGACGTCACCAACGCCGACTTCGTGCTGCGATCGCTGCGGCGTGTCCGCTACGTCCGACTCTCGGGCGTGCGGATCGGGACGGTGTTGCGCGCTGCTGGCATCGACCCGGCTGCCGTACCGAGCCTCGAGATCGCGCGTCCCGACGGTTCGATCCTCTACCTCACACGTGAGCAGGTGGGAAGCGACAGCCGCGCTGCGATCGTGTGGGTGAGCGGGCGGCAAACTGGCCTGTTGCGACCGTCGCTCGGTCGCGCCGACGTTAACGCAGGCGACAACTTCCTGACCTCTCCAGACACGCCGCTGCGCATCACCGTTGCTCCAGGCCCAGCGTTGCGTGTGTTGATCGCCGGCCCAACACGCCTTCGGCCCGGCGCGCGTGGCCGGTTCAGAGCGCGGGTGGTCGGGAGCGGCAGCGGTGGCGAGGTCGTGGTGCGCTGGTCGTTCGGTGATGGCGGCGTCGCGACTGGCAGGGAAGCGCAGCACGCCTTTCGACGCCGCGGCGTCTACTCGGTCGTCGCCGAAGCGCAGACGAGCGACGGTGCGGCCGGCAGTAGTGATCCCTTGCGCGTCGCTGTTGGGCGGGTGGCGCCTAGCGGTCGGCGCGCTGGCGGCGGGTCGGCACGCTCTGGCGCGGCGAGCGGACCTGTGCAGGGCGGACAGACAGCAAGCGATTCGGAAAAGGGGCGTGCACGCGCCGCGGCGGTCGAGAGCGAGCAAGGGAACGCCGCACGTGGCAACGGCGCGCGCAGAAACGGCTCGCCCGGGAACACCGCACCCAGGAGCACGACGCGAGCAACGGGCAAACCCACTGCGCGCCGGTCGCCCGCAGGCGCGACGCGGGTAGCCGGACAGCTTGTGACGGAGGGCGACGACGCAGCTAGGCGCCACCAAGAGCAGACCACGAACAGCGAAGCGCGAAGCGCCGCTGACGGTTCTTTGCGCAAAGAAACCCCTGCTCTACTCGCCACCGCGCTTCGCACAGGCGCAACAGCTGATCTCGCCAGCGCCCGCACGGGCGTGCTCCAGCTCACCCCAGCCGCGGCGTTTGCTCTGCTAGCAGTGGCAGCCGCCGTCGCGGGAGCGGTGGGGGAGTTCGGAGGCGGCGTGCGCGCGGGGTGGCGCGGGCGCCGCGGGCGGTGGCTGCGGATCCGGCGGTAGGCGGTGGTGCTCGCAGCGCAACCGCTCCTCGCAGGGTCACCGCTTCGCGCTGGCGTGAGCGCTGTCGCTGCCTTCGACCCCGCGTCAGTCGCGAGCGACCTCGCGGGCGAGTTGCGCCTACCGGTCGTGCTGCTTTTGTTTGCAGTGCTCCTTCTCGCCTGTCGCGAGCTCGGGAGCGTGATCGCGGAGTGGTGGCAGCGGCGCAACCGCGCATCGCTCGGCGATATCGCAGAGGCAGCGCAGCGGGGCGCACTGCCGCCGCGGGAACCAAGGGTGCTCGAGCCGCTCTATCGCGCGGTCGTGCAAGGCGACGCGCAGGCGGCGCGCGCACACCACCGCGCGCTCGTTCTCGAGCGCGAAAGCCGTGTCGAACGGGCGCGCTTGCTCGTGCGGGTCGGCCCGGGTCTTGGGCTTGCGGGAACGCTGATTCCCCTGGGACCAGCGCTCGATCGCCTGGGCCGTGGTGACGTGACGGGGCTTGCGCGCGAGCTCGAGGCTGCGTTCGGTATGACGGTTCTTGGCGTGGTGTGTGGCACGGTCGGGTTCTGTCTCGCACTGCTCAGGTCCCGTTTCTACGCCGCAGACGAGGCGCGGCTCGAGGCAGCGTGGGAGGCGGCCACCTGGGCGGGAGCAGCTGCGGCGAGTAGCGGCGGAGAGGAGCCGCGAGCGCCGGCGGACGAGAACCGCCACCTCGTCGCGACCGAAACCTTCGCCACGACCGCCCACACCGAGCAGAGGGCAGGGCACGCGTGAGCGGCGAGCACCGTCGACGTCGGACCACGCTCGACCCGCTGGCAGCGGGGAGCGGCCCTCTGTGGCCGGCTTCGGTGCTCGACTCGGACGCGCGCGCTCGGCCCTTCACAGCCCGCGCCGGCCCGCACCGCGAGCTCGGCGATCCACTGGACGCTGTGGCGAACCTGTTCGAAGCCGGTGTCGTCCTCGCTCTCGGCTTCTTGCTGTGGGGCCTCGTCCTCGGCAGCCGCAACAGCGCGAACGAGCGGGCGAGCCGACCGCTGAACACCGCGACCAGTGCGACGCCGATCATCCCGACGCACGGCCGCGCCCAGGGCCGTGGCGTTCCCGTTGGGCGCGTCTACCGCCTAAGCGATGGCCGTCTCGTGTTGGTACGCGAGAGCTCAGGCGCCGCACGAGCGGGCGGTGCGGCGGAGCGCTAAGGCGAAGGGAGCACGACCCACCGCGGCGGCAGCGAGTCCACGAACTCCCAATTGGCGAAAAGCCGCTGCTGGATGATCAGCGCCTGTGGGACGCAACGAGCGCCTTTT
Source organism: Thermoleophilum album (assembly GCF_028867705.1). GTDB lineage: Bacteria > Actinomycetota > Thermoleophilia > Solirubrobacterales > Thermoleophilaceae > Thermoleophilum. Next base: position 72,041 of record NZ_CP066171.1, on the reverse strand, counting down.
TGGCGCGCGCGATCACTTTGCCGTCACCGGTAACGGCGCGCACTTGCAGTACGTACCGTCCCCCGCGCCGCAGCGAGACGACATGAACAGACTTGCACCGACGCCAGCGGGGCCGTTTCTTGTCGTTGGCGGCTGTCGCGACACGACACTCGTAACGCCGTGGCTTGCACCCGCGGCCCACGAGGCGCAAGCGCACCTTGTAGCTGCGGTTTCCGCGGCGGATGATTGTGACGCGGAGCTTGGCGCGCCGCCGGTCGCATCCCGTACGCGGCTTCGGACCGGGCGCGGGCTGCGACCCGTTGTCACCGGAGGGCGGACCCGGCTGCGGCGCGGGGGGCGGCTGGGTTCCAGAGCCGGAGCCTGCCGGCGGACCTAGGCGGTAGAGCGCCCAGCCGTCGGCGCTCGTGCGAGCAAGGAAGTAGACCGTTGTGCCCGCGGCGCGGACCCAAGCGGGCGAGGAACCGTTCGCTCCCGGTTCGAGATCGGCCACGAGCCGCGTGTTCGCGGGCGTGCCGTCGGTCGCCCAGAGCTCCCTGCCGTGCACGCCATCGTCAGCCGAGAAGTACCCGACTCCACCGGCAGTACCGAGCACCGTCGGGTTGCTCCCTTCGGCACCGCTGCGAATGTCGGCAAGCAAACCGGTAGCGCCGGGCGTACCGTTGCTAACCCACGGCTCACGGCCGTTGCCACCGGCCTCAGCGATGAAAAGTAGCCTGTCGCTACCGAGCGGAGTTAGCCCGGCCGGACCAAGTGTGTTCTCCGGCCCGCTGAGATCTTCGCTCAGATCCTCGAAAGCGCTGCCCCCGGCCGGTAGCCGTACGAGGCGAACGCCGCTCGCCTCATAGAAGTCGCGGGGATTGCGGAACGCCACAACATCGCCCCCGAGGTCGGTGATCTCGACCAATGGAGGTTCGTCGATCGGAGAGAGGGGGCCGAACCATGAGTAAAAGCTCGCCCGCTCGGACACGTCCCCTCCCGCGCGGCCGTCGTAGCGCGCGAACGCGTAGTAGACGCCGGTGAAATCCCCGCTGAACGGACTCTTATGGCCGAGATTGACGAGGTAGACGAGATCGTCACCGACACGCTTGAGCTCAAGCACCGCCACCGGCGAGAAGCCCGGTCTCACTTCGCCACTGAGATCCGGGTCTGGGAACTGGGTGAAGCGAGTAGTTCCCTCGGCGGTGCCATCGGTGCGCCAAATCTCGTCCTTGTCATCAGGCGTGTACGCAACGAAGTAAGTCGCGCTATCGAAGGAAACGAAGCGCCTGGGCGAGCTATCCCCGCCCGGGCTGGGATTGATGTCGGCGACGAGCGCGGTGCCTTCCGAGGTGCCGTCGCTGCGCCAGAGCTCGAGTCCGTGGCTGCCGTCGTCGGCGGCGAACAAAAGCAGTGCCCCCTGTCGCGTGATCTGGGGGCGGCTTTCCCGTGGGAAGGAATCGGCAGTCCCGGGGTTTATGTCCTTCACCAGCGTGGTGCCAGCGGCGCTGCCGTCGCTCCGCCACAGCTCCCGTCCGTATCCGGGCGAGGTCGCGAAGAAATACAGCGTGTTGTCTTTGACGACGAAACCGTCGGGTGCGGAGCCAAAAGCGCCCGGGTAGATGTCGGCAACAAGACGCGTACCCGCCGGCGTGCCGTCGCTTCGCCAGAGCTCCCGCCCGTGCTCACCGTCATCGCAGACCATGTAGACCGTGCTACCAACCGAGGCGGCCGGTGTACAGGGCGGCCCGTCGCTAGCTGCGGGACCCAACCCGCCCTTAACGAGCGTGGGCGCAGGCTCGGCCGATGCGACGGGCGGAACAGCCGCCATCGCTGTCAAGAGAGCGAGCAGGCTGACGTGGACAGATCGGACTGATCGACGACTTACGCGCCGCAAAAGGGGGCAGGACATGGCGTTCATTTAGCACACTGTTTGCCCGCCCTGCAACACCTGCTCGAAGCGATCGCCGGCTCTCTGCAGACGTGCTGCGCGCAAGATGGTTTCCACCTCCGCGCGTAGGTGCTCATCCTCACTGAATAGCTCGCAGGGATCGAGCTATCGAGCGCGTGAGAAGCCAAGCTGCGACCGATCCCGCCACGACAGGGAGCGGGGTGGAGGCGGGTGGCAGCACAACAGTCAAGCATCCAACAAACGCGAGGCTCGCCAGCAGGTAGATGAGCGCCGGGCGAACACGTGGCAAGCTCGGCATGCGACCGTCAGTGGAAAGCGCTGCACCGCTCGCTGAACGGTTGCGCTCGCGCAAATCCAAAAACAGAGCCTCTGCAAGCAGCCCGGCGCCGATCGCCGCCGCGATCTTGATATCAGCGTTCAGCTCGAGCGCAGGCACAGCGCCGATAGCCACCCCGGCAAGGATTCCTATGGTCACGAACAACAGTGCCGCTACGGCTCCCGCCGGGGTCGCTCTACGCCACTCTGCCAACATCACCACAGCCTACACGTGGCAGCCAGGCAGCCACCGAGTGCTCCACGCCAGCCGCCTACCGTAAGCCAGCCAACGATGGCGCCCTTAGCGCAGCGACGGGCAAGAAACCCCCACAACGGGTCGACGACGATCGGGTATGCCCAGTCACCCGCGGTGTGGGGCACATGCAGGGTGAGGGTGCTGCCGCTAACGCTCGCTGTCACAGGCACAGGGTTGCCGTTCGCATCATGGGCCTGCGGTGGGGATGCGACCGCCACCGCGTCGCCATCGGGGTCGACGATAGCGACCGCCCCCGAGTCGAGCAACACAAGCCGCTGCCCCACCCCCCGCAGAACGACGGTGTAGCTGTAATCGGTGGGGGACTCGGGCCCGCGGATCTGCACGAACGTCTCCAAACCAAGCGCGTTCGCCTTCACCACCTGGTCCGCGCCCGGCTGGGTGTTCGCGAAAACAACCGCGTCACCAGCCCGCACCCCCGGGTCAGCGCCCGGGTCGACACCCTGCGGCCTCACCACAAGATCCGGGCTCTCGCCCTCACCCTCAAGCGCAAACCCGCCCCCAGCGCTCCCAGACACCCGCGCACCAACCCCAGCGCCCTCAAGCGTGAAACCCGAACCTTCTCGGCGAAGCGCAGGATCAAAAGTCTCTCCACCAACCACAACCCGCGGCGCCTGCGCCAAAACCTCCGGCGCCGCCGCCCGAAGCTCCGACACCGCCCCCGCCGGCGTCACATCCGAAGCGTCGGTGCCAGCCCCCGCCTGCGCCGCGAACCCGCCAGCGGCAACCACCGACACACACCGCAACACAAACCGCACGCGAGCGAGAAACCATCACCGAAAACCTCCTCTAAACCAGAACTGAACCTTGCGGCGCAAATCAATAAACGAGAGAGAGAGAGAGATGTCAAGGCCGGGCGACGAAGTCACCGCTCACCGCCGACAAACACCCCGAGAGGACACCACACGTAACCCCACGCCTTTGCCACATGCTTGCGGACTCTCAACCGGAACGGTGGTAGCAGGCGGAGACCGATGCGCAAAGCACCGATCTGCAGGCTGTGTGGGAGTGGAGCCAGCCGGACTCGAACCGGCGACCTCCTGCGTGCAAAGCAGGCGCTCTTCCAGCTGAGCTATGGCCCCTGATCTTTCGCGTCTTCGGACGCCGCCGTCGGACAGGAAAGGTAGCCGGATAACGCAGCGGTAGGGACCGTCGCGTCTCGGCGATAGGCGACGTCGCCGGCGCCGGCGCTCCGACGATCGTCCACTACGGCCCGCCGAGGTCTCATGCGCTTCGCTGCGCGGCCGAGAACTGAAGGGACGACGGCCAGGAGGGTCCGTCAATAGAGCGGCATCGGGACGCCGCAAGTGCCGAACGGGGGCTGCCGGGGCGGGCGGCCCCCGTTGCTTTTTGGGACATAACTGAAACCTTGGCTTGGCGGGGGAAATCCACGCGCTTCGGTCCGAGGGGTCAGAGCGACCGGCTGGGAGCGCCTGGAGCGGGCACAACGGCACTGCCCCAGCCAGGTCCGACCGCCGTCAGCACTCTGCCGATGGGGCGGCGCGCTTAGGGCGCGCGGCGAGTCGCCTAGTCGAAATCGAAGTCGCGCGGGGGGCCGTGCTCGAACCAGAGCCGATCGTGCTCCGGCGTGTCGCGCAGGAAGTCCGGCGTCTCGTCGAGAAGATCGCGCTCCTCGTCCGCCGCCGGGTCGTGGGCGGCGGTTGGTTCGAAGGTGGGTGCGCCGCCCAGGCCGGGGGATTCCGCCCCCGTTCCGCGCGTCGGCACCGGTGGTGGCGCATCGGCGGCGTCGCCGCCAGCGTCGACGAGCGCCTCGTCGAAGAGCGCAGGCTCGGCACGCGGCGGCGCGAACGGCTCGCCCACCCCCGCCTCGCTCACCCAGTCGCCGCCCCAGCGGTCGCTGCTCACGGGGTCTACTGCAGCCGTGTTCTCGGCGGGAACGGGCGGGCTGTCGCGCAGCACGGGCGGGTCGTCTGTCGGCGCAGCGGCGGACGAACGCTGATCGCGAGTTTCGCCCGGCTCGGAAAATTCGCTCGCCAACGGATCGTCGCTCGCTGCCTCGGACACACTCGCGTTTGCATCCGCCGACCCGCCTGCGGATACGCTCGCCGCAGGTTCCGGGCGCTCCGGCGAGCGGTTCGAGAGTTCGCCCCGAGCGCTCGCTTGCTCTGGTGGCGTGTCGATCGCAGCTTGCGCAGGCTCGGCGTCCGCTCGCGCACTCTCGCCGCCTCGCGCTGGGAGCCCGTGAGTGCCGCCACCGAGTCCGAGGGGACCGAACGCTTCGGCCTCCTTGCGCCGGATCTCCTCTTCGCTCGCCCCGTGCTTGCGCTTCAGTTCGAGGTGCTCGCGGATTGCGTCCTCGAGCAGGCCCATCGCCCTCGTACCTTACCCGCGGCGGCGGCGCACGGCGCCGATGCCCGGCGAGTTGAGCGGCGGCCCGGGCATGACCGCTGGCGCTACCATTGGCCGTCGATGCGCCTCCGCGTTCGCGGAGCTCCGCACAGCGTGGGGCTATAGCTCAGTTGGGAGAGCGCCTGGATCGCACCCAGGAGGTCGCCGGTTCGAGTCCGGCTAGCTCCACTGCGACCGCACCCTCGCTCGCCCGGTCAGGCTGACGGGCATCCGGGCGTCCGAGCCGGAGAGGGCGACTTCCGCGCCGGTCATGAGGTGACCGCTGGCGGGCTCGTCGTCGCCCTGCCAGCGGCCACCGGCGACCGCGAGGTCGCTCAGCAAGCGACCGCGTTCGCCGCAGTGATGAAACGTCGCCTTCGCCGCTCGCCACCGTGTCGGATCCGGTAGAGGCGTGGCTCCGTGACGCTTGCTCGCATGCACGCAAATCGGCAGCGACGAGGAAAGCGCTCGGCGGCGCTGCCTCTCGCGGCACTTGCCATCGCGAGCACGGCGACGAGCAGCTGCGCTGGCGCCTCGAAGTCGACGCCGGCGGGCACCCCGGGGCCGTCGTCCGCCGGCGGGCAGCGGCTCGTCGTGATGGCGGCAGCGTCGACGAAGGGAGCGCTCGCAAGTTGCGCTCCCCGCTTCGCACGCCAAGCGGGGGTGCGGGTGGAGCTCGCGTTCGCGGGCTCCGACGAGCTGGCGGTACAGATTCGCCAAGGCGCGCGAATCGACGTCTACGCCGCCGCCAACACGACGCTGCCGCGCGCTCTCCACAGCGAGCGACATCTCGGCCGCCCCGTCCCCTTCGCCACGAACGAGCTGGTCGTCGCCACACGCCCCGAGTCGCCGATACGCGCGCTCGCCGACCTTGCACGAAGGGACGTGAAGATGGTGCTTGGCACGCCGTCAGTCCCCCACGGCGCTTACGCGCGAGCGGTGCTCGCGCGCCTGCCAGCGGCGACGCGTCGAGCGATCCTCGCCAACGTCCGCTCAAACGAGCCAGACGTGAAGAGCACGGTCGGCAAACTCCTCGCCGGCGCGGCCGACGCGGGCTTCATCTACATCACAGATGTCCGTGCTACCCGGGGCAAACTCGCCGCGCTGAGACTGCCGCGTTCGCTCGAGCCGCAGGTGGTCTACGCCGCCGGCGTCGCAGCGCGGCCGCATGCGCCGCGTCTTGCCCGCTCGTTCTTGCGTGACCTGCGTGCCGGGGGCTGCCAGCGCGCCCTGCGTCGGGCCGGATTCGGGCCGCCACCGACCCGGGGCTAGAAGATGCGCGGATGGCGCCCGCACCGAGCGAGCTTCGCAGTCGCGGGAAGCGGACCGACGATCGCCGGCCACTCCGCTCGCGAGGCGACGCGCCCGGTTACCGGGACGCGCCCCGTCTCGTCGCGCGCGATCGCACACGTGGGCTTCCTCGTTGCGACCGGAGCGTGCTGCGCTGCGGTCGCCGTGTTTCTACTGGTGCCGCTCGTCGCGCTGCTCGGTACGGTGCCACCCCGCGCCGTCATCGCCGCGCTGCGCGAAGGCGAAACGGTGGCGGCGCTCTGGTTGAGCCTGCGCGCCAGCGGCCTCGCGCTCGCGCTGACGATCGCGGTGGGCACCCTGGCGGCATACGTGATCGCCACGCACCGGTTTCCCGGCAGACGAGCGGTGCTGACCGCGGTCGAGCTACCGATCGTCCTGCCGCCCGCTGTCGCCGGACTCGCGCTTTTGGCAGCGTTCGGCCCCAAGGGGCTCTTCGGTGGCGCGTTGCGCGCGCTCGGGATCGAGCTCCCGTTCACCTTCGGCGCCGTCGTCGTAGCGTCGGCGTTCGTCGCGGGACCGCTGTACGTCCGCAACGCGATCGCATCGTTCGAGCAGGTTGATCATCGCTTGATCGAGGCTGCACGCAGCCTCGGAGCCTCCGAGCTGCGCGCGTTCCTGCGCGTGGCGACGCCGATCGCGATGCCGGGTCTCGTCGCGAGCGGGGCGATCGCCGCGGCGCGGGCGCTGGGCGAGTTCGGAGCGACGCTGATGTTCGCGGGTTCGCTGCGCGGCAGCACACAGACAGCGGCGCTTGCGATCTACGAGCTCTTCGCGAGCGACACCGAGTCCGCGCTCGCCCTCTCGGTCGCCCTGCTCGCGCTCGCCGCAGCGCTTCTTGCTGCCGCGAAGTTCCACACCGCCCGGGCTCGCCCGGCGCGCGTCACGGAAGGCTGAGCTCTAGGCGACTGCGTCAGCCACCGGCTCGGGCGACACCTTCCGCGCTTCCCCGACCTCCGTCGGGGCGTCCGCAGGAGTCCCCGCTCGCTCTCCGCGCGCCGAGAAAAACTCGAGCGCCTCGTCGACGACCGGGCCCTTGCGCAGGTAGCGGCGATCCTTGAAGTAGTTCATCGCCAGATACCAGGGTGCGCGATCGCCCTGCTTGGGCAAGCGGTCGAGAGAGCGCAGCACGTACCCGGCCTGGAAATCGAGCAGCGGCCGGAACCCGATGCCGCTCTTCGGCAGGCGCGGCACCACCGCGTCGTAGCCGCGGCTCTCGGTCCAGCGGATAAGCCGGCAGTAGTGGTCCCAGACGAGGTCGACCTTCAGGGTCCACGACGCGTTCGTGTACCCCAGCGCAAAGGCGAAGTTGGGAACGTCGGCAAGCATCGAGCCCTTGTAGACGACGGCCTCGCTGGGCTCACGGGTGACGCCGTCGACCGACACCTCGATCCCACCGAACGTCAACAGCTGGAAGCCGGTGGCGGTGACGATCACGTCGCACTCGAGGTGCCGGCCGGACTCGAGCTGGATACCGGTCTCGGTGAAGTGGGCGATGCGATCGGTGACGATCGACGCCTTGCCGGCACGGATAGCGCGGTAGAGATCGCCGTCGGGGACGACGCAGAGCCGCTGGTCCCAGGGGTTGTAGCGCGGCCGGAAGTGGACGTCGACGTCGCAGTCGGTGCCGCGCAGCGCCTGCTTGTTGACGAAACGGATCAGCGCTCGTGCCGCTCTTGGAAAGCGCCGACAGAAGGCATAGAAGCCGAGCTGGCGCGCCACGTTCTTGTAGCGCACAAGCTTGTAGGCACGTTCCTCGCCGATCAGGCGGCGCAGCCGGTTCGCGAGCTCGTCTCGCGAAGGAATCGGGAGGATGTAGGTGGGTGAGCGCTGCAGCATCACCACGTGCTCGGCGCGGTCGGCCATCGCCGGCACGAGGGTGATGGCGGTGGCGCCGCTGCCGATCACGACGACGCGCTTGCCCGTGTAGTCGAAATCCTCGGGCCAGTGCTGGGGATGGATGATCGGCCCGCGGAAGCGTTCGCGGCCCTCGAACTCGGGGGTGTAGGGCTCGTCGTAGCGGTAGTAGCCGGTCGCGCCGAAAAGCCAGCGACAGGTGACCTCGCTGCGCTCGCCATCGGCGACGCGCTCGAGCTCGAGCGTCCAGCTAGCCGTCTCGCTCGACCACCGCGCGGCGACGACCTTGTGACCGAAGCGGATGTTGCGATCGATCCCGTACTCGCGCGCTGTCTCTTCGATGTAAGCTCGGATCGACGGCCCGTCCGCGATCGCCTTCTCGCCCGTCCACGGCTTGAACTCGTAGCCGAAGGTGTGCAGGTCGGAGTCGGAGCGGATCCCGGGGTAGCGGAACAGGTCCCAGGTGCCGCCAATCGCCTCGCGCGTCTCGACGATCAAGTAGGTCTTCGTCGGGTGGTAGCGCTGGAAGTAGTAGGCAGCACCGATGCCCGAGACGCCTGCGCCGATGATCACCGCGTCGAAATCGACATCCTTCGGCCGCTGCGGCAGGGCGAGCGGGCGCTCGCGGGTAGCGGTGTCAGGGGCGCGCGTGTCGGCGCCGTTTTGCGAAGGAGCGAGTGCGTCGTTCACGGGCATGGCTCGAGGATCGCAAGACGGACTGGTGGACGTACAGGTCCTACGTTACAAACTTCGGGCGTTTGTTTGTGCAGAGTGCACAGCGCCGGGGCCGTTGGAAAGGCGCCGGGGCCGCCGGCCTTCCGCCGGCGGCCCCGATCCCCGTCACGTCTAGCGACAGCCTCCTAGCCAGGCTTAACTGTCACCACCAGCGTGGGTGACGGATTCGCCAGAGCCCGAAAGTACCCGCCGCGTCGGCTGCGACGAAAAACAGTCTGCGCCCCGCGACCGTCAAGCTGGTCGGATCGCTCGACCGTGGGCCTGGCACGAGGTCCGCGACCAAGCGAGGCCCGCCGCGCGGGCGGTCGACGACCCACAGCTCGCGACCGCGTCGGCCATCGTCGGCGGTGAAGTAGACGCGTCCAGCCACCGACGCGAACCCCAACGGGTCGCTGCCCTCCGCACCGCGGCGCAGGTCTCCGACCAGTCGCGTCCCCCGGGTGCTGCCGTCGGTGCGCCAGAGCTCGCGACCGCGGACGCCGTCGTCAGCGGTGAAGTAGAGCGTGCCACTAGCGTCGACTCCCAGCGGGCGGGGATCGCTGCCAGCGGGCCCCGGACGGAGGTCGGCGACGCGACGCGTGCCCTCCGCGGTCCCGTCGGTGGCCCACAGCTCGCGACCGCTGACGCCGTCATCGGCAGTGAAGTAGAGCCGGTTGCCGGCGGGGGTCAGTGCGTGGGGCTCGCTCCCCGCGGGACCGGGACGCAGGTCGGTTACGAGGCGTGTACCCGACGCCGTGCCGTCGGTCGTCCACAGCTCCGCCCCGTGTGCCGCATCGCTGACCTCCAGGTAGATGCGCTCGCCCGCAGCGGTCAAGTTAAGGGCCGAGCCACCTGTAACCGGATTAGCGAGCGTCAATACCCGCGAAGTGCCCTCGGGGGTACCGTCCGTCGTCCACAGCTCGGTCACCCCTATACCTGCGTTTACCAGCGCGAGGGCGCTTGACCCGGTTGTGACGAGCGATTGAACGTTGCCCGACAAAAGCAGCTCTGTGCCCTCAGCGCTACCGTCACTCGCCCACAAAGCGCCGGATCTCGGGTAGACGGTCGCGACGAGCAGCGTACCCCCGAGATTTCCGACGACGCAGGGGTCGCGGGAGATACCTACAGGTCCTCCTCCGAACTGCTTAACGAGACGCGTACCTGGAGCGGTCCCGTCGCTCTGCCAGAGCTCGCGACCGTGATCGGGATCGGCGGCGTTGAAGTACACGGCGCCGCGGACTGCTCGCAGGCATGCCGGTGCACTCGAAGACGCGCCTGGGTAGATGTCGGCTACCAGCCGAGCGTCACCGGGCCGGCCGCCGGAGAACCAAAGCTCGCGCCCGTGCTCGGCATCCCAGGCGGTGAAGAAAAGGCTGCGCCCGACCGCTGTGAGGTCGCCCGGGCGGGCACTCCCGCCGGCGCGCTCGGGGTCGGGAGCGAAGCCCCCCTTGACCAGCACCGGACGCGCCGCGGTCGCCGGCGAGACAGCAACCACCGACGCCGAAAGCACAAGTGCCAGCGCAAGGATCGTGCGGCCACGAGACAGGTAACGCCCGATCAGCATCTACACACCTCCGTCGAGACGGCGATGAACTCGCGTCAAGGCGAGTCGGGGGCAAAGGAGTCTGGGAACGCCCGTCCACCAATACAGGCTCGCCGCGCGCTGTGCAAGGCGCTACTCACTAGCGGTTAATCTCGCACCGTGCCCGAGCGATCGCCGAGGCGCGCCGTCCGCCGACTTCCCGCGCAGCCCCGTAGCGACCTCGAGAGCCAGCGCGCCGACAGCCCACCCGATCTCGCACGCTCGCACGCCAGCGCCGTCGACCTGACGAGCGCACAGCGACCGCTTGGGGCTCAGGGGCAAGCGCCAGGTCGCGTCCGCCGATCGCGCCGGACAGCGCCCTACGACGCCTCTCCACGAGCGCTCGAACTGATGCGAGCCGGTGCACGGATAGCGCTGCAGGCGTCCGAGCGCATCCTCGAGCGGGTAGAGGCTGCCGCCCTCGAGGAACACGACCCGCTCGTCGCTGCCGATCCGGTGCTCCTCGAAGCGTTCCGGCGCACCAACCGAGCGATGATCACGCACTGGGCGGAGTCGGTCGCCCGCGAGCCGCAAGAGCCGGTCGAGCCTTATCTCGGGCCGGAGGCACGCGGGCTGGTGCGCGATCTCGTTCGCCGCGGACTCGATGCGCAGGCGATCGAGCCTTACCGGGCCGGACAGAACGCGGCCTGGCAGGCGTGGATGGAGATCTGCTTCACGCTCACCGACGATCCCGGCGAGCTGCGCGATCTGTTGCGGCTTTCGGCGCGTTCGATCTTCGACTACGTCGACGCGACGAGCGCGGCGACCGTCGAGTGGATCCTGCGTGAGCGCGACGAACTCAGCCGCGGCACCAACGCCGAGCGCTTGGCTGCAGTCACGCTGCTGCTTGAAGGGGCCCCGGTCGACCCGAACCGCACAAGCCGCCGGCTCGGCTACGACCTGGCCGGCACGCACGTCGCGGCAGTGGTCTGGTCGACAGCGCCCGCCACCAGCGCGACAGCCCTCGACGCTGCTGTCGCGGCGCTGGCCGAAGCGGCAGGCGGCGGTCGACCCTTGGTCGTGGTTCCGAGCGAGGGGACCCGCTGGTTCTGGATCCACGCTCGCGAAGCCCCCACAGCGGCACGCCTGCGCGCTCACCGTGAGGCGCTGCGCGACGTCTACGTGGTGATCGGGACCGCGGGCAGCGGACTTGCTGGCTTCCGGCGCTCGCACCAGCAGGCGCTCGTGGCGCAACGCGTTCTGTCGCGCCTCGGCTCGGCCGCGCGCGTCGCTCGCTACGACGAGGTCCGGCTCGTCGCGCTGCTGGCGGCCGACCCGTCGGCCGCTGACGAGTTCGTGCGCGACACACTCGGCAAGCTCGCCGACGCGCCCGAGCAGCTGCGCGAGACGCTGCGCGTCTACCTGCGCGAGCAGTCGAACGCCAGCCGCACCGCAGCGCTCGTGCACTGCCACCGCAACACCGTGCTGATGCGGCTGGCACGCGCAGAGGCGCTGCTGCCACGGCCGCTCGCCGAAAACGCGCTCGAGGTCGCATGCGCCCTCGAGATCCTGCACTGGCGCGGTGCGAGCGATGCCGGACGCGTTTGACCAGGGAAGGTGCGCGAAGAGCGGCGCCCGCGCGCGACGTCGTGCCCACGACACTGGCCGCGGAACCGGTAGCGGCAGGGCGGACGGTCGGCGCGGACTCGGCTTGCCGCGCGCCCACCCCTCGCCTCCACGGCTCCCAGGTTTTTCCAAGCAAGCCGCGCCATCCTCGAGCTGTGGCTGAGCGGCAACCACTACGCGTACTCGTCGTCGACGACGAGCCGAACATCGCCGACGTAGTGGCGATGGCACTGCGCTACTCGGGTTTCGACGTCGAAACCGCTGGCGACGGCACGACCGCCCTTCGGCTGGTGCACGAGTTCGACCCGCACCTGTTGGTGCTTGACGTGATGCTGCCCGATATCGACGGCTTCGCGCTCGCCGAAAGACTCGGCGCCGAGCGCTCGCGCCGACCGATCGTGTTCCTAACCGCGCGCGACACCACCGCCGACAAGGTGCGTGGACTCACGATCGGCGGCGACGACTACGTCACCAAACCTTTCTCGATCGAAGAACTGATCGCCCGCGTTCGCGCCGTGCTGCGCCGGTCGGGACAGGGTGACAGGACGGGCGGTCGCCTCGTCTTCGAAGATCTGGAAATGGACGAGGACGCGCACGAGGTGCGCAGGGGCGGCCAACTCGTCGAGCTCACACCCACCGAGTACCGCTTGCTTCGTTATCTGCTGCTCAACCCCAACCGCGTGCTCACCCGCGCCCAGATTCTCGAGCACGTCTGGCGCTACGACTTCGGCGGCGACGCACGCGTTCTCGAGACCTACATCAGCTACCTGCGCAAAAAGCTGCACGCCCTCGGCCCACCGCTGATCCACACCGTGCGGGGTGTCGGCTATGCGCTGCGGCCGCCGCGCCGTTGATGCGCTCGCTGCAGGCACGCCTGGTCGCCAGTGTGATCGCGCTCGCGGGCGTGGCGCTCGTCGTGGCTGGCGCGCTGACCTATGTCGAGCAGCGTGACTTCCAGTACCGCCGCATCGACGAGCAGCTGCGCTTGGCCCTTGTCCCCCTCGCCCGCGACCTGGGAATCGTCACCCATCGCAGGCTCCCTGCGCGAGCGGACGACGACGATCACAAGCGTGAACGCTTCGAGCTCGGAGCCCCTCCTCCCGCCATAGGACCGTCGCTGCCAGCCGGCACCTACGGCGAGGTGAGAACGCGAAACGGCGACCGGGTTCTCGCCCGCACGATCTTCAACCCCTTCGCTAACGGCGACAGCGGCCCCTACCCCAAACTCCCGGAACCGCCAACACCGCGCTCCACGGCCACGATCGAGACGCCGAGCGGACGCTACCGCGTCGCGAGCGTGCGCTTGCCGGGCGGCAACTTGCTCGTCGCGGCTGTGCCCACGCGCGAAGCGGACGACGCGCTCCGCCGACTGCTCGTCGCCCAGAGCGTCGTGGCGGCGATCGTGCTCTTGGGGCTCGGTGTTGCGTCGTGGATCGTCGTTCGTTTCGAGCTGCGGCCGCTCGCCCGCATCACCGCCGCTGCCGAGCGAATATCGAGCGGCCACCTAGAGGAGCGGGTGGGGGGTGGCGATCCGCGCAGCGAGGTCGGTCGCCTCTCGCAAGCGTTCGACCGGATGGTCGACCGGCTCGCCGCGGCGCTCGGGGAGCGCGAGCGCTCGGAGCAGCGGTTGCGGGAGTTCCTCGCTGACGCCTCGCACGAGCTGCGTACGCCGCTCGCGGCGATCCGCGGCTACGCCGACCTCTACCGACTCGGTGCTGCACGCGAGCCGGACCAGGTTGCGAAGGCGATGGAGCGCATCGGCGCCGAAGCAGCGCGGATGGGTTCGCTCGTCGACGACATGCTGGCGTTGGCGCGACTCGAAGAGCCGAACGCACGTCGCGACGAACGCGTCGACCTGGCGCGACTGTTGCGCGAGGTCGCCGATGACGCGCGCGTGCGTGCCCCGGAACGCGACATCCGCGTACACGCACCGGATGAGCTGATCGTGCGCGGGTCGGACGGCGAGCTCCGGCAGTTGCTCGGCAACCTCGTCGCCAATGCGCTCGCGCACACCCCGCCAGGAACGCCGGTCGAGCTGTCAGGACAGCGGCGCGCCGGAGCCGTCGAGATCGCCGTCCGCGACTACGGCCCTGGACTTCCGCCCGGCGACCCCGAGCGTCTTTTTGAACGCTTCTGGCGTGCCGATCCGGGGCGCACGCGCGGCCGCGCCGGCGCCGGTCTCGGGCTCGCGATAGTGAAAGCGATCGCCGAGGCGCATGGCGGCGAGGTCACCGCCACGAACGCGGCGGGGGGCGGGGCGCTTTTTACCGTGCGCTTGCCCGACCGCGATACGCACATACCGGGCGACACCGAAGACCACAGCGAGGCAGGCGCGCCCTGACGCTGCGGCGGGCGCCGCTCCTAGGGGAGCGCCGCTTCTTAGGTTTCTCTCAGCCTACGCCGAGGTATCTCCAGGCTGCGACGCACAGCATTCGCGCCAACGAGAAAACGACGAAAAGGAGGCGCGATGCTTCGTTACTTACAGAGGAGTCTCTTGTGGTTGTCGGTACTCGCAGCGTTCGCCCTGGGCGGCGGCGTCGTAGCGGGAGCCGCCGACAACACCACGACCACCAACTCCTCGACCTCCACCGCGGACCCGGACGGTCCGCCCTGGCGACCGGGCGGCTGGCACGGCCGTGGCCTTCACGGCGCTCACCGGCCCGACCGGGCGCTGAGCTCGTCGGTAGCGGCGAAGGTCAAAAAGGCCGCGCTCGCGAAGGTGCCCGGTGCCACCGTGGAGCGCGTCGAAGCGGGCGGTCCCTACTCCACCCGCTATCACGCGCACATCGTCACCGCGGACGGCAAACGCCGTGTGGTGCTGGTCAACTCGGACTTCCGCGCTACCGCTGTCAAAGCCGAGCCGGCCCGCCCCTGCCGCGACAAGGACGGACGGCGGAGCCGCCGCTGGCGCGAGCGACCGTTGACGGGGACGACTAAGCAGAAGGTCGAGCAAGCGGTGCTCGCCAAGTACCCGGGGGCGCAGATTCTGCGCAGCGAAACCAGTGCTGATTCGCAGGCCGCCTACGAGGCCCACATCAAGACCGCGGACGGCGACTACCTCGAAGTCCGCGTCGACAGGGAGTTCAAAGTCGTCGCGACAGAGCGCTGGCCCGGCGACGGCCCGCCCCACCGGAAGCGGCACGCGGACTCCTCGAACTCCGACGACGGCACCGCGAGCGACAGCAACGCCGACAGCTAGCTGACACGACGGAAGCGAGCGCGAAGCGCTCCGACCGGGGGACACGGCGCCCCACCGCTTTCAAGCGGCGGGCCGTTCTTTTTTTCACCGCCACCGCAGCGGCAGCTGCTCGACGCCGTAGACACCGTGCACGGTGCCGAGGACGACCTCGCCGTCGAGCGCGAGATTGGGCATACGCGGCGCGAGGAAGGCGAGCGCCTCCTCGAGCTCGACGCGAGCGAGGTTGGCGCCGAGGCAGTAGTGGATGCCGGCACCGAACGCCAACGTGCGCGGCCCACCCGGGGGGCGCGCGATGTCGAAACGATCGGGGTCGCCTGGCACTCCATCGCGGTTGGCAGCCAGTTGGCACACCATCACCACCGTGCCGGCGGGAAAGCGGACGCCCCGAAACTCGACATCCCGCTCCAGCAGGCGCGCTGTGAACGGCGTCACCGGCTCGAAGCGCAGCACCTCCTCGACCGCACGGCCAGCCAACTCTGGCCGCTCGGCCAGCAGCTGCCACTGCTTGGGGTGCGTTGCGAACAGACGCAGGGCGTGGGCGAGCTGCGCCTGCGTCGTCTCGACACCTCCGACCAGCACGTTCAGCACCAGGTTCATGCACTCGACGTCGCTCAAACGATCGCCTTCCTGCTCGGCGCGCACGAGCTCCGACACAAGATCGTCGCGCGGCCGTGCACGGCGCTCGCCGATCAGCGCGGCGCAGTACTCGTAGAACTCGGCGCAGGCGCGTTCGATCTCGTCGCGCCGCGCGAGCAGGGCGGGGCCGTCGAACTGTTGCTGGATGAGGCCCGACCAGCGCTCGAGGAGCGGCGCGTCGGCGAGCGGGGCACCGACCACACGGGCGATCGCTTGCGCGGGGTAGGGCTCGCAGAGCGCCCCGACGGCCTCGCAGCGCTTCTCCGCAGACAGTTTTTCCCATAGGGCCGCTAACAGTTCGCGCATAAGCGGACGCCGGCGATCGGCGGCGCGGGGAGTGAAGAAGGGGTTGACAAGGTTGCGCAGCCGGCGGTGACTGTCGCCCGTCAGGTTCAGGATGTTGCGACGGATCTGTTCGAGCAGTGGCCCCTCGGGCACGCCGAAGAGCTCGGCGATCTTGAGCCCGGGGAACACCGCCTCGCGGGCGCGCAGGAAGAACTCCGCCGCTTCACGGTCGAGCACGACGTAGCCGATCGGCGCGCGCGCGAGCCACCCTCGCTCGCGCAGGTCGCGCACCACCCGGTGCAGCTGTTCGCCGCGTAGCTGCGGATCGAGGTAGTCGAACAGAGGCAGATCGAGCTCCTCGACCGCCGTCCCCGCCATCGCTGCCAGCGTACCCTGTTAGAGCGAGCCGCTCGCACCGTACGTAGCCAACGCCCGGGCGAGACAGCTCCGCGTCTCGACCGGGTCGATGACGTCGTCGAGCTCGAAAAGCCGCGCGGCGTTCAGCGCGCTGCCTTGCTCCTCGGCGAGCCGTGTGGCGTCGCGCACGATCCGCTCGCGCTCGGCCTCGTCGGCAACGCGCTCAAGTTCCCGCCGCAGCGCCAGCCTGACCGCTCCCTCCAGATTCATCGGCCCGAGCTGCGCCCCGGCCCAGGCGACGGCCAAGTACGGTTCGCGCAGGCTGCCGCCGACCATCGCCTGAGCGCCCAAACCGAAGCCGCGGCGCACTACCACCGCCAGAAGCGGCGCCCGCAGCCGCGCACCGGCGCGCAGAAAGTCGCCGGCGTGGCGCACCAAGCCGGTACGTTCGTGTTCGGGTCCAACCATGAAACCCGGGGTGTCGACGAACGACACGACCGGCAGCTCGAAGTCGGCGCAAAGACCGAGAAAACGCGCGGCTTTGGCCGCCGCCTCGCTCGTGATCACGCCCGCTTTGTGGAGGCTGTTGTTGGCGATCACGGCGACCGCGCGACCTTCGAGGCGAGCCAGCGCCGTAACGAGCTCAGGGGCGTAGCGCTCGCCCAGGTAGGTGACAGAGCCACGGTCGAAGACCGTGTCGACAACCCTGCGGATGTCGAAAGCGCGCCTGCTGCTGGCCGGTATCGCTGTACGGAGCTGTTCCTGTGCTTCCGCCTCACCGCCGTCGAGGTCGCCCTGGAAGTAGGAGAGCAACGTGCGAACGACCCTCGCCGCCTCCTCTTCGTCTTGGACGACGATGTCGACGACACCGTTCGCCGCCTGCTCCGCGGCGGGACCGATCTCGTCCGCAGCGACCTGCCCGAGACCTCCTGCCTCGATCATCGCCGGTCCACCCATCCCGAGCCAGGAACGTTCGGTCGCAACGACGAGGTCGGCGCAACCGGCGAGAACGGCGTTGCCAGCGAAGCAGTAGCCGTTGACGACAGCGATGCGGGGAACGTGGCCCGCTAGGCGCGCCCACAGCGCGAAGGCACGTACGTCGAGGGCAGAGGCGACGGGAAAGTCCGTGTCGCCGGGGCGCCCGCCGCCGCCCTCGACGAAGAAGACCACCGGCAGCCGCGCCCGCTCGACGAGCTCGAACATGCGGTCCTTCTTGCGGTGGCCGATCGCCCCTTGCGTACCGGCGAGCACGGTGTAGTCGTAGGCCATCACCACGCACCGCGCTCGCTCTCCGAACAGGCGGCCGTTCACGGTCGCGATGCCGGCGACGAGGCCGTCGGCCGGCGTGCGCTCGTAGAGCTCGTCGAGCGTGCGGCGCGAGCGTTGCGCGGCGACGGCCAATCGCCCGTACTCGACGAACGTCCCGGGATCGACGAGCGCCGCCACGTTCTCGCGCGCCGTTCGGCCGCCCGCTGCGTGGCGGCGGGCAACCGCCGTCGCACGCCCTTCGTCGCTCGTAGCGCGCCGCAGACGCTCCAGCTCCGACAACGCGTCGCCGCTAGCGCTTCCCTCCCTCCCCGACATCGCCGAAACTCTATTGGTGCGCCGGCTCGCGACTTGCGAGAGCCTGATCGCCGCTCCCACCAGCGCCGTGATGGCTGTGATCGGCGATCTCGAACGTCACTGGGAGTTGCTCGGACCGCTCGTGACGGTGGCGCGACTAGAGCTCGGTGCCGGCGGGCGTCCGGTCGGTGCGGAGCTGGTGGTGAGGGGGCCTTGTGGCAGCCGTCGTCGCGTGCGCACCCGCGTCGAGAGCGTCGATGAGCGCTCGCTAGTGGGGCTGGCCGTGGCGGGCCGAGGCGGCGCGCCCACGAGAGTGCGCGTGCGCTGGCGCGTGGAACCACCGCCGTCGCCCGGCACCACGCGCGTGCAGCTCGATATCGCTGCCGTCGAACTGGGCGCTTTCGACCGAGTGCTCGTGCTCCTCGGCGGTCGCCGCCTCCTGCAGCGCATCGCTGCACACGCGGTCGCGGCGCTGGCGGCGACCCTCGACGCCGACGACGGCGCGCGCAATCCCCGCGCTGTCACGCCACGCGCGCGACGTTGGCGGTAGTCGCCAGCATCCGTTCGATCTCGGCCGCTGGCAGGGGCTTCGAGAAGTGAAACCCTTGCCCGTAGGTCGACGCCATCGCTCGCAACCGCCGCACCTGCTCTTCGTCTTCGATGCCTTCGGCGACGACCTCGAGGCGCAACGTCTGGCCGAGGCTGAGGATGCCGCGAACCAAAGCTTCCTTTTCGTGATCGCGGTCGATGTCGCGGATGAAGGAGCGGTCGATCTTGAGGATGTCGATCGGCAAGCTGCGCAGACGCGACAGCGCCGAGTAGCCGGTGCCGAAATCGTCGACGGCGATGCGCACTCCCAGCGCGCGAAGACGTTCGAGCCGCGCGGCAAGCGCGTCGGAGTCCTCGGCCAGCAGGCTCTCGGTGATCTCGAGCACCACCGCGCCGGGGTCGATGCCGGTGTCGCGCAGCACGTTCTCGACGTCCTGGGCGAATCCTGGCTCGCGCAACTGGCGTGGCGAGACGTTGACGCTCACGTCGATCGTGCAGCCCTGGATGCGCGCCCGCCAGCCGGCGACGTCGGCGAGGGCACGCCGCAACACCCACAAGCCGATCGGGATGATCAGCCCGCTCTCCTCGGCGATCGGGATGAACTCGAGCGGCGGGACCAGTCCGCGCTCGGGGTGGTTCCAGCGCAGGAGCGCTTCGAGACCGGCGATGCGACCGCTCTCAAGGTCGACGATCGGCTGGTAGTGCACAAGCAGCTGATCGTGGTCAAGCGCCCGTGCCAGCTCGCCGCGCAGCTCGAGCCGGGCGAGCGCCCGCCGGTGCATGTCGGGATCGAACAGCTCGATGCGGTCCTTACCGCCCTCTTTCGCGGCGTACATCGCCGTGTCGGCGTCGCGCAGGGTCTCGGCGACGGTCGCGCCGGCGTCGAGATCGACGACGCCGATCGACGCCGACAAGCGCAGCTCGCGGCCGTCGACATTGAACGGGTCGCGCAGGGCGGCGAGTACGCGCGACGCAACCGTCAGGGGATCTTCGCCCTGCCCGAGCGAGCAGAGCAGCGCGAACTCGTCGCCGCCGAACCGCGCGACAGTATCGGCGGGCTTGGCGCAAGCTGCTATGCGCCGCCCCGCAGCGCGCAGCAACTCGTCGCCGACGCCGTGACCGAGACCGTCGTTGACGCTCTTGAAGTCGTCAAGATCGACCAGTATCACGGCCGCTCGGCCGCCTCCGCTGCGCACGCGCGCAAGCGCTTGCCCGACGCGATCCTCGAACAGCGCCCTGTTGGGAAGACCGGTGAGCGAGTCGTGGAACGCGCGGTGGCGCAACTCCTGCTCGAACTGCTTGCGCTCGCCGATATCGCGCACCGTCAAGACGATCCCGCCGATCTTTGGGTCGGTGGAGCGGTCGCTCGCGACGATTTCGGCGTGAACCGTGTAGCCGCTTTCGTGGCGCAGGCGACAGTCGATCCCGTCGCCGTTCGTGCGCGCAGCCGCAGCCGCTAAGAAGTTGGCGACCAGCGCCCGGTCCTCGTCGGCAACGAGGGCGTCGAACGGAACGCCGACGAGCGCGCACGCGTCGCGGCCGAAGAGACTCTGGGCAGCCCCGCCGGCCCAGCGGACGACGAGCTGGTCGCTGAGTACCAACAGGCAGTCGCGTGACTGCTCGAGCAGGGCCCGCAAGCGCTCTTCCTCCGCACGCTCGGCGGCACGCAGCTCCTGCGCGATCCGCATCCGCCGGCGCGTTCGCTCGAACCTCCAGGCCAGCGTTCCCACGAGCACGCCAGCGAGCAACACCGACAGCAACAGGATCAGGCGGGCGCGTGCGAGCGTCGATCGGGCGGTCGCCCGTTGCCCGCGCGCGAGCGCGGCAGCGTTTGCTTCCAACCGCTCGATCGCCGGTTGGATCCGCGTGCGAGCAAGGCGCACGGCTCGCGCTGCGTCACCGCGCTGGAAGGCGCGGTAGGCGTCCATGCCAGCGTTGAACAGAACGTTGTGATCGCGGCTGAGAACGGCGAGCGCCCTGTGCGTTCCGGTGGATCGGAGCTCGTCGAGTGCGGCTTGGATACGTGACCAGGTGCTCACCCCGGCGGCCGACAGCGCGGTGCCGAGCGGCGCCGACGCACCCTCGGTGTAGTAACGGAAGAGGCCCTGCCATGCGATCGCCGAGACGTTGGCGGCCTCGGCACGGATCTGTTCGAGCGCCACCTCCGCGCGTCGGTACTCGTCGGCACGGCGGCGTGTTGCATCGGCGACCACCATCAGCGCAGCGACACTGGCCACCCCTGCGACGGCGAGCAGCCACTGGGTAGCTGTGAGACCGCGCGGCACTAGCCGCGCGGCGACACTTCTGAGCGGTCTGAACACTTCTCCCCCGTGGGTATGGGCAGGTCCTGTATCGGCATCGGCCGCGCAGCGGCGGAAATTGATCGGCCAGGTGTCCAGGCTGTCTGGACGAGGGCCAGGCGATCCGCAGCGAAGGGTGCGAGCGTCCGCATGCCTCGCTAGCGTCGAGCGCCCATGCGCGTGATCGTCGCTCGTTGCGAGGTGGAGTACCGTGGCCGCCTGCGCACGCGATTGCCCGAGGCAGTGCGCATGGTGCTGTTGAAGGGCGACGGCTCGGTGCAGATCCACGCCGATTACGGCGGCTACAAGCCCCTCAACTGGATGAGCGCACCGACGGCGATCGAGGAGCAGCCCGGTCTTTTGCGCGTGCGCCGCGTGCGCGGGCCCGACGAAGAGATCGAGGTCCGCATCGCCGAGATCCTCGCCGACCAGGAGTTTCCACTCGACGCCGAGTCGAAGCTCGAGAAGGACGGGGTCGAGGCGGAACTGCAGCGTCTGCTTGCCCACGATCCGACATCGCTCGGCGAAGGTTTCCTGCTCGTGCGGCGCGAGTGGGCGACCGACATCGGGCCGGTCGATCTCCTCTGTCGCGACGCCGATGGCGGGTACGTGGCTGTCGAGATCAAGCGCGTCGCCACGACCGATGCGGTCGACCAGCTGACGCGCTACCTCGAGCGGATCAACGCCGATCCTCAGCTGCGCCCTTGTCGTGGCGTGTTGGCGGCTTGCACGATAAAGCCCCAAGCACGCGCCCTCGCCGAGTCGCGCGGCATCGTCTGCGCCGAGATCGATCTGGCGCAACTGCGCGGCGAGCGCAGCCCCGAGCTGCGCCTCTTCGCGGCCTGATCTTCGCGGCCTGAACGGGCGACTTCTCGCGCCCCGACGGGCGTGCGCGAACCCGAGGCGAGGTCGGGCGCACCGCCTTTATGCTCGCTTGCGATGGCACGACGCCCGGCGGCGCAGGGGGAGGTGGATTCGGCGATCGTCACCGGCAGCTTCCTGTACGCACGCCACCGGCTCGTCTACGACCGTTACGGCAGCGGCAGCCGCTACGTAGTCCTCTTGCCGGGCCTTTTGTTTCCGCGCTGGCTCAACGATCCGCTGGCGCGCGCTCTCGCCGAGCGCGGCTTCTGCGTCTACACCCTCGATCTCCTCGGGCACGGCGAGTCCGACCGTCCGACCGAGATGTGGGAGTACTCGATGACGCGCCTCGCCGAGGGCGTGATCGGGCTCCTCGATCACGAGGGGATCGAGCAAGCCGTGGTCGGTGGCCCGTCGCTCGGCGCCAACACGACGCTCGAGGCGGCCGCTCTTGCGCCGGAGCGCATCCGCGGGATGGTGCTGTCGATGCCAGTGCTCGACAATGCGCTGGTCGCCGTCGCGCTGGCCTTTACTCCCCTGCTAGTCGCTTTGACCTTCGGGGCACCCGCGATGCGTGCTGTCGCCGCGGTGGCACGGCGACTGCCGCGCGGCGTCTCGCACTTGACCGACACCGGCCTCGATTGGCTGGCACAAGATCCCAAACCCTCGGCGTCGCTGCTGCAGGGGCTGTTCTACGGACGCGTCGCTCCTCCCCACGAGCAGTGGGGCGAGCTGCGCCAACCAGCGCTCGTGATCGGGCACCCGCGCGACCCGATCCACCCCTTCTCCGACGCGGACCAGCTCGTACGGGCGCTGCCGAACGCTCGTCTCGTGCGCAGCAGCTCGATCCTCGAACTTTGGATCTCGCCGGCGCGACTGACCGACGAGATAGCTCGCTTCGCTGCGCTATGCTGGCGCACGGCGGCGCGGTCCAGGCCGCCCGCTCGGCGAGCACGCCCTAGTAACGTACGAGGCGGCCGCGTGCGCCGGACATCGACCTGAAGGTTTCGTGAGCCATCCCGCCGAAAAGACAGCGCGCACATCCCGGTTACGCGCAGCGTTGCTCGTAACGTCGGTGACGGTCGCGCTCGTCGCGAGCGGTTGCGGTGGCTCCAGCAGCAGCGCACCGGAGGTGTTCCCGAGCGGGGGCGAGCCGCCGAACGTCGGTCACGTCACCGCCGACGTGCGGGCAGCGGCGCGCGCGGCGGGCTGCGACTACAAAACGATGCGCGCCCCGGCGCGTGATCACGTAAACGACCGCAACGCGCCCGTTAAGTACAGCTCAAACCCCCCGACGTCCGGCCGCCACTTCGAGTTCGCTGCGCGCGACGGCCTCTACCAGCGCGCACCGAAAGACACCGAGCTCGTGCACTCGCTCGAGCACGGACGCGTAATTCTCTGGGCCAAGCCCAACCTGCCGCGTAGCCAGCGCGCCGCTCTGCGCGCCTACTTCGAGAAGGACGACTGGATGATGTTGCTAGTGCCACGCCGGACGATGCCTTACGCGGTAGCGATGACCGCCTGGAACGCCGATCCGGCACCGCTCGGCACGGGACGGCTGCTCGGTTGTCGCAAGCTCGACGCAGCGACGTGGCGGGCGCTGACCGCTTTCCGCGACGACAACCGCGGCAACGGGCCCGAGGCAGTCTTCTAGCCCTACCACGCCACGGCACCGGCACACACGCGCTGCATCGCCGCTTCGGCAGCGGTTCTTGCAGTGCCGCAACACTCGCCTCCGTACCCTGTTGGAATCGACGTGCGCGAGAAACCGCCGCCCCAAACCGGTCCTCGTGCGGCGCTCCGACCGGGGCCCAGTTCGCCCGCCCGGTCGCTCAAGCCGCTGTTGGCGGCAATCGCGCGGCGCACGGTCTCGCGACGCATGCTCGTGGCTGCGACCGCTGCCGCCTTTGCGATCGCCGCAGTGACCGCGCTCGTTCTCGCCGACCGTGGTCGCGTGCACGATTTCGAGCTCCCCGTGAGCACGCGAGCGCTGTCCGCCGCCGGGCAAGCCAAGCGCGCTCCCGGTGACGAGCCCAACGACCGCGGCGCACACGCGGCTGCCTCGCGACACCTACACATCGACGGCGAGGACCGGAGGGAGGTCGCGAGCGCGAAGCGGGCGCGCGACTACTCGCTGCGTCTCGCGCTCGAGCGCAAGGCCGCGACGCGCGCCATCAACGGCCAGGAAGACCACCATGCCGCTCGGCGGGAACCGGCGCCGCCGCCCCAGCGCTTCGCCTCCGATCCCCTCCCCACCGGCGAACGTGTCGACCTTGTGGGTGTGCGCTGGCACGGTCGCCCGCGCGCGGTGTGGTTGCGAGCGCGCCTCGGCGAGCGGGGGTGGACGCGTTGGGCACGGGTCGACGCGGAAGAGTCGGAGGGGCCCGATCCGCAGGCAAGCGAGGCGGTGAGAAACACGCAGCACTCACTTCCCGTATGGGTGGGTGGCGCCGACGCTGTGCAGGTGAGCACGGATCGCCCGCTGCGCGCCGCGCGCCTACACCTCGTAGTCGTTCGCCCGCGCGGTATCGCTGCTCTGGCGTCGGCGGTGGTCGAACGGGCAGGCGCAGCGGTCGCAGCGGTTGGACGGCTGTTCTCGGGGGGCACCGCCCACGCCGACGCGCAACCGCAGATCGTGCCCCGTGAAGAGTGGGCGCGCAACGAATGCAAGCCGCGCAAGCCGCCCGAGTACGGCACCGTCAAAGGCGCGGTCATCCACCACACAGTCTCGCTCAACGATTACTCACGCACCGAGGCGCCGGACGTCGTGCTGGCGATCTGCCAGTACCACGTCAACTCCAACAAGTGGAACGACATCGGTTACAACTTCCTCGTCGACCGCTACGGACGCATCTACGAAGGGCGTGCCGGCGGGATCGACAAGGCTGTCGTCGGCGCTCACGCCCAGGGCTACAACTCGCAAACGACGGGGATCGCCCAGCTCGGCACCTTCACGACGACACCCCAAACCGACGCCGCGCTGCGCGCGACGGCTGCCCTCATCCGCTGGAAACTGCCGCTGCACGGCGCGCCTACGTTCGGCAGCGTGACTTTGACCTCGGCAGGCGGGTCGGAGAACCGCTACCCCGCCGGCACACCCGTCACCGTCGAACGCATCGCCGGGCATCGCGACCTCGACAAGACGAGCTGTCCTGGCGACGCTCTCGACGCGCAACTCGCCAGGCTGCGCGAGCTGGTCGGGCGCATCGCGCCCGACCCGACACAGGTCGGCGCACAACCCACCCTCACGCTCGACCGCCCGCGCTCTCCGCTCTCCTTCGGGCGCACGGCGACGGTTACCGGACGCCTCGCCACTGCAAACGGCACGGGGATCGGGCAGGCGCGTGTCGTCGTCGAGTATCGCCGCGGCTCCCGCTGGCGAGCGCTGGCACGGGCGGTGACGGCAAGCGACGGCTCCTGGCGCGCAAGCTGGCGAGCGACACGGAGCCTGACCGTGCGCGCGCGTGCCAGCCTCGCTAACGGCGAGGGCGTTGGACCGACGACGCCGATCGCTCTGCGCGTGCGCGCGCGGCTCACGGTGGCGTTGCCACGCTCCCGCGTGCTCTACGCGGGCACCGTGTTGCGCCTGCACGGCGCGATCGCACCGACCTCGGTACGGCCGCGCCTGGTGCTCTTGGAGGCGCGCGGGAGCCGCACAGTGCGGCGCACAGTGCTCGCGCTACGGACCTCGCGGCGTGGGCGCTTCGCAGTCGCCCTGCGCGCCCCCACGCGCAGCGGTCGCTACGTCCTCTATGTCTCGGCGTCAGCGGCCGGGCTCGCCTGGACGCGCACGCCGCTTACGACGCTCACGGTCGTGCGCGGCGGAGGCGGCGGCACGCTAGCGCCCGCCGGCTGACGGCCGGGTCGGCAGAGCCGAGCGCACGCCGAAGACGGCATGTTCGTCTTGGCCGGAGGAGAGAGCGGCCGGCCCGGCTCACTCCGGCCCGAAACCCTGGTGGAGGTCGCTGCTGTAGAGACCGCGGCCGGTGACGAGCAACCCGAAGGTGCGGAGGATGATCTTCAGATCGAGCAAGAGGCTGCGGTGCTCGACGTACCAGAGGTCAAGCTCGATCCGCTCGGGCCAGGGCAACTCGGTGCGCCCGTGGATCTGCGCCCACCCCGTGATGCCCGGCTTGACCGCCAGCCTGCGCAGCTGGCGCGGGGTGTAGCGCACCACCTGGGCGGGCACCGTCGGCCGCGGTCCGACGATCGCCATCTCGCCGCGGATGACGTTCACCAAGTTGGGCAGCTCGTCGATCGACCACCTTCGCAGCCAGCGGCCCACCGGGGTGATGCGGGGGTCGTCGGCCGTGACGTAGATCCCAGCGCCCAGATGCTCGGCCCCGACGACCATGGTTCGCAACTTGAGAAGCTCGAAGACACGCCCGCCCCGTCCGACCCGTCGCTGCCGGTAGAAGACCGGCCCCGGCGACGTCAGCTTGATCGCGATTGCGGCCACAGCGAGTAGCGGCGCCGCCATCGCAAGCGCGAGACTCGCCAACGTCACGTCGAGGAGGCGCGTCGCACGACCGTGCGGCAGGGTCGGCACCGGCGGGACCGCTTCGGTCGGCGATGCCATCGACGCCGCACGACCTGCCGGCCCCTTCGCTGCTGTGCCCGCCCGATCGGCTGCGGCGCGCGTGTCGGCGTTCGCCTGCGCGGCCCCTGTCGAGGCGCTACCGTTGCCGCCGGTCCCGTGCGGATCCTCTATCTCCATCAGTTCTTCGCCACGCGCCAGGACGTCGGTGGGACGCGCTCTTACGAGTTCGCGCGCCGCTTCGTCGCGCGTGGCCACGCGGTGACGATGGTAACCGCCGCGCGCCGTCCGGACGAACAGCCCTACAGCGTGGACGGTATCGACGTGGTTCCGGTTCGTGCCGGCTACGCCAATTACGTGGCAGCGACGAACCTGCCCTACCGCCAGCGCATGGTGGCGTTCGCGCGCTTCGCCCGCGCTGCTCGCCGGGTCGTGCTCGCCCAGCCGCGTCCGGACGTCGTCTACGCGACCTCGCCGCCGTTGACGATGGCCGGCCCGGCGATCGCCGCCGCTCGCCGTTTCGGCGTCCCGCTCGCCTTCGAGGTGCGCGATCTTTGGCCGGAAGCACCGATCCAGATGGGCGCCCTGCGCAACCCGCTGCTGCGCTCGGCGGCGCGCCTGGCCGAGCGTCGCGTCTATCGCGCCGCCGACGCCTTGATCGCGCTCTCGCCGGGAATCCGCGACGGCATGGTGCAGGCCGGCGCCGACCGCGAGCGGATCACGCTCGTACCGAACGCGAGCGATCTCGAACTGTTCCGCCCCGATCGCGACGGCTGGGAGTGGCGGCGGCGCCACGACCTCGCCAACCGCTTCGTGTGCGCCTACCTCGGGACGATGGGCGCTGCCAACGACTTGACACAGGTGATCGCCGCCGCGCGTGAGCTCGAGCGGCGCGGGGTCCGCGATGTGACGATCGTTCTCTGCGGCGACGGCGCGCGGCGACCGGTGCTCGAGGCGGCAGTGGCCGAGGCCGGGCTTGCGAACGTGCGCTTCTGCGGACCGGTGCCGCGTGCCGAAGCGGCTCAGATTGCGGCTGCCGCCGACGCCCTGCTCGTGATCTTCAAGGCACTGCCCGCCCTCTGGAAAGGCTCGCCGAACAAGTTCTTCGACGCGCTTGCAGCCGGCAAGCCGGTGATCGTCAACACTCCCGGCTGGCTCGCCGAGCTGGTGGAGCGCAACGAGGCCGGCGTCTTCGTACCGCCCGACGACGGCGACGCGCTCGCGAACGCGCTTGTTCGCCTGCGCGACGACCCGCTCCTGCGCGAGCGGTTCGGGCACAACGCGCGCGCCCTCGCCGAGCGCGAGTTCTCGCGCGACTTGCTCGCCGCGCGAGTGCTCGAAGTGCTGGAAGCACTTGCCCGCAGCGGCCGCGCCGCCGACCCGCGCTCGCGCGCGCCAGAGCGGGTCGCCTGACAGCAGAGGTCACCATGATCTCGCAAGACGATCGCAGCCCCCGACCCGACGACGGCGGTGACCGGCACGCAGAAACGTCAGCTGCGGGCGTCGATCGTCGGGAAGCTATCGACCTCTCGTACTGCGTGGTGAACACAAACGGGCAGGAGCTGCTCGCCGCCTGCCTCGCAGCGATCGAGCGCAGCCACCCGCGCGAGCTCACGCACGAAGTGATCGTTCTCGACAACGCATCCACCGACGGATCTCTCGCGATGCTGCGCGAGCGGTTCCCGGGCGTATCCGTGATCGCGCTCGACACGCGCAGGGGCAAAGCCGAAAACGATTCGCAGCTCCTGGCAAGCGCCCGCGGCCGCTACTGCTTGCTCCTCAACGAGGACTCCGAGCTCCTGCCCGGCGCCGCCGCTGCGCTCGTCGCCGCCCTCGAAGCCGACCCGCGCGCAGCCGCCGCCGGCGCGCAACTGGTCGCGCCCGACGGAACCCCGCAGGCGTGCGCCTGGCGGTTGCCTGGGGTGCTGTGGGCGCTCGCCGCCGTCTGCGGGTTACAGCGACTCGCCGTGCAGAGCAAAGGCAACCGGGTGCGCGAGGTCGGGTGGTGCCAGTCGTCGGCGCTGCTCGTGCGCCGCCGGGCGGCGGCCGAGATCGGCTTTCTCGACCCCGAGTTCTTCGTCTACTCCGACGAGACCGACTTCCAGAAGCGGCTCCGCGACGCAGGCTGGCGCATCCTCTTCGTGCCGCAGGCGCGCTGCGTTCACCACGACCAGCTCTCAACCGACCCGCACGCGATGCGGCGACGGATAGTCGAGTTCCACCGCGGCCGCTCCTTGTACATGCGCAAGCACCACGGGCCGTTGACGCGCGCGCTGTGGCGTGCGGCGTGGACGTGGTTCTACTGCGTACGTTTGCTCGTTGCTTGCTTGCGCCGGCGCGACGACACACGTCGCTGGCGGTTGCACGCCTGGCAACAGCTCTTGGGAGGGCGGGGCGAAGGTCTGCGCGAAGCGGCAGCGGCGTTCAACCGCAGCCGCGCGGCTGCCGACGGGTAAGGTCCGCAGCGTGGAGCATCCTGTGCTGGCCGAGCTCGGCGCTGTCGTCGGCGCCCTCGGCTGCCTGCTCGCGCTGCTGTCGTACGACCGCGTGCCCTCGCTTGTCGGCGTGGCGGCTCTTGCTGTCGGGGAAGTGGCGCTCGGCACTTCGCTGCTTGGCACCGCCACGATCGATCGGCTCGCTTCGCCGACAGGAGCGGTCGCGGCGTTCGCCGCTTGCCTGCTGCTCGGCGTCGGCGCCGCGATCTTGGTGCGATGGCCCGCGGCGCTCGCACCACTGGCGGTGGCGCTCGCGCCGCTGCGACCGCCGCTCGACTTCGGCCCCGAACACCCGCTGTTCGTGGCGGCAGCGCGCGACGGTCGACTCGGCCGCCTGATCCCGCTCTACGCGCTTCTCGCCTGCGCGACTCTCGCCTTCGTCTGGCGGCTCTACCGCAAGGGCGGGGCACCGCCGCTGCCGCGCGCACTCGCTCGCCCAGCGAGCCTCCTCCTCGCCTTCGTGTGCCTCTCTCTGCTGTGGGCCGAGGACCGCGAAGCGGCCGCCAACTATCTGTTCTTCTTCGCCCTGCCGTTTGCGACGCTTCTCTGCGTCGTCGGGCGCACTCCGGCGGCGCTCGCGATGCCCCGCCACACGGCGTGGGTCGCCACTGGCTTGGCCGCGATCTTCGCCGCCAT
The DNA here is from genome assembly GCF_028867705.1 of Thermoleophilum album. Classification (GTDB taxonomy): domain Bacteria; phylum Actinomycetota; class Thermoleophilia; order Solirubrobacterales; family Thermoleophilaceae; genus Thermoleophilum. The sequence continues at coordinate 42,770 of NZ_CP066171.1, read as the reverse complement.
CGGCATCTGGCAGTTCGCTACCCACGAGCTCTTCTTCTACGCACCGAACCTCGCGCTCTCGAACGCCAACACCGACCTCTTCCGCGTCACATCGCTGTTCGGCGATCCGAGCCTCTACGCGCGCCATCTCGTGCTCGCGTTGTGCGTGATCCTCGTCGCTGTTGCGCTCGGCCGCCTGCGCGCTCGCTACGCCTGGCCGCTGGCCGTGCTCCTTTGGACCGGAATGCTGTTTTCGTTCTCGCAAACGAGCATGGTTGCGCTGATCGCCGCGACCTGTGCAATCGCGGTAACGCTGGGCGGCCGTCGGCTGAAGCTCGCCGCGACAGCCGCGGCGCTCGCCGCCTCGGTGCTCGCGCTCGGCTACGGCGTTTGGCAAGTGGCAAACGGCGTGTCGGTGAACCGCGTGTCGAGCGACCGCTTGGGCCGCCTCGAGCGCGCACTCGACGCTGCCGGCGAGAGTCCGCTGTTCGGCGTCGGCATCGCCAGCCAACCGCGCGTCAGCAAGCGCCTTGCGCACAGCGACCGACCGATCGCGAGCTTCGCCGCGCACACCGCTCCCGCCGCCGTCATCGCCGAGCTGGGTGCTCTCGGGTTCGCTCTTTTCGCCTGGGCCTGCGTCGGTGTGTGGCGCACGCTCGCAGACCTGCGCCGGTTCCACGAGCCGCTCGCGGTCGCACTCGGCGCCTGTCTCATCGCCCTGTTCGTGCACGCGCTCGGCTACAGCAACTTGCTCGAGGACCCGCTCACCTGGGTGTTGCCCGCGCTGGCGGCAGCGTGGTTGGCGCGGCCCGATCCAGAGAGCCGCTGGCGGGCCCGTCAGCGCGCGCGTAGCAGCGAACCGGACGCGCGTGGTGCGAAGACGCGCCAGCTCTCTGCGCTCCCGACAGCCGAAGCGGCGCGATGACCGGGGAGCACGCTCCAGCGCGCGAAGCCAATGCCCTCGCGGAAGCCGCGGGTGGGCCTGGCGCCCGAGCGGCCACTCCCCCCGGCCGAGACGCCACACCACCGCGACCGGCCGGTGTCAGCGCAAACGCCCACGTCGGTCTCGCCGTGGCGGCAACGCTGCTCGCGTGTGCAGCGATCAACCTTCCCGAGCTCGGCAGCGACGGGTGGCCGTTCCGTCCCGGCGAGGTTCGGCCGACAGGACCCCTCGCCTGGCTTGCGCGCCTCGTCGACGGTCGCCCCGATCTTGGTCTGCCACGCGCAGCGGCCATGTGCGCTGCGCTGATTGCGGTCGGCTACGGCGTCACGACACTCGCACGCGGGCGCAGTTCGCTGCGCGGAGCGGTCGCAGTCGGGGCGTTAGGTGCGCTGTTGCTGCTAGTGCCGGCGACCGCCATCCAGTTGGCGCTGCGCTCCGCGACCGCCCCGTGGTTCTACACCAACGACTCCACCTACCAGATCGAGCTGGCGGGCGACCTCGTTTTGCGCGGCGAAAGCCCGTACGGTCACGACTGGCGCGGTTCGGGGCTCGAACGCTTCTACACCTTCGACGGCAGCCGATCGCCGCGCATCGAGCGCACCGAGCCGGCCCTCGACCACTTCGCCTATCCACCGGCCTCGGCCTTGAGCGGCGCGCTTTGGCGCTTGCTGCCGGCGCCGTTCGACGACTACCGCCTCTTCGTGCTGCTGGCCACACTCGCTGCCGGCGCGGCAGCGCTCGGTTTGAGCGGACCGCCGGCGGCCCGCGCCGCCGTCGCCGTCTTTCTTGTCGCTAATCCGATCGCGGTGCGGTCGGTGTGGTTCGGTCAGAACGACGCGCCCGCGCTGGCGCTTTCGGTGCTCGCTTGCGCGCTCGCGCTGCGGGGGCGAGCGGCGTCGGCGCTCGCCGCGCTCGCACTCGCTGGACTTTTCAAACAGTTCGCGCTATTCGTCGCCCCGTTCGTGGCGGTGATCGTCGCGCAGCGAGCGGGCGGGCGGGCGCTTGCCCGCGGGTCCGCGGTCGCTGTCGCTGTGCTTGTGGCGGCGAGCTTGCCGTTCTTCGTCGCCTCGCCGAGTGCGTTCGCGAGCGATGTGGTGGGCTACGGCGCCGCGACCTACCGCATCGTCGGTTACGGCCTCGCGGGGATCTTGGTCGAGATCGGAGCGATCGGCGACCGCCGCGGTTACTACCCCTTCGTGCCGCTGTTCGTGACGGTGTGGCTGCCGCTCACGGCTTGGCTGACCCTCCGCAGCTGGCGCGACCGCTCAGCCGGGGCGCCGCTGGGCTACGCCGCTGCGGCGCTGACCGTGCTCCTCTTCATCGGGCGAACGTTCAACAACTACTACCTCGTTTGGCCGCTGACCTTCGCCCTCTGCGCGCTGCCGCCGCTCGCAGCCGAACGTGAGCGCGTCCCCGCGCCGCCGCTCGACCGCGGCACGAGCGCGTGAAGGTGCGCGCGGCCGACGACGTACAACCTCTCGCCGTCGGTCACCACCGGGTTCGCGTACTTGCCGGCGCGGAACCGCCACACCTCTCGCCCGGTACGCGCGTCGAGCGCATACGTGCCGTCGGGTCCGCGCTTGACAGCACGCTTTGCTGCCGACCCACAGCTCGAGCACGTCGAGTAGTAGACGAGGCCATCTAGCACCGTCGGTGCGCCGTGCACGGCGCCCGGTGCCTCGCGCACCCAGCGGACGTCGCCTGTCGCGGCGTCGAGCGCGTAGAAGCGTCCGTCGTAGGTGCCGGTGAAGATCGAGCGGCGCCAGGCGGCAGCAGCCGCGTAGATGTAGGTGCCGAGCGGCCGCGCCCACAGCAAACGACCACTGCGAGCACCGAACGCGTACATCGTGCCGTCGGTGTTGCCGATGTAGACGCGCCCGTAAGCGACCGTCGGGGTGGCGTAGAAGAACTCGCGCATCCCGAAGCGCGCGTGCGCCTGCGCTCGCCAGCGCAGGCGCCCCGTGCGCGCGGACAAGGCGTAGAGCGAGCCGGCGTCGGTAGCGATGTAGATCGTTCCCCGCCAGTACGCCGCCGAGGTGTTCACCTGCTCGTCGGTGGCGAAGCGCCAACGCACGCGGCCGGTGCGCGCATCGAGCGCGTAGACGTTGCGGTCCCACGACCCGACGTACACCGTTCCCTTGACGACTAGCGGCGACGACTCGATCGGGGCGGCTCGGAAGATCCACTTGCGTTTGCCGGTGCGAGCGTCCCAGGCGACGACGTAGCCGCTCGCGCCGGGCCGGTCCTGCGGACAGGGCACGAAGTCCATCCACGACTGGATGACGAGCCCCCGCCACAGGGCGGGCGAGGCAGCGGAGCAGCGGCCCGTGCGTTTGCGCCACACGGCCTTCCCGGTGCGCGCGTCGAGGGCGAAGAACAACCCTCGCTGCTGCGGCTGGAACACCATGCCGTAGCCGACGACGGGCGGAAACTCGAGCGTGTCGCGAGCGTCGATCGTCCACAGGCGTCGGAAGGGGGGCCGCAGGTCGAAACCGGCCGCGACATGGGTGCGAGCGGAGTCGAAGCCGTAGGTAGGCCAGGGAACGGCGGGCGTTCGCGGCTGGCGCTCGCGCGCGGGCTCGGTGGGGACGAACTCTTCGCGCGCCGAGCCGCGCTTCTCGAGCGGACGCGTCTGGTCGCGGACCCACAGCGCGAGCACAACCGCAAGAGCCAGCGCGGCCGCCGCCGCCACGCCCAGCAGCGGCTTTCTCTTCGCCAGTCGGCGCACGAGGCGTAGCTTGTCAGATGGCCGCTTCCCGCCCACTCCGTGGGGGAACGGGCCGCTCTCCGCCCCCCGAGCGCGGCGCCCAGCCCCAGCGAGCCAGCCGCCCCAGCGCGCTTGCCGCGCGGCACCCCAGCTCTAGCTAGCGTGCCGTCAGCGCACCGGCGAGGGAGATCGTCACGCGCCGGACATCGTCCCGGAAACTGCGCGGCACAAGCTGCGCGAGCCAGCCGTCGACGCCTGCTTGGACGACAAGCCCACGTCCGTAGCGGTAGGCGACAAGTGCGGTGGCTCCGTCGGGCGCGGCCGCGACGGACAGCGTCCTTGCGCCGGTCGGCAGCTTCCTCGTCACCTCGAAGCGGTCGAAAAGGCCGATCAAACGATCGACGCGACGGAAGACGCCCAGGGTGTCGCTCTGTACCGCGAGCGGCGCCGGGGCGTAGCGACGCAAGCTGGTGAGCGCCCCGAAAACGTCGGTGGGGCGCCGCTCGCCGCAGTCGAGGCGCTCGCCCACGATCGCGCACGACCGGTGCAACGAGTCGCGCCCGAGGAAGGCGATCGCTCCCCCGGCTGCGACGTGGCGCCGGATCGCGACACGCGTAATGGCGCCCGCGTAGCCGAGGCTGCCAGCCACCACGATGCTCGGGCCGACCGCGCCCGCCACCGAACGCCCGGCCGCAAGCCAGCGACCACGCTCGAGCTCGACGTCGGTGGCAATGTCGACCGTGAAACGGGCGCGCTCGAGCAGGCGCACAAGCGTGGCGACACGGCCGGCCTCGCTCGCTATCCGCGCAAAAGGCCGCACCAGCGACACCGTGCCGCCGCGCGGTCCGATCGTCTCGACGAAACCGTCGCTGTCGCCGTCGGCGGGGTTCGCCGCCTGCCAGCTCGATAGCGGTACGACCACGAGCAGCCGGCGCTCGCCACCGCCGCGTACGGTGCCCTCGACCGCAAGCGGCCACGACGCGCGCACGCGGCCGCGCTCGACGGTGACAACGTACAGGCCGGTGCGCGCGCTGACCGGCACGCGCAGGCGGAAGGAGCTGCCGACGGCACGGAAGCGACGCAACGTGCCGGCCGAGCCGGGTCGTCGGAGCGACACGCGATAGGCACCCTCGCGCGCGCCGGTCGGCGCGACTGCGAAGCGCACTCGCGTCCCGGGTCGCACGGCGACCACCGGTCCCGTCACGGCGAGTCGCGTCACCGTCACGCCGGTGCCGGCGCGCGCGACCTGCGCGGTCGGCACGCGAGCCGGCGCCAGGCGCTCGTTGCCCGCCCGGTCGCGCACGCGCACCGCGAAGGCGTAATGGCCGGGAGGGGCCGGCCGCTCGCCGACCCGGCCGTCCCACACTCCCGTGCGACCGTGGCCGCGGAAGCGCGCGACCAGACGCGCACGACCGAAGCGGTCACTGCGGAAGACGAAAAACTCGGGGGAGCGATTGGCGGGACCGGCGTAGCGCACCGTTACGGGCTCGCCGGGCGCCGCCAGCGCCGGTTTCGCCGCTACCAGGTGCACAGCCGGTGGCTTGGTGTCGACAACCAGCTCCTTGATCGAGTCGACGACACGCCCCTCGTCGCGCGCGATTACGCGCAAGCGGTAGATGCCGTCGGATACACGGCGCCCGTCGTCGTCGCGACCATCCCAGCGGAAGCGGTAACGCACGTCGCCAGGCAGCCGACGGAAAGGCACAAGCTCGCGCACCTCGCGGCCCTCGGCGTCGATCACCCGAAACGAAACGACGGCGTCGCGGGTGAGGTCGAAACCGACTGTGGCGGTGTCGCGTACGCCGTCGCCGTTGGGAGAGAACGCCACGGGTTGTGTCGCGAAACGCAGCACGAGGGGAAAGCCGCCCTTCAAGCGCTGGGTGGCGATGAAAGCGCCCAAGGTCGCCACCAACACGGTCGCGAAAAGCAGGCGTGTAGCCGGCGAACGCACGCCGGAACCCTAGTTCGCTACCTCGGCTCGCAACAATGCCGCTTGTCGATGGTCGAGCTGATCGATCCGCGCGGGGATGTCGCTCCTTATACGCGTCAGCTCGCCTCGGCTCTCGCCGGCAGCGGTATCGACGTGCGCGTAGTCACCGCGCCGTTCGTGCACGGGGCCCTTGCGCCCGCAGCCGGCGTCACGGTCGACGAGCTCTTCCACCGTCTGAGCGGGCGGATCGGGAAGCGCCGCGTTCGCGCGTTCGCTCGCCTGGTCGAGCACCCTTTCGACGCTCTCGCCCACCGTGCTGCGCGCCGTCGGGCGGCCCTCCGCCACTACCAGTGGCTGCCCTACGAGCCGGTCGACCCCTGGCTTTTGCCCTCCGGCCGGCCGCGGCTGCTCACGCTCCACAACGTCTTGCGCCGCAGCGGGATGCTCGGCTCGAAGCGTTACCTGCGCGCCCTCGGCCAGCGTTTCGACGCGCTCGTCGTGCACACTCGCGCCGGGGCCGAGGTGCTCGTTCGAGCGGGTGTACCCGCCGAACGCATCTGCGTGCATCCCCACCCTGCTTTCACCCACCTGCGCTCGCTAGCGGGCCGCGCGGCGTTGCCGGCGCCGCTCGCGAGCGCCACCGAGGCTCCCGCGGTCCTCTACTTCGGCTCGGTACGTCCTTACAAGGGACTCGACTCGCTGCTGCGTGCCGCACGCCAGCTGGAAGGGTGCGAGCTGTGGGTTGTCGGGCGTCCACTTGTCGGCGATCTCGGCTGGGCGCGCGCGCTCGCCCGCGAGGTTCCGGTGCCGGTGCGGTTCGTCGACCGCTACGTCTCGGACACCGAGGCGGCGACACTGTTCGCTCGCGCCGCGGTGGTGGTACTGCCCTACCGCGCGATCGACCAGTCGGGCGTTCTCGCCCTTGCGCTCGGGCTCGGCCGCGCTGCGGTGGCAACGGCTGTCGGCGGCTTTCGCGAACTGGGCGAGGAGTTCGGTTATCCCGCTCTCGCCCGTCCGGGAGACGAAGACGAGTTGGCCGAGCGGATCGCGGACGTCGTGTCGCACCCGCAACGACGCCGAGAGCTCGAAACCCGTGCCGAAGAGCTCGCCGCGGGGCCGCTTTCTTTCGCTGCGGTCGCGCGCACGCTGATCGCCTTGTACGAGCGCCTCGGCGTACCCAGCGCGCGGAGCGTCGAAACGGAAACAGAAGCGTGAGCCTGCGCGCGATCTTCATGGCCAAACACAAGCGCTCCGCGGCGCGCGCGCTGGAATGGCTCGTCGAACGCGGCGTCGAGGTGCGCGCCGTCGTCTGCCCCGCCGACCCCGGCGACGCCCTCGACGCGCAACGCGTCGACCTCGTGGCTGAGCGCTACGGCCTCGCGCTCAGCGACGATCGGTCCTTGTACGAGCGCATCGCTGCTGGCGACCCGGAGCTGCAAGACGTCGACCTCGTGCTGTCTTTCCTCTTTTGGCGGCGCATCGAACGGCCGCTGATCGAGCTGCCGCGCCTTTACTGCCTCAACTTCCATCCCGCCCCGCTTCCCGAACTGCGTGGCCTCGGCGGCTACAACGTCGCGATCCTCGAGGGCTACCGCGAGTACGGCGTCTCGTGCCACCACGTGGCCGAGACGATCGACACCGGCGACATCGTTCGCGTGGTTCGTTTCCCGATCGATCCCGACACCGAAACGGCGCTATCGCTCGACCTACGTAGCCAGGAAGAGCTGCTCGCGCTTTTCCGCTCGGTGATCGACGAGGTCATCGCGGGGCACGAGTTGCCGCGCATCCCGCAAGGGGAGGGGCGCTACGTCGACCGGGCCGCGTTCGAGCAACTGCGCGTCGTCCGTCCTGGCGACGACATCGAGCGCAAGATCCGGGCGTTCTGGTATCCGCCCTACCCCGGAGCAGTGATCGAACTCGAAGGGCGGCGTTTCACACTTGTCGACGAGGGGCGTTTGCGCGAACTGGCCGCGATCTACCGCCGGGCCGGCTGGGTGCCCTAGGGTCGCGAGTTGGCGTCGCTGCGCACCCGCCATCGCAGTCGTCCGAGACCAGGCCGCGCGAGGCCGCGTCCCGCGAACTCGCCCAACGCGACCTACGGTGTCTGGTCGGCGCCGGCGATGACCACGACGCTCGCGTCACCGCCGAGCTGACGTGCGACCGGGTCGATCGGCTCGCGCTGGGCAATTCCGAGTTTGCGGCCGACGAACGCCGCTTCGCGTTCGTGCCCAGGCTGGAACAGCACGACCGATTCGGCGCGCTGCTGGTCGGAGTTGTTGGTGATGTTGCCGACGTCGAAACCGAGCGCCGAGAGGCGATCGCCGATCTGCGCCGCGAGCCCCGGGACGGTCGTGCCGTTCAGGACTGCGACGGTGATCTGGGAGGGCACGATCGGCCGCGCTGCCTGCTTGCTTGTCCCATCGCTTCCGGTGCGGCGAGTGCTGCTCGTTTCGCGACTCGGTGGGTTGAGAAGCGCAGATCCGGCGACACCAGCGATCGCAACAAGCGCGAGCACTAGCACTGCGACTGCCAGCAGCCGCCGCGGGGCCAACGCCGCGAGGCGCCGCACGCCGCGCTGCTCGCCAAGCCCGCCACGCATGATCATCGTCTCGTCCGCAGCGCTCGTGCCGGGGGCGCCGGCAACGTTCGCGCTCTCGTGACGCAGCGGTGGCGTGTCGGAGCGGATGGTGATCGTCGGTCGCCCGTGTGGGGGTGTCGCACCGTTGCCGCTGGTGCTGGTAGCGACTTCCGGGGCGGGTGCTCCGCTCGCCGTCGCGGCGCCGGCGCCGGCCTCGGTCGGAGCAGCGGGCTCCGCTGGTGCACCGACATCGCTCGCCCCTCCGCCCGCTTGGGCCGCTGCGGGCGCAGCGCCAGCGGCGGTCCGTGCCGCCTCGGCCGCCGCCGGAGTGGCCGGAACTGCACCGGCGGGCTGCCCCGCCGCCTGGCTGGCAGCGGCCGACGAGCGCGCTACGTGGACAGCTGTCGGTGTCGCGAGCGGCGCGCTTCGCACTGGCTGCACGGTGCGGACTCGTTCGGCCTCACGCTGCGCGACAGCTCGAGCGAACTCGTCGGCCCACTGACGGAGTTGGCGCAGCTCGCGGGCGTGAGCGAAGTAGAGCGACGCCAGCACCGCGAGCCCCGCCACCGAAGCGATCCCCGCGTACGCACCGATCTGCTGAACGAGCTCGCCGACCAACCTACGACACTCTAGAGTGACGTCGCCTTACCCTCAGCGGGCCGCGGCTCCGACTGCGCGTCGCTGCTGTCGCCGCGACTAGCCCACCGCTCAGCGGCGAGCTCGGCTACCGCCGCCGCCACATCGCCCGAGCTACCCGTGTAGGCCAGCTCCTCGATGCGAGCGAAAACGGCGTCGACCCACGCGGGGTCGATCGGCGCCCGCGCGGCACACACGATCTTCTCGGCTGCCGTCGGGCGCGGTGTCTCGTCGGGGTTGAAGAGCTCTTCGTGCAGTTTCTCTCCCGGGCGCGGGCCGACGATCTCGATCGCAATATCCACCCCCGGCTCGTAACCGGCCAGCCGGATCATGTTCCGTGCCAGCTCGATGATCGGCACCGGCTCGCCCATCTCGAGCACGAAGATCTCGCCGCCGCGCGCAAGGTCGCCAGAACGGATGATCAGCTGCACGGCCTCGGGGATCGTCATGAAGTAGCGCGTCATCCGCGGGTCGGTGACCGTCACCGGCCCGCCCTTCGCGATCTGGCGCCGGAAGATCGGCACGACGGAGCCCGACGAGCCGAGCACGTTGCCGAAGCGCACCGCTGCGTAGCGCGTGCCCGGATAGCGGCTCTGGGCTGCTTCGACCGCCCACTCGGCGAGCGCTTTGGAAGCGCCCATGACCGTTTGCGGCCGCACCGCCTTGTCGGTCGACACGAGCACAAACCGGTCGGCGCCGGCCGAGCCGGCGGCCGCTGCGACGATCCGTGTGGCGACGGCGTTGTTGCGGATCGCCTCGACGGGGTTCTCTTCCATCAGCGGCACGTGCTTGTAGGCGGCGGCGTGGAAGACGACGTTGGGGCGGTGCTCGAGAAAAACCTCGCGCATCCGCGTGGCGTCACGACAGTCGGCGAGAACAGCAGCGAGACGTGCGAAGTGGCGCTCCTGCTCGAGCTCGCGCCGGATCTCGAAGAGCGCGGTTTCGGCGTTGTCGACGAGCACCAACATGCGCGGACCGACACGGGCGATCTGGCGGCACAGCTCCGACCCGATCGAGCCACCGGCACCGGTGACGAGTACGACACGCCCGCGCAAGTAGGCGCCGACGCGGTCGATCTCCATCCGCACCGGCTCGCGCCCGAGGACATCCTCCACCCGGACCTCGCGCGCCTGGCGCACGAGCTCGATCCCTCCCGACAAAAGCTCGAACGTCGTCGGCAGCGTACGAACCGGAATCTGTCGCTCGCGACAGGCGGTCACCACCTTCTGGCGCAGCAGGCCGGGTGCGGAAGGAATGGCGATGATCACCTCGTCGGGCTTGGTGTCGTCGAGGATCCGCGGCAGATCGTCGGTGCTGCCGAGCACTTTCAGCCCGGCGATGCGCATCCCGCGCTTGCGCGGGTCGTCGTCGACGAAGCCGATCGGCGCACTGGCGAGCTGGGGGTTGCGGCGCAACTCGGCAGCAACCTGCTGCCCCCCGTTGCCGGCGCCGACGATCAACACCTCGCGCGCGGCACGTTCGAAGAGCGGGCCCCGCAGCGGTCGCTCGACCACCAGCGCGCGCACCAGAAAACGTGCCCCGCCGAGCAACGCGAGGGTGAGCAGCAGATCGAGCGCGATCACGCCGCGCGGCGGATCGACGCGCCCCGGGGCGAGCACGAAAGTCGCGGCGATGACAGCGACCGAGCCGACCACCACCGCGCGCACGAGCGAGTTGAAGTCGCGTTGGTCGACGTAGCGCCAGAGTTTCGAGTAGGCGCCGAACAGCGCCAAGACCACAACCTTCAGCGCCACCACCAGCGGCAGCGTGGCGAGCAAGAGGTCGCGGTAGCGCGGGGGGATGCCGTTGTCGAAACGCAGAACGAACGCAAGCCACCACGCCAGCGCGACGAGCGCCCCGTCTACCGCCAGCTGACCGATGCGCCGCACGCGCGGGCCCGCGAGCAGAGCGAGGAGCTGACCACTCGTTCTAGCCCGCTTGTGCGTGTCCCCGTTCACCGCTCGCTTCGAGAGCCGACAGCATGAGGCGGGCGAGATCGCCCGGATCGCGCCGCTTGCGTTCGAAGCCCGTGCGCGGCTTGTGCTCGATCCGCAGCTGCGACGGATCACCGAGCCGACGCATGCGCCCCTCGCGCAGCAGGAGCTCGTCGACGGCGCCCAGTCGCCCTTCGAACGTCGTGTAGACGGGCGTGCCGAGCGCCACCGCCTCGCGGTTCATGGTACCCCCCGCCGAGACAACCAGATCCGCCAGCGCGACGAGGCTTGGGGCGTCGATCGCCCGCTCGGGCACGCGCAGCCGCGGCCGCGCCCGCAACTCCGCGCGCTGCTCGGCGAGACGGGGCAGCACCACGACCTGCGCGTCCTCCCTCTCCAGGCGCAGCAGCAGATCGGCGAACAGCGGGTTGCGGAAGCGGTGGTAGAGCGACGCTTCCGGCGGCGTTCGCACGACGACGATCGGCGGGCCGTCGCGCTCGAGACCGAGCTCGTCGAGGACGCCCGCGTCGGGCTCGAAGTCGGCGAGGTAGTACTCCTCCTTGATTCCCGGGTAGCGCCGGAGCTTGCCGCGCGCACCGTAGCGGGCGAGCCGCTCGGGCGGGATCGCCTCCGGTACCACGACTGTCTGGGCGAGACGGCAGTTGATGTGGTGCTGGAGCGCCGCCCACTCGTAGTCGAAAGCGGTAGCCGAAGGGATACCGAGCACCCGAGCGGCCACCGAGATGTCGTTCGAACCGTGACCGAGCGCTAGGTCGAAGCCGCGCCGCCGCGCCCAGCGCAACAGCGCCGTGCTGCGACGGACGAGTCCGCGCGCCTTGCCGAGGACACCCGCGCCACCGTGCTCGCCGATCGCGGTGTGCGCAAGGCCATGGCGCCTACAGAGCTCGAGCGTCTGCGCGAAGTCCCGCGCTGTGATCTCGACTTCGTGGCCCTGCGCCCGGAGCCAGCGCACTATCGGCGCCATCACGAGCACGTGCGGGCTGTTCGTGAGGTCGACCCAGATTCTCACGGGGTGGTGGCGGCGAGGGCCCGCTCGATGGCAGCGACGACGTGCTCGCTTTCGGCGGCGGTGAGCTCGGGCCCCATCGGCAGCGCCAGGTTCGAGCGCGCAGCCTCTTCCGTACCGGGGAGCGCGACGTTCGGCGCATAGCTGCGCATCGCCGGTTGGCGGTGGATCGGTTGCGCGTAGTAGCTGCGCGCCTCGATGCCCTGCTCGCGCAACGCCTCCGCCAGGACGTCGCGACGCGGGTGGCGGACGACGTAGAGGTGGTAGACGTGTTCGCCCGCCGGCGGCTCGCTGGGCACGGTCACCTGCCGGTCGAGACCGAGATCGCGGTAGCGCGCCGCCGCCGAGCGCCGCGCCGCGTTCCAGCCGTCGAGCTGCGGCAGGAGCTCACGCAACACCGCCGCCTGCAGCGCGTCGAGGCGCGAGTTGAAACCGACGAGCTCGAAGGTCGTTTTGTCGCGCGAGCCGTGGTGGCGGAGCATCCGCACGCGGTCCGCGAGCTCCGGATCGTCGGTGGTGACAGCACCGCCATCGCCCAAACAGGGCAGGTTTTTCGAGGGGAAGAACGAGAAGGCGGCGATCGTGCCGAGCGTTCCTACTCGGCCCCCGGCGCCGCTGCCGCCGGTGGCTTGCGCTGCGTCCTCGACGATCGGCACTCCGAACTCCGCTAGCTCCTCGACCGGCGCCGGGTAGCCGAAGAGGTGAACGGCGACGATCGCCCGTGTGTGCGCGGTGAGGGCGGAGCGCACCGTCTCGGGCGTCAGACAGAAAGTCGTCGGATCGATGTCGCAGAACACCGGTCGCGCACCGATCGCTGCTACAGCCTCGGCGCTGGCGTAGAAGGTGAACGACGGCACCACGACGTCGTCGCCGGGACCGACACCTAGCGCTCGCAGCGACAACATCAACGCCTCGGTGCCGTTGGCGACGCCGACGCAGTGCCGAGCACCGACGTAATCCGCGAACTCGCGCTCGAAAGACTCGACCTCCGGTCCGAGGATGAACCTTCCACTCGCCACGACGCGATCGATCGCTGCGATCAGGCGCCGGTGGTGGGGCGCGAGCGTGAAGCGAAACAGCGGAACCTGCACGGCCCGGCTAGGCTAGCTGGACTCGCCTCCTGCGCGATTAGCAGCGCTCGCTCACGCCGTGCTCTTCGCATCAATCACCGACCCGATCGTCCAACTCGCCGTCGACGTCGTGAAGGCGCTCGGCCTGCCCGGCGTGTTCTTTCTCATGGTGCTCGAGAGCGCCTGCATCCCCGTGCCGAGCGAGGCGACGATGCTCTTCGCGGGCTTCAACGTCTCGCGCGGCGAGTACACGCTGCTGGCAGCGACGGCGGTCGGCTCGCTCGCGAACCTGGTGGGATCATGGGTCGCGTACGGGATCGGTCGCGCCGGGCGCGTCGACCTGCTCGAGAAGCACGGCCACAAGCTGCACATCAAGCGCTCCCATCTGGAGCTAGCCGACCGCTGGTTCGAGCGCTACGGCGACGCGACCGTTTTCTTCACGCGGATGATGCCGATCGTGCGAACGTTCATCTCGCTCCCCGCCGGCGTGGCGCGGATGCACTTTTGGCGGTTCAGCGTGTTGACGTTGCTCGGCTGCATCCCGTGGGTGTTCGGTCTCACCTGGTTGGGCGTTCAAGCGGGCGAGCGCTGGGAGACCTGGCGCGACAAGCTGCACTACCTCGACTACGCCGTCGCCGCAGCGCTCGTCGCTGGCATCGTCTGGCTCGTCGTGCGCCGTCGGCGACGAGCGCGGGACGTGGCCGAGGCCGAGCGGTGACCGCCCGGCGCTACCGCAGCTCTACCGGCATCCGCCACAGCTCGCACCGCCTCGCTCTAGCTCCCAGCGATTGGCTTCTGCTCGGCGCTCTTCAGGGCGTCACCGAGCTGTTGCCGGTGTCGAGCTCGGCCCACGTGCGCCATCTCGCTGCCGCCCTGGCCGCGCGCCGCGGCGGCGACCTGTCGCGGCGAGCGCTCGACCAGACGGGCAGGGCTATCGACGTCGCTGGCCACGCCGGCAGCCTGCTCGGCCTGGTCGTTTGCGCGCGACTCTCGCGCCCGCGCAGCTTCGGAACGCTCGTGCGCACCCTGCTGCCGGCGGTGGCCGCCAGTGTCGTGCTGCGCCGACCGCTTGCCCGCGCCGCAGGCGACGCTCGCGCAACGGCAGCGGCGCAGCTGGCGTCGGGGCTCGCGCTCCTCGCCGCCGCCAGTTGTCGGCGCACGACACCCCCTCCTGAGCGGAAGACGCTCGAGCTTGCGGTCGGCTTCGCTCAGACGATCGCGCTCGTCCCCGGCGTTTCGCGCTCCGGGGCGGTCGTCACGGTAGCGCTCGCGCTCGGTGCCGAGCGGGAGGAGGTCGAGCGCCTACTTGTCGAAACGCACGGTCCTGTGCTCGCCGCCGCCGCCGCCCGCGAGTTGGTGCCCCTTGTCGCGCGGAGCGGCAACAGTGCGCCGCTACCGCTCGCCGGCCTCGCGCTGTGCGCAGCGAGCGCCGCTGCCACCACGATCGCGCTCGGGCGCCCGGGCGCGAGCGCGGCACGGGTGACGCCCGCTGCGCTGCGCGCGGCCGCGCTTTACCGGGTCGCCCTCGCTCTTGCCGCCGGGCTGCGCGCGGTCATGTGGCACGACGGGCGGGAGGGGGCACACGCACGTCGCGCGACAAGCAAGAGCGCCACTCTCTAGCTGGGTCGCCAAACGCTTCCGTAGGCTTGAACAGTGTCCGCGTCCGTCCAGCTCGTCGCGGCGACCGCCCGCCCGACGCTCGAGCGCCTGATCCGCCATGCGCGGACGCTGCTCGCACCGCACGCGGTCGTCTACGCCGAACGCTCGGGCTCGCAGATCGCGACTTGGACAGCGCAGAGCGATCTCGAGGCTGTCGTCCCGCATCTAGCGTCGATGCTGATCGTTCGTGATCGCCCGCTGTTGCTTCCGCGCGTCGCGGCGTGGCAAGGGTCGTTGCGGCTGCGCGACCTGCTCGCGAGTGAGTTCGGCACCGAGCGCGGTGACCAGCTCTGGCAGCTCGCTGGGCGCTGCTCGCTGCTAGTGGTCCCGGTCCATGGTTCGATCGGCAACCGCCTTGGCGTCCTCGTGGCGCTGCGCCTCGACGAGGCGTCTTTCTCGCCGACCGACCTGCGTAACGCCCAGGTGCTGGCCGACCTCTCGGCGCTTGCGCTCGAACGGGCTGAGCTGCTCGAGCTCGAGAGTCGCCGCGCGCGGCGCGAGCTGCTGCTCAAGCGGGCGAGCGAGGAGATCGCCGCGACGCTCGATCCCGACCAGGTGCTGGACCGCCTGGCCCACCAGGCGCGGGAGGTCGCGGGGGCCGACGCGGCTCTCGTTCTGCGTCTCGAGCCAGGTATGCGCTCGGCGCAGATCGCCGCTGCCAGCGGGTTGCGCGTAGAGCGCGACAGCCGCGCGCCGATCGATCCCGGTCTCCTCGCGCGTGTGGCGCGTTCGCGCCAACCGTGGGTCGGTCCGGCAGAGGGTCGCCTCACGCTCGGATCTGGGATGTTCGCCGCACTGGCGCTCGCGCCGCTCGCGACAGGGTCGCGCGTACGTGCCATTCTCTGCGTCCTCGCCCGCAACGAGAGCGAGCTTGATCGCGACCGCCTCGACGCGCTCGTCGAGCTCGCGCGCTTCGCCGACGTGGCGATCGCCAACGCCGTCGAGCACGACCGTGAGAGGCGGATCGCGCGAGCGCTGACGCTCGGGTTCGTGCCCGAACCGCTGCCGTCCGTGCCGGACTACGAGTTCGGCCTCGTCTACGAGCCTGCGGCCGACGCCGTCACCGGCGGCGACATCTTACGGGGTGTGGGAGCTCGCGAGCGGAGCTACCGCCCTGCTCGTCGGCGATGCCGCCGGCAAAGGGGTCGAACGGGCAGCGCTCAGCGCCATGGTGCGCTTCTTCGTCGAAGCGAGATCGAGCGACGCGTCGGATCCGCTCGACGCGCTCGCGGAGGCGAACCGTCTGCTCTGCAGGCGCTTGCCAGAAGACACTTTCGCCACCGCCTTCTTCGCGGTGCTCGAACGCGACAGGGTGCGCTGGGCGCTCGCCGGCCACCTGCCGCCCCTCGTCGTCGAGGGCGGCGCTGTGCGCGAGCTCGAAGCGGGCGGCATGCCGCTCGGCGTCACCGAGGACTTGATCGCGAGGCGAGGCGACCTGGAGCTCGCGCCGGGCACCACGCTCGTCGCCTATACCGACGGCGTCACCGAGGCGCGGCGCGACGGCGAGCTGTTCGGCCGCGCGCGCCTTGTCAAGCTGCTCGAAAGCGCCTCTCCGCAATCGCACCCGCAGGCGGTTGCGGAGCAGGTGCGCGACGCGGTTCGCGCCTTCGCGGGACGTGCACAGGACGACCTTCTCGTGCTGGCCCTGCGGCGCGCCGACGGCGCGACCGACGCCGCGATTGAATCCCGCCCGCAATGAACGGAACCAGCGAACCGCTGCGCAAGGACGCCTACTCGACAGCCGGTGTCGATCAGGTTCGCGCCCACGCCGGTGTCGCGGCGATCGTGGGCGCCCTCGCCGAAGCGGGTGTGGCCGCGCGCGGTTCGCTCGTACCGTCCGGCCATTACGCCGCAGTTCTCGAGGTCGCGCACGGACCAGCGTTGGCGCTCGCGACCGACGGCGTCGGCTCGAAACTGGTCGTCGCCGAGCAGCTCGCTCGTTTCGACACGGTCGGCATCGACTGCGTGGCGATGAACGTCAACGACATCGTCTGTGTCGGCGCCGAGCCGGTGGCGTTCCTCGACTACGTCGCGGTCGAAAAACCGGACGAGGAGATGCTCACCGCTGTCGCTGCCGGGATCGCCAGCGGCGCCGCGCAGGCGGGCGTGGTGGTGCCGGGTGGCGAGCTGGCCGTGGTCCCCGATCTGATCCGCGGCCATCCTTCGCCGCGCGGACTCGACTTGGTGGGTTTCTGTGTCGGCACGGTTGCGCGCGAGAGGATCCTCGACGGAAGTCGGATCGCACCGGGCGATGTCGTGATCGGTCTTCCGTCGAACGGCATCCACGCCAACGGCCTGACCCTCGCGCGCAAGGCTTTGCCCGATCTCGCCGAGCGACCGGGGACGCTGGGAGGTCGGTCGGTTGGCGACGTGCTGCTCGACCCGACCGAAATCTACGTTCGCTGCGCCCTCGACCTGCTGCGCACAGCGGGGGAGGGTCCCCTCCATGGTTTCGCTCACATCACTGGCGACGGGCTGCTCAATCTCTTGCGCTTGAACTCCATGGTCGGCTATCGCATCGACCAGCCTTTGCCCTCGCCGCCGATCTTCGCTTTGATCGCCGAGCGCGGTGGCGTCAGCGAGGCCGAGATGTGGGAGGTCTTCAACATGGGGTGCGGTTTCTGCGTGATCGCCGACCGCACACGTGCCGACGACCTTCTCGCGGTAGCTCGCCGCCACTACCCCGCAGCGGCGGTGATCGGCGAGGTCACCGATCGCGCCGGCCTCGTCGAGCTCCCCGGCGCGGGGTTGGTCGGCGATCGGCGCTCAGGGTTCCGGCCCGGTTCCGCTTGAAGCGGCCGCTCACTGCGTTCTGAACAGCGCACCCCCGCCCGCCACGAGCAGCGGTCGGGCACGCCATTCGAGCACTAGGCGCCACAGCTCGGCGGCGGCGCGCGGCCACGGCCACTCGGTTACGGCTGCGAGCTCGGCGGTGGACAAAGACCCCCAGCGAGCGAGCGCGGCGGCTGCATCCGTCGGTGGCGCTTCGCCGACGGCAAGCCCGGCGGCACGTAGCTCGGTCAAGAGCCGCTTGCAGCTCTCGAGCAGGCTTTCGACGCCTCCACCCTCGTCTACGCCCGCGAAAAGTCGTCGCTCGCCGAGCTTTACCTCGAGCAGGGGTGTGGTTCGCAAGCCTCCGGCGTCGCGTGCGGCTTGGCGGGCGCTCTCGATCGCCGCGGCGAAGCGCTCGAGCGTGGCGTTCGACTCGAGGTTGCGCTCGAACCCTTCGCGCGACAACCCGACCTCGACCGCGCACTCGACAAGAGCGAGCGGCGAATCGACACGCCGCTCGCCGCACAGAGCCGCCTCGCGTAAGCGGCGCAGCAGGCGCAGCGCGATCTCGCGATCGCGCTCGAGCGCAGCACAAACAGCGATGCACGCCGGGTGGCTCGAACGCGGGGGATCGGACCCGAGCCAGAGCGTCGCATCGACCGGCATGCGCGTGACCCGCGCAACCTCGGCGAGTTCGCGCGTCCGCGCCAACAGGTCTTCGCTGTCGCGAGCGGGTTCACGGTAGAGGCCTACCGGTACGGGTTCGATGTGGAGCGAACCGGCAAACTCGACCTCGAGCCTGCGTAGCATGGGCTCGAGAGCCCACGAGAGCGGGCACAACGGATCGGTGAAGTAGCGGGCACTTACGGCCATCGGCACTCGGACCCTAGAAGAACGACTCACCGGCAGCCTGCTCGCCGGCAGGTACAGGCTCGAAGCGCTCGTCGGCAGCGGCGGTATGTGCTCGGTGTGGCGCGCCCACGACACCTCGCTCGATCGGGCAGTCGCCGTGAAGCTGTTGCGCGCCGAGCTGCTCGTCGATCCCGATCAGCGCGAGCGCTTTCGGCGCGAGGCGCGCACGATCGCGCGTCTCAACCACCCCCACATCGTCGGCGTGATCGACGCCGGCGAGGAGCAGGGCCGCCCCTACATCGTCCTCGAGTACGTCGACGGGGAGACGCTCAAGCAGCGCATCGCCCGCGTCGGCCGACTGCCGGTAGCGGAAGCCGTCGCCTACGCGATCGAGATCGCCCGCGCGCTCGCGGCGGCCCACGCCCAGCGCGTCGTCCATCGCGACATAAAGCCGCAGAACGTGCTGATCGACCGTGACGGGCGGGCGCGCGTCACCGATTTCGGTATCGCCCGCTCGCTCGAGCCGACGCAGCAAGAGCTGACCGCCACCGGCCGCGTTCTCGGCACCACCGAGTACGTCGCTCCTGAGCAGGCGCTCGGCGAGCGCGTAACCGAGCGCTCGGACCTCTACTCGCTCGGGATCGTGCTGTTCGAGATGCTTGTCGGCACGCCTCCTTTCCGGGGATCGACCGCCGTCGCCACGGCAATGGCGCACGTCCGCGACCCGCTCCCTGACATCCAGAAACTGCGGCCGGAGATCTCGGCGTCGCTGGCCGCGATCGTCGAGCGCGCCTGCGCCAAACAGCCAGAGCGACGCTACGCCTCGGCCCAGGAGCTGGCGCGCGAGCTCGAAGCGGCGCTGGCAATCGAGAGTGCGCGGGCCGGCCGCGCGAGCGCCGCGGCCACCGAGGTGCTACGCACCCTGCCTGCCGAGATCGCGGCGGTGGCGCCCAGACGGCTGCGGATGCGGCGCGCCGCGAAGTTCGCTGTCGGCGCCGCGCTCGCGCTGACGGGCGCGGTCACAATTTGGCAGGCGCTCGAAAATCTGCGCCCGGGCGCGGGCCCGGCGCGGGTCGAGTCGGGCGGTCTCGCACGGCTAGCGCTGCCGTCGAGCGCTGCCCACGACTTCGACCCCGAGGGCGACGGGTCCGAACACCCCGAGAGCGTGCGTCTGGCGCTCGACGGCAACCTCACGACAACCTGGGAGACAGAGCGCTACCAGGGAGGTCTCGCCGGGTCGAACAAAAGCGGCGTCGGTCTCTACGTCGACACCGGCAAGCCCCAAACCGTCCGCCGCCTCGATGCCGTCACGAGCACACCGGGTTTCGAAGCGGCGGTGTACGCCGCCAACACCCCCTCGGGAGACCTCGGCGGCTGGACGCTCATCGCCGCCCCACGCGTCTTCTTGCAAAACACGAGCGTCACCCTCGGACGGCGTGCGCGTTCATTCCGCTACTACCTGCTTTGGATCACAAAACTGCCGCCCGGTGGCCGTGCCGAAATCCGCGAGCTGGGACTTTCGCGCTAGTAGGCCAGAGCGCGCTCGCGGCGAAAACGCGCCAAAGCCAGCGCGACGAGGCGGTCGCACAGCTCGGGGTAGCTGACGCCGGCAGCTTCGACCAACCGGGCGAACACGCTTGTCGGCGTGAAACCGGGCATCGTGTTGACCTCGTTGAGGAGCACGCGCCCCTCGCCGTCGGGGTCCTCGACGAAGAAGTCGACACGAGCAAGCCCGCTGCAGCCTGCTCTCAAGAAGGCTTCCTTGGCGAACTCGCGCACCCGCTCGGCGACCTCGCGCGGGATGCGGGCGGGGACGACGAGCTCCATTCCCCCCGGGGTGTACTTGGCCTCGTAGTCGTAGAAGCCGGTGCGCGAACGGCGCACGCGGATCTCTCCGCACGGCGAGACGAGCGGGTCGCCGTCGCCGAGCACACCGCACTCGACCTCGATTCCTTGCGCAGCCTGCTCGACCAGCACGAGCGAGTCGTGGCGGAACGCACGCTCGAGCGCGGGAACGAGCTCATCGCGCGACGCGACGCGCGAGATCCCGACCGAGGAGCCAAGCCGCGCCGGCTTGACGAACACCGGCCAGCCGAGATCCAGGTCGACGTCCCACGACTGGTCGGCGCGCAACGCCACGTAGCGCACCTGCGGCAGTCCGGCCGCGCGCATCAGTTCCTTAAAGACGAACTTGTTCATGCACACCGCCGAGGCGAGAACGCCCGATCCCACGTAGGGAATATCGAGCGTCTCGAGAACGCCTTGGACAGTGCCGTCCTCGCCGAAAGGACCGTGCAACGCCGGGAACACGACGTCGCAGCCGAGGAGACCGCCGCCCGGTTCGAGCGACACGGTCTCGCCCTCGCAGTGCCAGCGCCCGTCGGCCTCGATCTGGACAAGCAGCGGCTCGTGTCCGGCCTCGACGAGTCCCCGGCACACCGCGGCGCCCGAGCTCAGCGACACTTCCCGCTCGCTCGAGCGACCACCGGCGAGAACGGCGACTTTCACGGCTGTTGCGCCCCCGGCTCGGGCAGCGCCGAATCGCTGCCGCCCACACCCGACGCCAGCTTGCCGACGAAGAGCACGACGTTGGTACCACGCTCGACCTCGACGCCAGCTGATGGGCTCTGGTCGACCACACGCCCGTCGTCGGTCGCGTCGCTCACCGCGCGGCGACGCACCGTGACCTTCAGTCCCGCCGCTCGTAGGCTGGCACGCGCTTCGTCGAGCAAGCTGCCGACCACGTTCGGCACCGTCACCCGTTCGGGCCCGGTGGAGACCACGATCGTCACCGTGTCGCCGCGTTTCAGCTCGCTTCCAGCCGCTGGATCCTGGTCGATCACCGCGCCCTCGCGCTCCTCCGACGGCCGCTCGCGCACGCGCACTTCGAGCCCTCGCCGCTGCAGCTCGGCCTCGGCGGCGTCCTGTGTGAGGCCGACCACTTCCGGCACCGTGACTCGGCGCGGTCCCGACGATACGAAAAGCCGCACGCGCGTACCGCGCTCGACGAGCGTGCCCTCGGCCGGAACGGTCCGCACGGCGAGGCCTTCGCGGTAGCGGTTAGAGGGGATCGCGTCCACCATCACCTTGAGCCCGGCGTCGTTTAGCTGCTCGATCGCCACGCCACGGGGAAGACCGGCGACCGAGGGAATGCGGACCTCGCCCGGACCCTCCGACACCTCGAGAGTCACTGTCGAGCCACGCTCGGCGCGCACGCCGGGATTGGGGTCCTGGTCGACGACCTCACCGGCTGGCCGCTCCGAGCGCACGCGCACCTCGCGGGCGCCAAACCCCGCCCGTTCGAGCGTCTGCCGCGCCTCGAACAGTTGCTTGCCGACGACACGCGGTACCGGCACCCGCTCCGGCGCAAGCAGTGCGCTCGCGGCGAGCCACCCAAGTACACCTGCGAGAACGACAACGAGCAAGCCCACAAGCCAGGCGCCGAGGCGGCGGCGTCGCGGCTGGCGCCCGTCGCCGTCGCCGGCGTCGTGACGGTGCGCCTCGTCCCCGGGCGGCGCAGCCCCGCCGGCCACTGGGCTGCCGACGGGGTCGGCAACTCCCTGTGGCGCGCCTGTGGGCGTGGAGCCAGCAGCGGCGCCGCCGCTAAGCGCCGCCGCTGCGATCGCCGGCATCGCGCTCGTCGCGTCGCTGCGCTTGCCGAGCTCGAGCCGTATAGCTTCGAGCTCGCGCACGACCTCGGCCGCCGATGCCGGCCGCTCGGCGGGATCTTTCGCCAACAGACGCTCGACCAGGCCCGCCAGTCGCGGTGAGACGTCCGGACGCAGCTCGCCGATCGCAGGAGGTCGTTCGGATATGTGCTTGAGGGCGACGGTTACGGCGCTCTCGCCACTGAAGGGCAGGCGGCCGGTGAGCATCTCGAAGAGGATCACACCGATCGAGTAGAGATCGGAGCGCGGGGTGACCGCCAGACCCTGCGCCTGCTCGGGCGAGAGGTATTGAGCGGTGCCCATGATCGAGCCGGTCTCGGTGATGTCGGACGGTCCGGCACGGGCGATCCCGAAGTCCGTCACTTTCACGCCGAGCTCGTCGTCGACGATCACGTTCTGCGATTTGAGGTCGCGGTGGATGACGCCGTGCTCGTGAGCAAAGCCAGCCGCCCGCGCGATCTGCACCGCGATCGCGATCGCCTGCTCCTCAGGCAGCGGGCCGCGCTCGGCGATCAGCTCTTTGAGCGGCCGGCCGCGCAGGTATTCCATCGCGATGTAGTAGGTGCCGTCGTACTCGCCGCGGTTGAAGATCGTCACCACGTTCGGGTGCACGAGCGCAGCCGCAGCCCGTGCCTCGCGTCGGAAGCGTTCGACGAACTCGGCGTCCTGCGCGAACCGGCGGTGGAGGACTTTGAGCGCCACGTCGCGGCCGAGCTGGACGTCCTCGGCGCGGTAGACGTCGGCCATGCCACCTACGCCGATCCGCTCGATGACGCGGTAGCGACCGTCGACGAGGGTGTTGCCGAGCACCTCGGTCATCGCGTGCCCAACAAAGTTTCGAGCACCGTGCGGGCGATCGGCGCCGCCACCGTACCGCCCTGGCCCTGGGTCCGTTCGACGGTGACCGCGACAGCCACGCGCGGACTGTCAACCGGCGCGAAACCGATGAACCACGCTTGGTTGGCGGTACCGCCAGCCACCTCGGCGGTACCGGTCTTGCCGGCGACACGCACGCCGGCGAGCGCCGCGGCTGTGCCCGACCCTTCTTCCACGACCCTGCTCATCATCTCGGTCAGCTGACCGGCCGTCGTGGGCGACATCACCCGCGTCTCGACGTCGCGCCCGACGCGCTCGACGACGCGACCCGAGGGATCGACGATGCGATCGGTGAGGTGCGGCCGCACCAGCAAGCCCCCGTTAGCGACAGCTGCCGCGACGAGCGCCATCTGCAGCGGCGTGACTTGCAGCCGCTCCTGGCCGATCGCGACGCGACCAACGTCGAGAGGATCGTCAGGCCCCAACAGTCGCTGCCCGGCGTAAACGCCGCTCGGCGCCATCTGGTCGTCGGGATAGTCGAGCCGCGGATCGCGGCCGAACCCAAAGCGGTCCATGTAGCGGAACAGTGTCCGCTTGCCGAGTCGCTCACCGATCTGCGCGAAGACCGTGTTCACGGAGTTGGTCAAGGCGTCCGTTAGCGATATCGGACCGAAGCTCTGGTTGCCGAAGTTGGCCAGCGGCGCACCACCCACCAAGCGTGGCGAGTCTCCGTCGAGCACGGAGTCGGGCGTGAACTCGCCGGTGTCGAGAGCAGCAGCAGCGGTAACAACCTTCATCGTCGAGCCCGGTGGGTAGCGGCCCTGGGTAGCACGGTTAAGTTCTGGTGCCCCGGGCAGGCGTGCCGGGTCGCGGGTCGCGATCGCGTTCGGGTCGTAGGTCGGAGAGGAAGCCATCACGAGCACCGAGCCGTCGCGCGGATCGAGCGCCACCACGGCACCGGCACGACCGGCAAGGCCGTTGTAGGCGGCGCGCTGCCCGCGCGGATCGAGCGTGGTGACGACGTCGTCGGGCCGCGACGCGCGCCCTTCGAAGGGCGCGAGGAGGGTGTCGATGCCCTCGTGACGGCCTGACAGCCAGTCGTTGCGCGACCTTTCGATGCCGGCGCGCCCGCGCTCTATGAACGAGTAGCCGACCGCATGGGCGAAAAGACCACCGAGCGGATATGCGCGCTCGTAGCGCACCCCGCTGCCGGTGCCCCGGCGCACGCTTCGCGCAAGGACGGTTCCGTCGCGAGCGAAGATCATCCCGCGCGGGTTCTGCGCCTCCTCGATCAGCGAGCGACGGTTGCTCGGTTCGTCGCGCAAGCGGCTCGCCTCGAGCACCGACCAGCGCGTGGTGAACAGCGCGAGCAGGGCGAACAAGAGCACGGTGGCAGAAAAGAGCGTCCGGATGCGCGCGTTCACGCCACCCCCTCGACGAGACCGCCACGGCGCAGACGCTCGGCGCGGCTGTGCTGCGAAACCATCAGAAGCAAGGCCAGGACGATCATGTTGGCGACGATCGACGAGCCGCCGTAGGAGACAAAGGGCAGGGTCACACCGGTGAGAGGAATCACCCGCGTCACGCCGCCCACGATCACGAACACTTGCAACGCAAACACGGCAGTAAGCCCAGCGGCGAGCAGTTTCGAGTACGCGTCGTGCGAGAGCAGCGCGATCCGCAAGCCGCGCGCGACCACCACGAGGTAGATGACAAGCAACCCCAGCGCCCCGGCGAGACCGAGCTCGTTGACGACGACCGCGTAGATGAGGTCGGTGTGCGGCGCGGGCAGCAACGTGCCGCCGTCGAGCCCCTGGAGCATGGCGCCGCCGAGTCCGCGACCGAGAAGGCCACCGTCGGCCTGAGCGAAGAGCGATTGAGCGATCTGATAGCCGGGGCCCTCTACTAGATCCGGTCGGAAGGGATCGAGCCAGATCTCGACGCGCTGGTGGACGTGCTCGATGCGGCCGGCGAGAAACGCCGCGCCGGCGGCGAACAGCGAAGCACCGAGGGCGGTGAGCGACCCGCGCCCTGTCGCCGCCCAGAGCAGAGCGAGAAAGCCCCCGAAAAACATCAGCGAGCTCCCTAGGTCGCGGATCACGACCAGCATCACCATCGCAAGGCCCCAGACGAGAAGCAGCGGGCCGAAATGCTTCGGCGAGGGACGATCGCGAAGGACCGCCACGGTGCTCGCTGCGAGGAGAGCGGTAAGCGTCGCTGTAGCAGCGGTAGCTCCGGTGAGGCCGGCCAGCGTGAGCGCCAGGGCCGCGCCCACCGCTGCCTCAGGCAGCCGCCGTCTAAGACCCACCGGCGAGCGTGCGCGCACAAGCACGGCGGCTGTGTCGCGCAGGTAGCTGGCGAGGAAGATCACGATCCCGACCTTGGCGAGCTCGGCGGGCTGGAACTGGATCGGTCCGATATCGACAGCGAGATAGGCGCCGTTCACCTGCGCGCCGATCACCGGCAACCGTGGCAGTGCTAGCAACAGAATCGACGTCGCTGCGATCGTGTAGCGGTAGCGCTCGAGACGGTGCGGGTCACGGACCCAGGCAACGGTCGCCGCAAACACCGCGAGACCGACAACGAACCACTGCGCCTGGCGGCGAGCGAGATCGGGATCGATGCGGTAGAGCTCGACCAGCCCCACGGCGGCAAGGGCGGCGACGAGCGGAAAGAGGTAGGGGTCGGCGAGGGGCAGCGTTCGGCGAATCACGAGATGGACGGCCAAACAAAGAGCGAGGAACACCGCCCCATAGGCGAGGGTCGCCCGCTCGATCTCGCTGCCGCGAGCCGCCACCACCGAGGCGAACCCGATCGACACGAGCACAGCGGCGGGTACGAGCCCGAAGAGCTCGCGGAGGCGTTCCGACCTCACGGCGCTCGCAGACCTTCGATTCGACCGTTCTCGATGGCGCGGACGAGGTCGACCGCGTCGCGGCGGCTGCGCAGCGTGTGGTCGAGAACGGCAGCACGACGCTGTTCGCTCAACGCCCTGGCGGGCATTCCCGACACGTACTCGGTCTCGTAGAGGCGAATCCCGAGCGGCAACTCGTAGGGCAGGCCGCGGTAGAGCGTGATCAGACCCGACTCGTCGGTGCCGACGAAGTAGACGCTGCGCAGAGCCTGGCGTGCGCCGATCGCGCCAGCGACCAAGATCGCGCAGACCGCTAGGAGCGCGCCGATCCGGCGCGCGCTTCGCTGCAACCGCACCGCTCGCTGATACCGAACGCGATGCCCGCTCGGCGAAGGCACCTGCGGGCCGGTCGCCCGGGGGCTGGTACCCGCTTGGCGCCCGTGAGCCATGTTCACCGGTGGCGCCGCGAGGGTGCCGGGGATCGTCTCGTCGGGAGCAGAGGCGCTGCTTGCCGTGCGCGACACGGTGGTCTCGTTGTCTACGCGCTCGGCGTCCGGGTCCTCCCCCGCCGCGTCCTCTAGACGGAAGAGGATCACGGTGATGTTGTCGCGTCCGCCGCTCTGGTTCGCCGCTCGCACCAGCGTCTGGGCGGCGTCTTCGAGATCGCGGGCACGCTCCAGAATCGCGGCTATCTCGTCGTCGCTCAACATCGTCGTGAGGCCGTCGGAACAGAGCAAGAAGACATCGCCCGCACGCGCAGGGACGGTGTAGGTGTCGACCTCGACGTCGGCCTCGGGACCCAGGGCGCGCGTGATCACCGAACGTTGTGGGTGCTGCTCGGCCGCCTCCGGCGTCAGCTGGCCGCTGCGCTGCAGTTCAGCCACCAGCGAGTGGTCACGCGTGAGCTGCTCGAGGCGACCGTCGCGCCAGCGGTACGCGCGACTGTCGCCGACGTGCCCGATCGCTACCTCGTCGCCGTTGACGAGCGCCGCGGTGAGGGTGGTTCCCATGCCCCGGCGTCGCTCGTCACGAGCGGCCAACGAATAGATGCGGCGGTTGGCCTCGCGCGCGATCGCGGCGAGCCGTTCCTCGGGCGGCAGGTTCGGTCGGTGCTCGCGCACCGCGTCGGCCGCAAGTTGCGAGGCGACCTCGCCAGCCTGTGCGCCACCCATGCCGTCGGCGACGGCGAAGTACGGCGGGTTGACGACGTACGCGTCCTCGTTCAGCTCGCGGTGGCGGCCGCGATCGCTCAGTTGGGCGTGCTCGGCGACGCGCAAAGCCACCGGTCTACTCCCAGTACCTGTACTCGCTGTCACCGATCCGGATCACGTCGGAAGGGCGCAGACGTTGCGGCGACGTGACGCGGCGACCGTTCACGTACGTGCCGTTGGTCGAGCCGAGATCCTCGATCCACATGAACCCACCGTGACCGAAGATGCGCGCGTGCGCGGCCGAGGCGAACGGGTCCTGCACGACGACGTCCGCGGAGGCTGCTCGCCCTAGTGTCGCGCCACCGTCGATCGCTAGCTCCTCCCCGGGTTGGTGGCCGAGAGCAGCGACGACCTCTAGGCGCGGGCGCAGGCCGGCGTGCAGATCGAGCGCGACGGCACGCGCGTTCTCGCCAACAGCGGCCATCACCGGCTCAGGCGGCGCCGGACCGGCGACGTCGAGCTGGCGACGGGCGCTGCGCACGACCCACACCAGAAACAGGTATAGGACCACCAGGAAGGCGAGCTTGAGCAGCGCGACGAGCGGGTCGTTCATGACCGCTACTCGACTTCGAAAACGACCTCGGTGAGACCGACGGTCAATCGGTCACCGTGGCGGAGTGGTGCTTGCGCTACGCGCCGCCCGTTGACCAGCGTCCCGTTCGTCGAACCGAGGTCGCGCACCACCCAGCCGTTGCCTTCCCGCCGAACCTCGGCGTGGCGACGTGAAGCGTTCGGGTCGGGAACGACCACATCGCACTCCCGGCTGCGCCCGACCACCGTCCGATCGCCGAGCACGATGCGCTTGCCGTCGACGATCAGCAAGGCACGCGTCTGTGCCGCTGGCACATGGGGCGCGAGAGGACGTGCTGCACGCTCGGGTGAATAGACCATCGTCTCGCCGAACTCTGCCGGGCGCGGGACGCGCTCCCCAGCGTCGTCGACCCCGATCGAGAGCAGCTGCGCCTGGATGCCGAACTCGCCGACGCTGAGGCGCTCGTCGGTGAGGAACTCGACGCGTGGTCGACTGGTGAGCGAAAGACCTTCGTTGCGGGCGTGCTCGAGCAGATAGTCGGAGAGCTCTTTGCGCAGCGCCTCTTCGTAGCTCTCGAACTGTTTGCGGTCTTCGGGAGACAGATAGACCCGATAGAGGTTCGGCGCGTACACGCGCGAGACCGACACGACCTGGTTTTCCTCCATCTCGCGCGCCAGCTTTTCGGCGATCTCGACCGGCTGGACCGAGGAGCGGAACGCACGGCCGAACACGCCCTCGACAAAGGCGCCGAGCCGCGATTCGATGTTGCGCAAGACGCTCACGGCCAACCCGCAGGGTAGAGCGGCGCGCGCCCCTCCGCGTCCTGCACACGAGCCGCCACCGGGTGTTCCGATCCGGCGGCGGCGCGGCGCAGCAGCCGCTGGTGGCCGCGCGCCACGACGCCGTAGGCGAGGGCCGTTCCCGCGACCACAGCGAGACCGGCTTCGCCCTCGAACACACTGGGGTTGCCGAGCGCCGCAGTGAGCGTGAGTACAGCCAGCGCCACGGCCGCTCCGGTCGCGGCTGCGATGCGCGGCGCCAAACGCGCCGCAGCGAGAGCACCGACGATCGCCACCGTCCACGCCGCGATCTCCATCGCCAGGACGTGCAGGGCCCGCGCCGCGGATGCGCCGCCGCTGAACGCCCACGACGAGGAGGTGCCCAACCAGAGCACAGCACCATTGGCGAGCTCGAGAGCAAGCGCCCACAGTAGTCCGCACACGAGGACGCCGATCCGCTGCGCCGGGAAGCGAATGCGGGCAAGCGCTGCCGCCCAGGGAAGGCCCGTGCCGACAGTCGCTACGAGCGGTGCAGCAGCCACTACGGCGAACAGCCCTGGCTGCTCGAAACATACGGCGATGCTCACTGTCGCCGCCGTGATCGCAACGGCCGGAGCGACCAGAGCGCTCGACCCACTTTCTTCGCCTGCGATCAGACCTATCAGCACGGTCGCAGCTGCCGCCCCCAGCACAAGCCCGAGGCGGGGCCAAAGTAGCGACAGCACCCCAGCCGCTACTGCTAGCGCGACCGGCAGCGAAGCGTCCGAACTGTTGACGCCGAGCGCTAGCCCGCCAGCGGCAAGCACCAGCGTCGTGGCCTGTAGCGCTGTCGCCAGGCGCGACCACCACCGCCCACGGCGGTGGTCGGACACCGCCGCATGGTCGAGCGCTACTCCGGCGCTGCCGTGAACGAGCTGCAGCGTCGGGGCGTACCGGGGATCGTGGGCCGCGCGCAGGTGCCCCCCCGTGCCGATTGCTGGTCGAGAGCCTGGGGAGCGGTCTAGCGGAACGGTCTCGGACGGCGCGATATAAGCCGTCGCGGCCTCGAGCGCCACCGTCGGTTGCGAGCCCGCTGTCGGTTGCGTGCGCACGGTAGAAGCGCGCGGGAGCATTACTTCGTGATCGCTCGCTACCTGCGTCACGGTCGTACGGCCCCCGTCAGCGAAGCGGGCAAGCCCCTCGCGCACTTTTGCGGCGCTCGGACGGCGCTCAGCACGGGCGTCGACCATCCGCGTCACCAGGTCAGCGAGCGCTGCGGGAACCCCTCTCACTTCCGGCTCGAGCGGCGGTAATGGCGACCACGGCGTCGGTCGCAGCTCCGCCAGGCTGCGGCCGTCGAGGAGCTCGTACAGGCACGCTCCGAGCCCCCAGACGTCGGCCGCAGGCCCTACGTCGGCACCCTGCGCCTGCTCCGGCGCCATGTAGGCGAGCGTGCCGATTACTTCGCCGGGGGCGGTGAGCGAGCGGCCCGCGCGCAGGTGCGTGTCCTCGATCAGCGAGCGCGCGACCTCGACACCGATTCGCGCGACCCCGAAGTCGGCGAGCTTCGCGGCCGGTGCGCCCGCCGTATGAGCAGCGGGGAGAAGGATGTTGTGCGGCTTGACATCGCGATGAATTACGCCGAGGGCGTGAGCGTAGGCAAGCGCGTCAGCGATCGCTGTCCCGATCTCCGCGACAGCTGCCACCTCGAAGCGCAGGCCGGAGCCGCGAGCGCGGTTGAGGTCGGGTCCGTCGACGAGCTCGTAAACCAAAATCAACGCGTCGGGCAGTTCGATCAACTCGAAGAGCGTGACGATCGCTGGATGGTTGAGGTGAGCAGCGATCCGAGCCTCGCGCCGCACACGGGGGATAGCCCAGTCGCGATCGACGACCTTGATCGCGACGCGCCGGCCGAGCCGGCTGTCGCTCGCGGCGAAAACGAGCCCCGAGCCGCCTCTGCCGACAAGCCGCTCGAGGTGATAGCGCCCGTCTGGCGGCAGCGTATCGCCGACGGCGAAGCGCGCACCAGTGCCGCCGCGATTCGGCTCTGGAGCCCGGCCCGTAGCGTTACCTTCCCCGCCAGTCATACTCCGGTGACCTGCCCGGTCGTTCGCAGCTCAGCTTCAACTAACACCGTTCCGGTAATGCGGGGACAGTAGCGAGCGACCGGTCGAACCGGTAGACGTACAACTTGGCGTTTCACCAACTTCACGAGCGCTGGAGTCGCAACTGTTCGAAGAAAGCCAGCCAACGGTTCGATCTCGCGTTCCGCCTGGCGGCCAGAACCCCTACCTGGTCAGGCGCGCGGTAGCGGCGGGAATCGTCTTCGTGTTCGTGATTCTCTCGGCGCTCGGTGTCCGTGGCTGCCTCGAGACGCGCAAGCGCAACGCGATCAAAGACTGGGTAGGGGACGCTGCCGCGCTGGTGCGCGAGTCGAACTCGCAGGGAAGCGCGCTGGTCGCGCTGTTGAAAGGCGGTGAGCGCGGTACCGACCCGGTTGAGGTCGAGAACCAGCTGAACACGCTGCGAACCGAGTCGCGGGCTCTGGTGTCGCGTCTCGAAGATCTTGGCCGCCCCGACGACGTCGCACTTCCCTACCGCTACCTGCTGGAGGTGCTCGCCCTGCGTCGCGATGCCATCGCGCGCACGGCCGACGAGTTGCCCGTAGCGCTGGGCGAGAGCGACTCCGCTACCGCCACCGAGCGCGTCGCGGCTGAAGTGCAAACGTTGCTCGCAGCCGATGTTCTCTACAGGGTGCGCTTCCTCACCGAGTTGCGCAGCGTGCTCTCCAAGGAGGGGATCGCCGACGAGGTGACAGCTCCGCGCAGCGAGGTGGTGAACGATCTATCGCTGCTCGACCCGGGGACCATCGCCGACGGCGTCAGCGCTCTGCGCAGCGGGGCTGGAGCCGACCAAGCCGCCCGCACAGGGCTTCACGGTACGGGCATCGTCAGCGCCAGTCTGGGGGGGCAGGCGCTCACCGATGGCGGATCGGCGACAGTCACGCTAGGTCAGGAGCTGTCCGCCCAGGTCCAAGTCGCGAACCAGGGCGATAGCGACGAGACAGGGGTCCGTGTTTCGGTGCGGATCGGTAGCGGCTCGGCGATCACAGCGTCGGGCCGGATCGCGCGGATCGCCAAGGGAGCGACCGCTCAGGTGACGATCCCGATCACCGACGAGCCGCCAACAGGCGAGCAGCTCCCGGTCGAGATCCGCGTCGAACCGGTCCCGGGCGAGCGCAAGACCGACAACAATGTGATCCGCGCGAACGTGATCTTTACCCGCTGAGCGCCCTTTGCTCCCACCTTCCGAGCGCTGCAGCGCTAGTACAGTTGCGGCCCCGTGGACGAAAGCGCTCTGCAGCTCGCGCTCGCTGGTGTCGCTGCCGCCTTGGCATCGCTAGCCGTGGTAGCTGTCCTCGTGCAGAACAGCGCCCTGCGCCGGCTGCGTGACGACCAACGGGTGCTGATCGGCGACCACGATCGGCGAGACCTCGTCGCACACGCAGCGCAACTTCAACGGGCCGTCGACCAGCTTGAGGCCCGTGTCGCCACGCTGGCCGAGCAGCTCGACCAGCAGATCGCCCGTGTGTCCCACGAGCTCGCGCGCTGCGTCGACCGTCACGCGCTCGTTCGCTACGACGCCTACAACGAGATGTCGGGACGGCAGTCGGCCTCGCTAGCGCTGCTCGACCGCCGTGGCAACGGGCTCGTGCTCTCTTCGATCGTGCACCGAGAGCAGGCGCGCCTGTACGCGAAACGCCTCACAGCGGGGAAGCCGGACGTTCCGCTGTCGCCGGAGGAGGAGGAGTGCGTGCGCGCGGCGAGCAGCGGAGACAGCCCAGAAGTAGCGGACGGTCGCGCCTGAGTGGATCGACTCGACGACGCTTGCGCGGCGAGTTGAGCGAAGTCGCGGTTGCATACCTCGGACCTCCCGGTACGTTCACCGAGGAAGCGCTGCGCGCGTCGATAACGCGCATCGTCGGTGACGACGTGGCCGTGCTCGAGCTGCCAATGGCGAGCGAGCGCGACATCGTCGAAGCGGTGGCCGAGGGGCGCGCGCGCTACGGGGTGATGGCGATCGAGAACGCGCTCGAGGGTGGGGTCGCAGCGACCCTCGACGCGCTCGCTGAACTCGCCGATCGTGTTGCGATCAAGCTCGAGGTCGTCCATCCGATCAGTCACTGCCTTGTGTCGCGCACGGCGCTGCCGCTCGCCGAGGTCACCCGCGTCTACTCGCACCCGCTAGCGACAGCACAGTGCGGCAACTTTCTACGCCGGATGCTGCCGGCTGCCGAACGTGTCGCCTGCGCCTCGACCGCCGAGGCGGTGCGGACGGTGGTCGCGAGCATGCAGCCGTGGGCCGCGCTCGGCTCGGAGCTCGCCGCGAAGCGCTACGGAGCGACCGTCCTCGCACGCAACGTCGCCGACCATCCCGATAACGAGACGCGCTTCGTGTGGGTAGAGCCGCGCGCCGAACACCAGCCGGCGGCAAACGGGAACGAGGTCAAAACGTCGGTCGTGTTCTGGGGCGGCGGCGACGAACAGCCGGGATGGCTGGTGTCAGTGCTCGGCGAGTTCGCGTCGCGCGGCATCAACTTGACACGCATCGAATCGCGCCCGCGGCGGATCGGGCTTGGTCACTACATGTTCTTCTGCGACCTGGAGGGATCGCCGCGCGAGCGGCGGGTGGCCGACGCGCTCGCGGCTCTCACCGGGCGGGTCGAGGAGCTGCGGGTACTCGGCTCCTACCCCGTGCTGCGGACCCGCTGAGCGAGGTAGCGGCGCCGACCCGGTACCACAGTCGAGCGACCGAAATCGCGGTGGGTGCGGCTACACTGGCCGCGACCGTGGCTGTCCATCCCGCATCGGCCGGGATCGCCGAGGTCGTCGATCCCGAACCCGACCCTAACGGCGCGTCGCCCGCTGGGGACCAGGGCGGGCGGCGCGGGGTAGAGCGGGCTCGAGTGCTGGTCCTGAACGCGAGTTACGAGCCGGTGAACGTTTGCACGGTGCGCCGGGCCACGGTTCTTGTTCTTAAGGCGCGCGCCGAGATCGTCGAGCGCGGTGCGGAATCGCTGCATGCCGAGCGGGTGTCGCTCCCCCGTCCGTCGGTTATCCGCTTGCTGCGCTACGTCCATGTGCCGCGATCGACGTTTTCGCGGCGCATCACGCGCCGCGCGGTGTTCGCGCGCGACGGTTGGCGGTGTCAGTACTGTGGCGACAACAAGGGAACGCTCACCGTCGATCACGTCGTGCCGCGCTCGAAAGGCGGCACGTCGACCTGGGAGAACATCGTCACCTGCTGCGCCGCCTGCAACCGACGCAAGGCCGATCGTTTGCCCGATCAAGCGGGGATGGTGCCACTGCGCCGTCCACGCCCGCCGTCGCCCACGATTTTCGTCCGTGTCGCGGTGCCACGCCTGCCCGAGAGTTGGCTGCGCTACCTGCCCGACGCGGCTTAGTCCTAGTCGGCTTTCGTGGGCGAGTCGCCAGCCTCGGGCCCGGCCGTGTCGAGCAGTGTCTGCTCGCCACCGGTAGCGTCATCGGCCAGCTGGCGGCCCGGGGCGTCGCTGCCGGATCCATCCTCGAGGACGACAGCGACCGCGCTGACCCGGTCGCCGGGCCGCAGGTTCATCAGCCGCACGCCGGTGGCGGCGCGACCCTGGCGCGAGATTCCGCGAACCGCCGTGCGTTGCACCATGCCGTTTTGCGAGATCACCACGATCTCTTGGTTCTCGCGCACGACGAGCGCCCCGGCGAGCTTGCCCTTGCGCTCGGTGAGGTTGATCGTCTTCACCCCCATGGTGCCACGGCCCTTGACGGGGTACTCCTCGACGGGTGTGCGTTTCGCGTAGCCGTTCTCGGTCACGACCAGCAGCTCGCTTCCGGGGCTGGCCACGTCCATCGCGATCACTTCCCCGCCGCGGGCCAGGTTCATGCC
Organism: Thermoleophilum album; assembly: GCF_028867705.1. Classification (GTDB taxonomy): domain Bacteria; phylum Actinomycetota; class Thermoleophilia; order Solirubrobacterales; family Thermoleophilaceae; genus Thermoleophilum. The sequence continues at coordinate 8,901 of NZ_CP066171.1, read as the reverse complement.
GCGCACACCGGTCGTGTCGCGACCCATCGGCCGGACCTCGCGTTCGTGGAAGCGCGTTGCTAGCCCGGCACTCGACACCATGAGGATCGTGTCGTTGCCACTCGTGCGTCGTACCGACACAAGCTCGTCACCGTCGCGAATCTTGATTGCGATGATGCCGTCGGCCCTGATCGGTGTGTTGTAGGCCTGGAATTCGGTCTTCTTGACGTGCCCTTGTTTGGTCGCAAAAACGAGGTAGCGGCCCTCGCTGAAGTTGCGTGTCGACAAAACCGCCCGAACCTGCTCGCCTTGGTGGAGCGGCAGAAGGTTGACGAGCGCCCGACCCTTGGCGGTGCGCGACCCCTCGGGGAGCTCGTAGACCTTCAAGCGGTAAACGCGGCCGCGGTCGGTGAAGAAGAGCAGATAGTCGTGCGTCGAGCACACAAAGAGATGCTCGACGTAGTCGTCCTCCTTGGTTTCCATCCCCGTCACCCCGACACCGCCGCGCTTTTGCTTGCGATACGTGGCTAGGGGGATGGATTTGATGTACCCGGACTTCGTGATCGTCACGACCATCTGCTGGTCGGCGATCAAATCCTCGGCTTCGATCTCGCTTTCGGCGTTGGTGATCTCGGTGCGCCGTTCGTCGGCGTAGCGCTCTTTGATCTCGAGCAGCTCCTCCTTGATGAGGGCCATCACCCGGCGCTCGTCGCCGAGGATTTCGCGCAACTCGCGGATTCGTTCGAGCGTGTCGGCGTGTTCTTTGCGGATCTTGTCCGCCTCGAGCGCGGTGAGGCGTTGCAGCCGTAGGTCGAGGATTGCCTGGGCCTGGATCTGGGTGAGCTCGAAGCGCTCCATCAATCGCGCGCGCGCCGTCTCGGGGTCGCGCGACGAGCGGATCAGCTCGATCACCGCGTCGATGTCGCTGATCGCGACGAGGAGGCCCTCGAGGATGTGCAAGCGTCGCTCGCGTTCGCGGAGCTCGTGCTTGGTACGGCGAACGACCACCTCGCGCTGGTGGTCGACGTAGTTCTTGATGAGTTGGATAAGGCCGAGGGTGCGTGGGACGCCGTCGACCAGCGCCACCATGTTCACACCGAAGGTGGTCTGCATCGGCGTGTGCTTGTAGAGCTTGTTGAGAACGACCTTCGGTTTTGCCTCGCGCTTAAGCTCGATGACGAGCCGGATGCCGTTTTTGTCCGACTCGTCACGGAGATCGGCGATCTCTTTGATGCGGCCGTTCTGGACCTGTTCGGCGATCTTCTTGATGAGACCGGCGCCCTCGTTGCGACCGTCACCTTTTGCCTGCTGATAGGGCATTTCGGTAACGACGATCGCTTGCTTGCCCTGGCGCAGCGGCTCGATGTGGGCGCGGGCTCGCACGACGATGCCCGCACGACCGGTCTCGTACGCTTTGCGGATCGCGTCGCGGCCGACGATGATTCCGCCGGTCGGGAAGTCGGGCCCCTTGATGTGCCGCATCAAGCCGTCCACATCGATCGCCGGGTCGTCGATGAAGGCGACTACGGCGTCGATGGCTTCGCCGAGGTTGTGCGGTGGGATGTTCGTCGCCATGCCCACGGCGATTCCAGAGGCGCCGTTTACAAGGAGGTTGGGGAAACGCGCCGGAAGTACGCGCGGCTCTTGGCGGGAGTCGTCGTAGTTGGGCCCGAAATCGACGGTGTCAGCGTCTATGTCGCGAAGCATCTCGGTCGCGAGCCGCGAGAGACGCGCTTCGGTGTAGCGCATCGCCGCCGGCGGGTCGTTGTCGATCGAGCCGAAGTTGCCCTGCCCGTCGACGAGCGGGTAGCGCATCGTGAAGTCCTGACCGAGGCGCACCAGGGCGTCGTAGATTGCCGCGTCGCCGTGGGGATGGAAGTTGCCCATCACGTCCCCAACTACGCGCGCACACTTGCGGTAGGGCCGGTTGGGTTGCAGGCCCGACTCGTGCATCGCGTAGAGCACACGGCGGTGGACGGGCTTAAGCCCGTCGCGCACATCAGGGAGCGCGCGACCGACGATCACGCTCATCGCGTAATCGAGGTAGGAGGTGCGCATCTCCTCCTCGATCGGGCGCGGTTCGATGTTTCCGTCTGTTAGCTGATCGATCGCCATCGGCCTACGCTCCCCACAAGAGTCCTAGCGCCCTCTCCGCGTCGCTAGACGTCGAGGTTCTGCACCTCGCGCGCGTGTTTCTCGATGAACTCTCGGCGCGGTTCGACCCGGTCTCCCATCAGCATCGAGAAGATTTGATCCGCCTCGGCGGCGTCCTCGACTGTCACCCGCTGCAAAGTTCGCCGCCGAGGATCCATGGTTGTCTCGAAGAGCTGGTCGGGGTTCATCTCTCCCAATCCCTTGAAGCGCTGTAGGGGCACACCTTCCCGAGCGACCTCGAGCACCTTTCTGCGTAGCTCGGCGAACGATGTCGCTCGCTCGCTGCGCTTCTGATAGGCCACGGTGAACGGAGGTGCGCCCGCCAGGGCGATCAGCTCGTGGTGGACCTTGACCAGGCTCCGGTACTCGGTGTCGCCGAACAGCGCGCGTGGTACGTCGTGTGTCGTAGCCAGTCCTGTCGCTTGCTCGACGAGGCGAACCCTGAGCGCAACGGCATCCTCCGCAAGCACGTCACTCGTGACCTCGCGCTGACGCTCGGCTCCTGCGTCGCGCAGAAACTCGATCGCCTCGCCATCGCTCTTTACGCCTGCGTCGAGGAGACCGCTCTTCTCCATCACCTCGACTGCGTCGTGGCCGTGCCGCGCGCGCAGGGAGTTTGTCCACGCCTCGTGCTGTTTAAGGAGATCGATCAACCGCTGCCAGCGCGCCTTGGTCAACCTGAAGCGTCGCCCAGTGCTATCGGTAGCGACTATCGCCTCAAGTTTGTCTCTCAACAGCAGCTCTTCAAGCTGTGCTTCCTTTTCAATGTACACGTCCTGTCCATCGACCCTTACCTTGTACAGCGGCGGCTTCGCCAGGTACACGTAGCCCGCCTCGATCAATTCGCGCATTTCACGGAACAAGAAAGTGAGAACGAGCGTGCGGATGTGCGCACCATCGACATCCGCGTCGCACATCACGATCACCTTGTGATAACGCGCCTTCGAAATGTCGAACTCTTCCCGAATCCCCGTACCGATAGCGGTTATCAATGCCTGTATCTCTTGGTTCGACAACACCTTGTCGATTCGATTCTTTTCGACGTTGATGATCTTGCCCCGCAGCGGTAGCACCGCCTGCGTGTGTCGGTCGCGTCCCTGTTTCGCGGAGCCACCAGCCGAATCTCCCTCAACAACAAACAGCTCTGCTAGCTGCGGATCCCGTACCGTGCAGTCGGCCAGCTTGCCTGGGAGCGTGCTGTTTTCGAGTGCACTCTTGCGACGTGTAAGTTCCCGCGCCTTGCGTGCCGCCTCGCGCGCTTGGGCAGCCTGAATCGCTTTGCGAACAATCCGCTGGGCCTCGGAGGGATTCTCCTCCAGGAACTCCGCTAGCCCGCGGTTCACAGCCTGCTGGACGAAGCCCTCGATGTTCGGGTTGCCCAAGCGGGTCTTGGTTTGGCCCTCGAACTGCGGCTCAGGTAGCTTGACCGAGATCACGGCGGTGAGGCCTTCGCGCACATCCTCACCTTGAAGGTTGTTGTCCTTTTCCTTCAGCTCACCCTTCTGCCGGGCGTAGCCGTTGAGTGTCCGCGTCAGGGCGGAGCGAAAGCCGGAAACGTGTGTGCCGCCCTCATGCGTATTTATGTTGTTAGCGAAGGAAAGAACCGATTCCTGGTAGGAGTCGTTCCACTGCATCGCAATGTCGACCTGAGCGCCGGTCGACGCGTCAGCGTCCGATATCGTGATGATCGTGGGGTGGATTGGCTGACGAGTTCCTTGCGAGTGCAGATATCGGACGAAGTCGCTGATGCCGCCTTCGTAGTAGAAGGTTTCTTCGTAGGGCTCGCCGCGCTCGTCACGAAAGGTAATTTTTAGCCCTTGAGTGAGGAAGGCAAGCTCGCGGAACCGCTGAGCGAGAGTTTCGCGCTGGAAGTCCAGTGTCTCAAGAATGTTGGGGTCAGGACGGAAGGTGATGCTGGTGCCAGTGCGATCGGATGGACCGACCCGACTCAAGGGTCCTCTCGGTACACCATGGTCGTATGACTGGTGCCACTCACCACCGTCGCGCCAGACGGTGAGCTGTAGCCACTCCGAAAGGGCGTTCACAACCGACACTCCGACACCATGCAAACCGCCCGATACCTTGTAGCCCGTGCCCGAGCCGAACTTGCCGCCGGCGTGAAGAACGGTCAGAACAAGCTCGGCGGCGGGCTTACCGGTCTCCTTGTGAATGTCGACGGGGATTCCGCGCCCGTTGTCGGTGACCGTAACCGAGCTGTCGGGGTGGATGACGACTTCGATCGTGTCGCAGAAGCCCGCGAGTGCCTCGTCGACAGAGTTGTCGACAACCTCGTACACGAGGTGGTGCAGGCCCCGAACTCCGGTGGACCCGATGAACATCCCGGGCCGCTTGCGGACAGGCTCGAGGCCCTCGAGGACGGCGATATCCTTAGCGGTGTAGTCGCTCCCCTTTTGCGAGCTTGTGTTGCGGTTGTCGTCGGACAAGTGCGTGGCGAGTAGACGTGGAAATGGGACTCAATGCGCGCTGCCGGATGGCAGGAATAGGGGCGCAGCTGAAGTTTATCAAGTCGCTCGGCGGTATCGGCGGAGAAAAGCTGTTGGTAGAGCGCGGGATTAAGTGCGGGGGGAGCGGATTCGGATCGCAGCAACGCGAAAGCCTCGCTGCGATAGTGCGTGGCACAAGTCGCGTTCACGCAGGCACAGCTCAGAAGCGATGGCCGGCTCGCTACAAGACAACGTAAGCACTCCGTCGTCTAATGAGCAGGGCTGAGAGTGAGTCGCGATAAGGGTACCGACCACATCGCGCCAAGCAAAAGTTAGTGCAGTAAGAGCCGGGTCGGCTTCCGGAGACGGATCGGCGCCAGGGAGAGAAAGGGTGGCAATGATGCGAGAGAGATGGCGCGGGGCGATGCGACGCATGTAATGACCTTTAGTGCACCTGTTCGCTGGAAGGCGCTAAATCGATGATGGTGGCTGATGGATGTTGAGCAAGTCGGGCGGTGTGTGTAGCCGTGAGGACGGATTGGTGGGTGGCTGACAGTTGCGCGAGGACGAGTTCTGCCGAGTGCGGGTCGAGCTCGGAGAGCGCATCGTCGAATAGGAACAGTGGCACGCGCCCGCGGACAGCTGCGAGGAGATCGCCCTCGGCGAGGAGAAGAGCTATGGCTATAAGGCGCTGCTGGCCTTGCGATGCCGCCGTCCGGGCGGGAAGGCCCGCGAGGTCGAAGGTGAAGTCGCTACGGTGGGGGCCCACGCTGGTGCGGCGGTTTAGACGATCACTAGGCCGTGCTCTGCGGAGAGCGTCAAGACACTCCTCCGGGCTGCCAGCAGGGCCGTGGGGGTGGTAGCTCACGCAGACGCCCATCAAACCAAGTGCGCGAGCCCTGCACTCGATAAATGGAACCAGGCGCTGGACGAGTTGGCTGCGGTGGGTGTGGATTTCGTAGGCCAGAGCAGCGAGTTGCTCATCCCACGCATCAACGTGTGCGTCCGGGGCGGTGGATAACGCAGTGTTCCGTTGCTGCAGGCATATCCCGTAGCGGCGGATCAGCTGTGCGTAAGAGGGGTTGAGGGCGGACAGGAGGGTGTCGAAGTGTGAGCGTCTAAACCCAGGGCTCCCGCGGACGATCTCGGCGCGCGCAGGTGTGAATACACACAGGGGTGGGCGCAACTTCTCGAGCTCAGTGCGGGAGAGCGGTACGGAGTCGAGGAGGGAGCTCACTCGTCTAGGACTGCACTTTGCGATTAGCGACCGTTCGTAGCGCCTTTGGGCCTCGGAAGGGTCAGGGATAAAGCGCAGAATGACACTAGCGGAGGGCTTACCCCAGGCCACCAAGGCGGTTGGTCCTCCATGCCTCAGTGGTGTTCCAGTGAGTGCTACATAGATGGCTTCAAGAACTGTTGTTTTGCCAACCCCATTGGGGCCAGCCAGCAAGTTCAGTCCACCGTCGAGAGGAATATCGAATTTATCAAAGCAGCGAAAGCTACGAAGGCTTACGCTGGTAAGAAGCACACGCTTAGGAGTCAAGCCTTATCGGCATAACAAGATAGAGGAAGCGTTTAGAGTTGTCGGAGCTTGTCGATTCAATCAGGGCGGGGCGGAGGGGGCTTAGGAAGCGGAGCACGACTGAGTCCTCGAGTGCTGTCTCTAGTCCGTCACGCAGAAAGACTGGGTTGAAGCCTATGGTGAGGCCAGTGCCGTTGTAGGAGACAGGGAGAGACTCGGTGGCTTCGCCTACGTCGGGTGCCTGAGCGGAGAGCGTGAGTTGTCCAGACGAGAGTGTCAATTTCAGAGGCGTATGCTGTTGAGCAACAAGGGAAACGCGCTTGACGATGTCGAGCAACTCGATGCGGTCGACATGAACTTCGTGGTCCCATTCGGCGGGGACTAGTTGTTCGTAGCTCGGGAAGCGGCCCTCGACGAGCCGGGATTGGAGGAGGACGGAGTCGATCGAGAAGAGGGCGCGGTTACCGTCGACTGCGAGCGAGACTGATTGTGCTTCGCTGTTGGCGGCGATACGGCTTACTTCTTGTAGAGACCGCGCGGGGATGTTGACGTCGAGTGTGGTGGTGGGTGCAGCGAGCTCGCAAAGAGCGAGGCGGTATGAGTCGGTGGCGACGAGTCGAAGGTGGTCGCCGGTTGCCGTCAGAAGGATTCCTGTGAGATGGGGGCGAGTCTCGTCGCGCGAGGCGGCACGGGCGACACGCGGTATGTCTTCGGTGAGGAGTGTGGCTGGGAGTGAGAGGGGCGAGGAGTGCGGGGTGGTGTCGAGGAGGGGAAAGTCGTCAGAGGGGAGAGTGCGCAGAGAGAAACGCGCGCTGCCCGCGGTGAGGGAGAGTGTGTCGTCAGAGAGCGCGAGTTCGACGGAAGGGGCTGAAAGGGAGCGAACGATCTCGGAGAAGATGCGGCCAGGTACGACAGTCGATCCGGCGTGCGCGACGGTGGCGGGCGCCGTGGCGGAAAGCGCGAGTTCGAGATCGGTCGCCGTAAGGCGGAGGTGGTCGGATTGGGCATCGAGATGGATGCCGGTGAGAACCTGAAGGGACGTTCGGGTCGATATCGCGCGAGCGGCGATCGCGGTTGCAGAGGCGAGGGCGGATCTGTCGATTGCTACTTGCAAGAGTGATGGATTGTCGTAGGAGGGTCGGATGTTGTCGGCTGGAGTGCGAGAGGCGCGGGAAGCTTATGCTGGGCGTTCACGGGAACTGTCGGTTCGGTGTCGGGTGGGGTGCGGTTGCGTGGTGGTGGGGCGAACTGTCGGGTGAATGTCGGAACGGTGGCGCAAGGAAGGGTTGAGCTCGGGTCGGGCAAGGGAGGCGCGTGCGTTGGCAACGGCGTGAGCGAACTGCGGGTCGCTGTCGAGGAGGCGCTGTGCGGATTGGAGTAGGCCGATGATGGTGGTGTGGCTGCGGTTCCCGAGCAGGCGCCCGATCTCGGGGAGGGAGGCACGGAGTGTCTCTCGGAGTAGTAGTGCCGCGGCGGCGCGAGCTCGAGAGGGAAGGGTGGCGCGGGAGCGACCGCGCAGGGAGTCGAGGGGTACGGAAAAGGCGCGTGCGACGCTGGCGAGCAGCTCTGTCGGGTTGTCGGGTCGGGGGGTTTCGGCAGGAGGGATGCGGTCGAGGACACGATCGACGAGCTCGGGGCTGGGTGGTTCGCCGCGGAGGCTCGCGTAAGCGCTTACGCGCAAGAGGGAGTGGGCGAGCGAACTCGGAAGCGGGGGCGAGATCTCCGCGATGCGTTTGAGGGCTTGTGGCGGGAGGTCGACGCCAAGGCGTCGTGCGAGCTGTTCGAGGATCGGAACGTGGGCAGGCGGCTCGGGTGGGGAGAGCTCGACGTGGAGGAGTGAGGTGTCGGGCAGGGGGAGCGCGAGGGGCGGGTTATCGGAGTCGCTGGTGGCGGCAAGGACAAGGCGCTTTGCGCGAGTTGCGCAGGAGCGTGCGAGCTCTGCGATCACTGCGAGCGTGGTTGGGCGGCCGGCGAGGGTGTGTGCGTCGTCGACGAGGATGAGGTCGAATGATCCGAGTAGTGTGGCGACGTCGGTTACGCGTCTCTTGCGAGCCGCCGTTGCGATTGTTCGCGTGAGGTGGTCACTGTCGGTGAGCAGGACGGTGGTGTTGGTGGCGGGGCTGGCGGCGAGGTGTTTGATGGCGCTGAGGAGGTGGGATTTGCCACATCCTGTAGGCCCGGTGAGGAGGAGTATCGAGAAGGGGGTGTCGCTGCATTCGGCGAGGGCGAGGGCGGCGGCGTGAGCTACCCGTGATCCCTCGTGGACCACGAACGTCTCGAACGTGAGGTCGGGGTCGCGGGGAAGGGCGAGACTGTCGTGCGGTCGATGGGCGGGCGGCGTTGCGCTGGCGCTGTCGTCGCCAAGTGACGTATCGCTTCGGATTGCGCGAGGAGCGGATCCGGTTGCGCGTTCGCACGCACGGATGATCACCTCGGAGTAGCGCTCCGTCACCCAGCGCAGGCGGGATGGGGCAACGACAACGTCGACCGCGTCGCCATCGCGCGCCTTCAAGGACAGGTCTGCAAGCCACAAGCGGTAAGCGACGCGTGGGACTAGCTGCGACAACTCGTGGTGGAAACGGTCGTTGAGGTCGCTGGCAAGCGAAAAGTCGACTGAAGGCTGAGTATCAGGGGCGGACGATTCGTCCGCTAGCTCTGCTGGGGGCCTGGCTAGCCGTGCTCGGGTCGGGGTGAGCAGTCGGTGGCTGGAGATCATCTACGCGGCGCAGTCTATGGCCGGCATTGCTGCTGTTTCGGAGGTCGGCGGCCGCATCTCGCAAAACGCGTGCAAATCTGCGGGCG